>JABSQA010000069.1 GCA_013213825.1 Henriciella sp.
GCCGATCAAACGCCCAAACAATCTGTGTCCCCATTCCCACCAATAGATGAACTGGAACTCGGACATGGTCATATTGTAGTTCTGCTGTTGGAACTCGGCAGTGGCTTAGTATTTCTCGAATTCGCTAAGCCAGGCCGCTTCGCTTAGCGGTGGCAAGGCCCCTTTGATCGGCGCCCATTCGGTGATCGACAAACCCGAATCGGTCAAACGCGTGGCCCCTCCGATCAAGATCATGGCGTAAACCATCAATCCAATCAGGATCAGCCATCTTTGGATCCAACGTGCGGCGACAGGAGATATTGCGTCAGGCATAATTCGCTCTATTTGACGTGCTACTCGCGAACAGCAACGGGCCACACGGTCGCAGGAACCAGGAAATTACAGTTCATGCCCCAATCTCAGCGCAGACTTGTCGCCTGTATCGCCGTTATGGCCTTCCTCGCCTTTTGGGTTTGGGGCGCAGCGACGATCGGCTCAATGCTGGCCACGGCGCCTAAATGGGCAAGCTTGATCTTTTTTGTGGTCGCCGGGATTGGTTGGGTCTTGCCGCTCAAGCCGGTCTTTACCTGGATGAATTCCGTCCCGGACGAGACTGACAGCGAGCGGCTATGATCCCGCCCTAAGGGCTTAAGTCACTTTGGCGCGAACAGCATATTCAGGTTGCAGATAAATCTCGGACTCGAGGATAGCGGACAGCGTTTGCATCGCCCGCCAGACATCAGAATAGCTCAAATAAAGCGGGCACAGCCCGAAGCGGACGGTGTCTGGCGTACGAAAATCGGTTTTAAAGCCCGCCTTAGCCAGTGCTTGAGAAAACGCATAGCCATCAGTATGGATGAGGCTGACATGCCCCCCGCGGCGGATGCCAATCGGCGGCGAATTCGACCTTAGGCCTAAAGCTGCAAAGGTCGCCAAGCACATATCGCCCAGCCGCTGCACTTTCGCTTCTATGTCCGCTAGGCTGAGTTGATCGAACACGTCCAACGCCCCTTTCAGCGCCGTCATAGAGAGAATGGGCGGCGTGCCGGCGACGAAACGGGTGACACCTGGCGCGGCTACATAATGATCAGAAAATCCAAACGGTTCGGCATGGCCCAGCCAACCGGCCAATGGGGTTTCTAATTCATCCACGTGATCTGCAGACACATAGATAAAGGCGGGGGCGCCGGGTCCACCATTCAAATATTTGTAGGTGCAACCGACCGCGAACTTCGCGCCCCAATCCGCAAGCTGGAGGTTCAAAATGCCTGAGGCATGGCTGAGATCCCAGACCACAACGGCGCCCGCCTGAGCCGCCAGAGCCTCCATTTCAACAACGTCCGCCACCTCCGCGGTCCGGTAGTCGACCAAGCTGCGAACGAAAATGTCGCCGCGTTGGAGGTTTTCAAACCCTGTCTGAGCGGGCGCTCTGACAAAGTCCAAACGCATCTGCTCGGACAGACGCTCCAAAATATATTGGTCTGTTGGGAACTCACATTGCTCGACGATGATACGCGCCTCCGAACCGTAGGCTCGAGCAATGGCGCCGACCAGTTTGAATAGATTGATGGAGACGCTGTCGCAGACCACGACCTCGTCCGCGTTCACACCAATCAGTTTCGCAATCGGCGCGCCCAGGAGGGTCGGAAGGTCGATCCAGTTCGCAGTGTTCCATGAGCCGACAAGATCATTGCGCCAATCGGCCTGTGCCGCGCGTTCCAGCGCTTTTAAGGCATTATGAGTCACCGGCCCCAAAGAATGACCAACCAGATACGTCAGATTGTCCGGGATAGAAAATGCGGCTCGCGCCTCAGAGAGCGGATCCGCGGCGTCGAAGGCGATCGCGTCATCGAGGGATTTTGGATACGAGGATTCGGGCATGGTGCAGATCGCCGGAGCTTGAGCTTGATTTCAAACGTTGCTTACTAGGGTCACAAAGAGCGACTTGGGAAGAGCTATCATGAAAAGATCGATCATCACCCTGCTGGCCCTGACGGGCCTGCTCGCTGCTTGCATAGGCCAATCGGAAAATTCGGTCGCACAGGAGGAACCGGCATTGATGACATGGGGCGACCTAACCGGGCGGACATTGCCGACCCCTAGCTCAACTCACAGCTATGGCGATGCCCCAGCGCAAGTCGTCGACCTATGGCTGCCAGAGGGGCCGGGACCCCATCCTGTCGTGCTGATGATCCATGGTGGGTGCTGGCAAAAAGCCATCGCCGATCGCACGCTGATGAATTATGCCGCGGCTGATCTTCAGCAAAGAGGCATTGCGGTCTGGAACATTGAGTATCGCGGCGTTGACGAAGCCGGTGGCGGATATCCAGGTACCTTCCAAGATGTTCGAAACGCGACACTCAAGCTGCTGGAATTAGGGCCTTCGCTTAACCTCAATGTCGATCAAATCGTCGCTTACGGGCATTCGGCGGGCGGACATTTGGCGGCTTGGACAGCGGTTCAATCTCGCATTTCAGACGGTAGCGAAATTGGCGCGCTTCCTGAGCTACCGATTGAAGCGGTGATCATCTCTGGAGGATTGGCCGATCTTGAAGCATCCGAGCCCGTAACGCTTGAAACCTGCCTTGCGAACATTCGCACCGAATTGACCGGCGAACCGACGGAAAGCCGCCCCAATGTCTATTCGGATACATCTGTTTCAGAGCTTTTGCCGAGTTCCGCAATGCTGATCAGCGTCAATGGCGAACGCGACCGGATCGCGCCGCCTGATCTTGGTCGCGCGCTGACGGACAAAATCTTGGCAGCTGGCGGATCCGGACAATTTGTCGAATCGCCTGGTGCGGGCCATGTCGAACTTATTGCCCCGGGCACACCCGCCTTTGAGACGCAGGCCGAGTTGATCGAAACATATTTGCGCCGCTAGGACGGATTGGGAACTGGTTTCTCTATCCTTTGGCGTTCGCGGTTTCACGATCGCGGCGGCGTTGGTTTTTCCCCGGCCGTTTGCGCGAACGTTGTTTGGCTTTCGAGACCCCTTCGGGGCGATTGCGGCGTGATCCGCGCTGCGGTGGTTTGCCAGATCGGCGTGAGGGACCTTTTGGCTTGCGGACTCTCAGATTTGGAGCCGGCGGTGGCAGAACCAGGTCCTCCATCCCTTCAGGGGCCGGTAATACTTCCACTTCAACCCGCGTGATCTTCTCAATCTCGCGCAAATAATAGAGCTCGTCTTCCGCGACGAGCGAGATTGAAATGCCATCTTTTCCCGCCCGCGCCGTCCGGCCGATGCGATGGACATATTGTTCTGGCACATTTGGCATTTCGAAATTGATGCCATGGGTGATGCCATCAATATCTATGCCCCGCGCGGCGATATCCGTGGCGATCAGAATGCGGCACTTGCCCGATTTGAACGCGTCGAGCGCCTTCAATCGCTGGGATTGAGATTTATTGCCGTGAATGGCGAGGGCCGGATAATTCTTCGCGATCAGTTTGCGGACAACTTTGTCCGCGCCGTGCTTGGTTCGCGTGAAGACCAGTGCGCGATCAATGTCCGGATTGTCGAGCAGCTTGCCGAGCAAAGCCAGCTTATTGTTATTAGCGACATGAATAACGCCTTGTGTCACGCGCTCTGCCGTTGTGCTTTCAGGGGCAACCGACACACGTACTGGGTCGCTTAAATACTGTCCGGTCATGTCTTCGATCAGTTTTGGCATGGTTGCCGAGAACAATAATGTCTGACGCTCATCCGGCACTTGCGCCATGATCTTCCGCAAATCATGGATGAAGCCCATATCCAGCATCTGATCGGCTTCATCGAGGATCAGCACGTCCAAATCGCGTAAGTGAACCGCGCCTTGATTCATCAAGTCTAAGAGCCGACCTGGTGTCGCGACCAAGACATGACAGCCTTTTTCGAGTGCGCGGATCTGGCGATTGATTTTGACCCCACCAAACACAGTTTGCGTAACGCAATCCATATAGCTGGAATAGGTTCGGAAACTTTCAGCGATCTGCCCGGCCAGTTCCCGCGTCGGCGCTAAGACCAGCACATAGGCACTTTTGGGTTTTCGGTTTTTATTGAGCAGGCGCAAATGATGCAGCGTTGGCAGGGCGAATGCGGCTGTTTTGCCGGTGCCCGTTTGTGCAATTCCGAGCAAATCACGGGCTGCTAAGAGGCGCGGAATGGACTGCAATTGGATCGGCGTCGGCGTTTCATAGCCTTCCGCGGTCACCGCTTTGAGCACTTGTTTGTGCAAACCAAGATCTGAGAATGTGGACACGTGGATTCTTTCTGGTCACTAAGGGCAAGCCGAAAACGGCTCAAACCGCGACAGCGCGCGCCAAATGGAACTGCTTCGCTTAAAGGTCAATGAACGGGCTGCGGAAACCACAACCCTGGCGCAATCTACGATCGGGCGGGTTTAGTCGCCATCTTGCATTTTCTGCGCTTCTTTGCGCAGACGGGCGAACATTTCCGAGACGTCTTCGTCATCGTCTTCACTGGTCGCCGTTTCAGTTTCGTCATCACCAGAGAGCGCCTCGAGGGTCAGCTCATCTTCTTCATCGATCACCGTTTCCGGTTCGTCCTCCGGTTCAGGCTCTGGCGTCTCTTCTTCGGGTTCAGGTACAGGTTCGGATGCAATTGGAGGCGACGCGTTTTCGACCGTCTCTCCAAACCGTCCGAGAATGGTCTCTGACCCGACCAATGTTTGGCCAGGCAATGGCAGGATTTGAACCGACGCTGGGACATAGAGATCACACCACCCGCCGAGACGAAGGGTGCCAATGTTTCGGCCCAAACGCACGGCATCGCCGGCTTCTGAATCGATTTCCAAACGGGGTCCGAGACCACCAGTCGCGAAACGCATGCCAACAGACCGTTCGCCGCTTTGCAGTGCCACATAGGCGACCGCTAGGCCTGGACGATCAGGTTTCATCGCGGCGAATGCGGCCGGGTCACCGGTTTCGCGGATGATATGGTCAATGGCCCCGTCCATAGGCGCATAAATGCCGTTCGTATTGGTTGGGCCGACAGACACGCGCACGCGGGTCCATTCTGCGCCTTCGAGCCGCAATTCATCCGGCGGACGGGCGCCCCCGACTGAAACAACAATGCCATCTATGGGGGCGATGATAAGATATTCAGCTTCCGGCGGTGTGCGTTCCGCTGTCCGAGTCGCGAACAGGATGATGACCGCTGCGATAAAGCCGATACAGAATAGAATACCGACCACATAGCCGAGCAAAATTCCAACCAGCAACGCCGCCAGGGCGCCAACATAGCCTTCTAAATCGAAATTGCCGCGCAGCCACGGGAACCGTTCACGACTGAAATCCTTATCTGACATCGGACCAGAGCCTCCTATTCAGCCGCCACGGCGAGCGCATCGCGTTTCGCCTGGCGTGCCCACATATCGGCATATTCGCCCTCAGCTGCCAAGAGGTCATCATGCGTCCCGCGTTCGATCACTTGGCCTGCTTTCAGAACAACAATCTCATCGGCATTCTGAACAGTCGACAGGCGGTGCGCCACCATCAGGGTCGTTCGCCCTTTGGACGCCTCATCCAGTGCTTCCTGGACAGCCGCTTCGGTCGCACTGTCGAGCGCGGACGTTGCTTCATCCAGCACCAGGATAGCAGGATTGGCAAGAATCACGCGGGCAATCCCAACGCGCTGTTTCTCACCCCCGGATAATTTGAGGCCGCGTTCGCCAACTCGCGTTTCCCAACCGTCTGGCAAACTCTCGATAAAGTCGAGCAATTGGGCGCGTCTTGCCGCGTCGCGGAGCTCATCCAAGCTGGCATCCGGTTTCGCGTAAGAAATATTGGCGGCAATCGTTTCGTTAAACAGGACCACATCTTGCGGCACCAGCCCGAGCGCTTGGCGGAGGCTTGCTTGCGTCACATCCCGAACGTCTTGACCATCAACGAGCACACGCCCCCCATTCACGTCATAGAAGCGGAAGAGCAGTTTGAGCAGCGTCGACTTCCCGGCGCCCGATGTCCCGACAAAGGCGATTTTCTTTCCCGCATCCAAGTCAAAGCTAACATCTTGAACGCCGACGGAACGGGCATCATGCGTGAAGCTCACTTGATCGAACACGACATCGCCTTTTGGCGCTTCCAGTGTTTTGGCGTCGGGCTTGTCCGCGACTTCGGGTTTCATTCCCAAGAGGCCGTAGAGCTTCTCCAGATCCACTGCCCCCTGCTTAATCTCACGCCACGCCCAGCCGAGAATGTTCAGGGGGGCGTACAGTGAAACGAATAGCATCTGGACGGCGATAATGCCGCCAATCTCCATCCGCCCTGCCGAGACATTCCAGGCCGATAGAATCAGCGCCACCGCCATGCCAAACATCATGACGAAGGCCTGCGTCGCATTCAGAATATACATGCTGCGCACAGCTTCGACATAGTGCGTGTTATAATTGCGCATGGCACCGTTGAACCGATCCGTCTCACGACGCTCGGCCGCAAAAGATTTCACCGTCTCAAAGTTCGTTAGAATATCCACGGCGATCCCGCGGAACCGTGTATCGGCGACATTCATGCGCCGCCGCTGACGGACGCGCCACTCGGTAATGATAATCGTTGCAACGGCATAGATCGCGACCGTGACGACGGCGACCAAACCGAGCCATGGATCATAAGCGACAGCGAGCGCAATCGACGCCAAAATCAAGCGAACGAAGGTTGGGCCAATGTTGAACGCCAGAAAGCGAATAAGATAATCAATCGCGCCCGCGCCACGTTCGATCACGCGGTTCAAGGCCCCAGTGCGCCGTGTTTGGTGGAATCCAAGCGAAAGGCTTTGCGCATGGCCGAATGCATCGACACAGGCGATACGTTGCGCGTCCTGGCTGACCGGTGAGAAGAGCCAATCTCTCAATTGCGGCATGGCGCGGGCGGTGAATTGGACGCTCATCGCAATGGCAATCCACATTGCGGCAGCACCAAACCCGGCAACGATCCCGTCATCATTGGCCACCAATTGGTTGACGGCGATGCCGACCAAAATAGGCGCCACGACTTCAAGCACCGCAGCGCCCAAGGTCAGCATGATGGCAATGACCATGACCGGTCGCCATTTTCGGAGTTCGGGCCGTGCTAAGAGTTTAAGAATGCGCCCAATTGAGACCACCAGTCCGCCATCAGCGCTTTCAATCTTATCGGTATCCGCAGTTTGCATATGTCCACTCATAGCCCGCCATATGGGGCGGGCTAATCGATATGCATAGTATTTTTATGAAAGAAGCCGCCGGAACAAGGTCCGACGGCTTTCGATCTTACAGTTGGATTAGAATTTGCCGCTCAGCGTAATTTTCGCGTTCAACGGCGGGGCGACCGTCGCCTGATGCGTGCTGTGCGAGGTCGGATAATAGAGCTCGTCTGTCAGATTCTCGATATTCAACTGAACGCGCATTGTGTCCGAGATATCGTAGTAAGCGGCCGCATCGACGCGGGTATAAGCGGGCAATGTCGGGTGAGGACCCGTATCGCCAATATCAAAATCGGTGATGAAGGACTCATCCTGATAGGTAGCGCCAAGACCAAAGCCGAGCTTGTCGGTTACCTGATAAGCGCCCCAGACAGAGAACGTGTTCTCTGGCAGCTCACGCGGAATTTCAGCGCCATTATCGGTTTCACCATCGAGATAGCTATACCCAGCTGTAACAAAGAGCTGCTCTGTCACATTGCCCTGCAATTGCAGCTCGATGCCTTCAATCTCCAGGCCTCGTACCTCGAAATTTTCGCCCGTATCGTCATCACGATCCGCGCGAGTCTGTTCGTTCTGGAAATAGGCTGCGGTGAAGCTAAGACCTGGGACAAAGTCCCATTTGACGCCAATTTCAGCCGTTTCGAAAACGTCTGGATCGAAGGGGTCGCCGCCACTAATCGTCGCAAACTGCTCGCCAGAACGCGGCAAGAAGCTTTCGCTATAGCTGGCATAAAGCGAGACGTTTTCCTGCGGCTTGAACACAAGCCCAGCACGCGGGGACACTCGGTCATCCGTGCTTGAACGCGTATCGATGGATACCGTGCCCGTATCGAACAGAACCGGATCAACAACATCAACGGCAAAGTCGAAACTATCGAAGCGTAGACCGACGATAATATCGAGATACTCGTTCACTTCGATCTGATCATTCACATAAATCGAGAACACTTCCACTTCAGCTGCTGAACGGTCATTGAGATCAGCGGTGAAATCATTGGTGGTTGCAACACCATCAAAATTCACACCGACGCCACCGCGGAAATTGAGCGGACGCTGCACCAGGAAGAACTCGACATCATCGGAAGAACCACTCCAAAATGCGTTGAAACGATCATTGTCGTTTGATGTATCGATGTACTCAGCCCCGGCAACGAAAGTATGGCCAATTGAACCGGTTTCGAATTCGCCAATAAGGTCGCCCGTCAAAGTGAAGCTTCGGCGCTGCGTGGTATCGACATAGCCATCAATGCCAACACGAGTCGGGTCAGCGGCTTGATTAAATGAAGACGCGTAAAAGTTTTGGTAGAGCTTGTCATAATCACTGTAGGACGCGGTCACGCGGGCTTTCAGTGTGTCATTAATCTGGTGCTGAACGACCCCGCGCAGCAAATGCGCTTCAAGTTCGGTCGTATTTAGGTCGGCGTCACCAAACACAATATCTTCAAAAGCTTCCACGGGGCGACCATTGGTGCCTGTAGGGATGCCGCGATCAATGAAACGCTCGTGATTAATGTACTCGTATGACAGATCGACCGTGGTTGCAGGAGAAAGCTCGATCTTGGCCGTCGGATTGATGCCAAACCGATCCCCATCATAGAAGTCGCGATGGTTCTCCAAGCTTTCATACATCGCATTGACCCGGATGGCCGCATTGTCACTGACGACAAAATTACTGTCGACCTGCGCGCCAAAAGCACCGAACGTGTCGACACTGGCTTGATAGCCAGCGAATTGGTCATCGAGTTCAGCTTTTTTGGTCACCCGATTGATCAGACCACCTGTACCGCCCCGCCCGAATAGCAAAGCATTCGCCCCACGTAGGATTTCCACCTGCTCTAAATTGTAGAGAGGACGGTAATATTGAACATCATCGCGCACGCCATCGATAAAGAAGTCAGCGGTCGAGCGCACACCCCGGAAGACGACGGCGTCGCGGTGTCCCTCACCTTGAGACGCGTTTACACCCGGCGTGTAGCTGATCAGGTCGCTAATGCGGTCAAAACCCTGCTGGAGGATTTGATCGGCGGTGATGATGGAAAGGCTTTGCGGCACGTCGATGATCGGCGTCGGCGCTTTCAGCGCATTGATTTGATCTGTGTAGAGATACTGACCAACGACGACGATTTCGTCTTGGACAGACACTTCATCTTCGTCAGAGGCCTGAGCCTGCGCGATAGGCGCGGCAATAAGGACAGACAAAGCAGCTGCGCCAAGAAGGCGAGATTGAAAGCGAGACATAGATTACACTACCTTTGAATTTCGATAGGCGCTGCTCTACGCCTGTCGTAAATGAAAATCAATCGCAATAAGCAGGAAAATGATAATCAGTCGCAATTATGCAACAAAGTGAGACTTAGAGGTCAGTTTGTAGGGTTGAGCGCCCATCAAAAATCGATGTTCTGGCCTTTGTTCTGGTTTTAGCAACAAACTTCCTATAAGGGTCCAAGGGTTTGAATTCAGAGGCAGAACCTATGGGCGATTTGAAGTCGATTTGCGTGTATTGCGGCTCATCTAATGATGTAAAACCAGATTATCTGCGCTTGGCGCAGGATTTGGGGCGATCATTGGCTCAGCAGGACATTCGTTTGGTCTATGGTGGCGGCGGCGTGGGCCTGATGGGCGCCTGCGCGCGTGCCGCCCATTCGGATGGTGGGGATGTGCTTGGCATTATGCCACGCTTTCTCTTGCAAAAAGAACGCATCTTCGAAGATGTGCCGCACGAAATCGTCGAAGACATGCACACCCGCAAACAGCGTATGTTCGACAAAAGCGACGCTTTTATCGTCCTGCCCGGCGGCATCGGGACACTGGAAGAAGCGGTTGAAATGCTCAGCTGGGCGCGCCTCGGCCTACATGCCAAGCCCATGGCCTTTTTGGACGAAGACGGCTTCTGGGCGCCCTTCTTTGAACTGATGGATCACATTATTGACGGGAAATTCACGCCAGAAGAGTTTCGCGCAGCTTTAGTGCATGAACAAACGCCAGAGGCGGCGATCCAGGCGCTCTGTGACCGCGTGGTCAAACTCGGCGACCTATAGAGACCGGCCTGAAGACAAATCGACGCCGGTTCTTATGATCGCGTCGAGTAAGATATCGATATCTTCCTCTCGAGTACGATGATTGGTGATATTCACCCGGATCGCCAGCGCACCATCTATTCGTGTTGTTGAAGGCGCCGCGATGCCCTCGTTTTGGATCTGCGCAACAATCGCAGTATTCAAGTCATCCAGTTGCGCTCGTTTGAGCGAAGCTGGCGCATAGCGCAGACAACATATGTTGAGGGAGACTGGTGCGAGCAGTTCCAAATCCGGATGGGCCTGCACTTTCTCGCCCAAGCCCGAAACCAGAGCGCAATTTTCGGCAATCGCCCGTCCGATTTTTTCGGTCCCGTGTTCCAATAGATGGGACCAGACTTTCAAGGCGCGAAACCCCCGCGAAAGTTCCGGCCCGAAATCGACCGGCCACGGATCTCCTCCGGCTAAGGCAACCCCATTCGCGGCGAGATAATCCGGGCGTGCGGCAAAGGCTCGCCGATGCGCATCACCATCGCGGATGAGCACACAGCCCGCATCATAATTGACATGCATCCACTTATGGAAATCGAAGGCGAGTGAATCAGCACGCTCAATTCCCGATAAACGCGGCGCCAGTTCGGAACTTGTCATCGCGCAGGCCCCGAATGCCCCATCGGCGTGAGACCAGATCTGTTCTCGCTCAGCAATCTCGGCAAGGGCCTTGAGATCATCAATCGCGGCCGTGTTCACGGTTCCGACCGTTCCGCCTAAGAAGAAGGGATGAAATCCATCCGCCCGGTCGCGAGAGATTTGCACTTGTAATGCGGCCAGATCAATTTCGAAACCCGCAGTCGCTGGGATCTTGCGAAGCGCTTGTGTCCCCAAACCCAGCATGTCGAAGGCCCGCGCCAAACAAGAATGGGCTTGTTCGGAGACATATCCGACCAATTTGGTGTCGCCGACTCCGTCTGTACGACTGGTAAAATCGAGCGCGCGGTCCCGCGCAGTTTTGGCCGCGATGATCGTCGCCATAGACGTTCCCGAGACAATCAATCCGCTGGCTGAATCTGGGAACTGAAATAGAGATCGACACCATTCCACCACTTGCCGCTCGACATAGATGGCGATGTGGTCACGCCCGCCGCAATTGGCATTCATCGCGGCGCCAATAATTTCCGCCAGCAAGTTTCCAGGCGAACCTGAGCCATGCACCCAGCCAAAGAACCGCGGGTGCGTATTGCCGACACCGTAAGGCAACAGAACGGTTAATTGCGCGACCAGCGCATCATATTCCAATCCTTTGACGGGCAGCGGGGCGTGCAGTTGCGCCTTGATGTCCTCTGGTGGCGGCGTCCAAACGCGACCGGTCTCTGCCGCTTTCAGCTTATCCACGGCCGCAGATAACACTTTGTGCAAGCTGGCTTCGAACGCCGCCCAATCCTTCGGATCTAGCGCGCCCGTTGCGACCTCAGTCTCTCGCACGGCAGCGCCCGCGCTCAGACGCCGCTAAGGCGCGCGAGGGCGCGATCGCGGCCCATTAAGACCAACATATCGCCGACGCTTGGCCCACGTTCCATCCCCGTAAGCGCTTTGCGCAAGGGCATAAACAGACCTTTGCCTTTGCGCCCGGTCTCAGCCTTAAGGACGCTCGTCCACTCACCCCAAGTCTCTGCCGTCACGTCGCCTTCTGGCAAGAGAGTCGCAGCCGCCGTGATGAAGTCCTTATCCTCATCTTCGATCAAAGGTGTGATGTCTCCAAATGCGACCGGCACGAAGCGCGCAGCATCTTCGACCGTAACGCAATTCTCTCGCACCAGGGTCCAGAACGCTTCATTGGCGGCTCTTGGATCGACGGCGGCCAGACGATCCTTGGCGGTCTCAAACGGCATGGCATGGGTCAGAGCCGCGTTCAAATTCTGCAAATCAGCTTCATCGAAACGGGCCGGAGAGCGACCGATTTTGGCAAAATCGAACTCTTCAGAAAGTTGTGCGAGCGAGTCGCGGATTTCGACATTGTCGCTCGTGCCGAGCTTGCCGAGCAGCGAGCAAATCGCCAGCGGCTCAATCCCTTGCTTGCGCAATTCGCCCATGCCGAGCGAGCCAAGTCGCTTGGACAGGCTGGCCCCATCCGCGCCGACGAGCAGCGGCGTATGCGCCATTTCCGGCGCGGTTCCGCCAAGGGCTTTGAAAATCTCAATCTGAGCCCCGGAATTGGTGACATGGTCTTCTCCGCGCACCACATGCGTGATGTTGGCTTCAATATCGTCGACACAACTCGGCAGCGTATAGAGGTAAGATCCATCGGCGCGGATCAATACTGGGTCGGACAGACTGCTGGTTTCAATCGCTTGTTCGCCGCGCACCAAATCATTCCAGACCACGCGCTCACCACTGAGTTTGAAGCGCCAATGCGGCTTGCGCCCTTCCGCTTCATAGGCGGCTTTTTCGTCTTCCGTCAGATTGAGGCCCGCGCGATTGTAGATGGGCGGTTTGCCGCGCGCGCGTTGTAATTTGCGCTGACGATCAAGTTCGTCTGCCGTCTCATAACAGGCATAGAGCAGGCCCATCTCGCGGAGCTTATCAGCCGCCATATCATATTGATCGAACCGTTCCGATTGTTTGAACGTGTCGCCCCAGACCAAGCCGAGCCAAGTTAGATCGTCCTTGATCCCTTGCTCATACTCTGCGGTTGAGCGTTCGGTATCGGTGTCATCGATACGCAGGATAAACGTGCCGCCCTGCCCTGTCGCGAACAGCCAATTGATCAATGCCGTACGGACATTGCCAACGTGTAGATTTCCCGTCGGGGACGGGGCGAAACGGACAATCGGTTTGGTCATAGCCATGCCTTAATCAATTCGAAGCGCCCCTTCCACACGAAAACGCCACAAATGCCAAGTCATTGCCGCCACAATTGACAGCAACAGTCGAGTCCGCGCACGAATGAGAACGGGCGTTGATGGAGATAGCTATGATTCGATTATTTGTGACGGCTGCCACCATTACCTTCGCCGCGACGGCCTGCAGCCCTGCTCCGGACAACGCCGCCGATACACCTGCTGCCACGGACGAGGTTTCCGTAACCGAGGCAGATACTGAGACATCATCCGAAACCACGAGCGTAACGGAACCGGAAGAAAGTGATGACATCCAGACGGTCGGCTATCCAGATGGTTGGGAATTGCAGCCATTTTGGTCCGGCGAATATCCAAACGCCTTTTCAGTCACTCGGGAAGGGGTGACGGTCATGGGGCATGAGGCGATTACGTTTGAGGAATACCCGCCCATTTATTGCGGCTTACCACACAAAGCGACCTATAGCCCCTGGAATGCCGCACGGCGCGAAGCAGACAAGCTCGAATTTGTGGCGATGACCTATCCGACCACGTTTACGATCATGGAAGATACAAGCGTCGAAGCCTTTGTCGGTGATGGGGCAGAGCAATTGGCCCTCAGCGCGGGAGACGAGCTGATCTATAAGAGCTATCTCGCCGAGGGCTTTTTCATTGCTGAGAAAGATGGCGTCCAATATGAGCTAAACGAATCCGATTTGCCGGCCAGCACCGAGTTTCAGCAAGGTCCGGAAGATCAAGAATGGGTGCTCGTCACCTGCGATGACGCCGATCAGACCCGCGCCTGGATCCTTTATGATGAAGCCCTGAAAGCCCCAGGCGTTGAAGTCTATCAATATACCGCATTTGGCGAAGCTTCGGACCTGCCTTAACGCCCCATCGCTGCGCAAATGATTTCCATGTCAGCGAGAATGAGCTATCTCGCCTGCTAAAGGGAATGAGGAGGCAGCCCATGAGCGAAGCAATTGAGACCCCAAAAGCGGGGTGGCGGATGAAAGTTGTGGTGTTTGCGCTCGCGGTTTCGATTTTCACAGTTTTGTGGTTCGCGATCGCCGCGCTCGGCACAAAATTTGGGCTATGGCCGTGGCAAGTTGGACTGGGCCAGATGACCATTGGCATTGGGCCCGGTATTGCCATGCTCGCGCTTGGTCTATCGCTCATCGCTCAAGTGATCGCCTTGATCAAAGCCCCACGAAAGCAGGCCTTTATCCTCGCTCTCGTCGCAACATTGATTGCCGCGTTTTGCATGTTCCGCTTGGCCGGACTCGGCGCGCAGGCCAATTCGCTGCCGCCGCTGCATGACATCCAAACCGATTGGGCCGATCCCATACAATTCAGTGCCGAACTCATGGCAGCGCGCGAGGCCCAGGGTGAAACCAATCCGGTCTTGGATGCACCGACAGTTCCAGATTATGCCGAAGCCCGCTGGCCGGGCACGGCGGGGCGCTTGGTATCAGAGGTTCAAGAAGAAGCTGAAGCCAAAGAAGGCAGCGATGGCACCGTCTATCCGGCGCTCGAGTCGATATATTTCAGCCAATCGCCCGCGGAGGTTGCCGCTACAGCCGAGCAAATCATGACCAAGCGTGGCTGGGACATGGTCTCAAACCAGGCTACGGGTGACACGGTACAAATCGAAGCCACGGCCACGTCCGGTTGGTTTGGGTTCAAGGACGATGTCGCCGTTCGTGTGCGCACTGCAGATGGCGCAACAGAGGTCGACATCCGCTCGACCAGCCGCGTGGGCTTGTCAGATCTCGGTGCAAATTCGACCCGCGTCCATGGCTTGATGGTTGAGTTAGAAGACCGCGCAGACGGTCGACGCGCGCCTTAATCAGTCCTTTAGTCCCGCCTCCCCGGAGATCCCTGCGAAAGCAGGGATCCATGGACGATAAGCACTACCGGGATTGAGGGAAATTAAGGTCCTTGGATACCCGCCTGCGCGGGCATCTTCGGTGGGGGGAGATGAACGAAATTGTTCCCCTTGCTTTGCCAACATAAGTTGGCATCCATGTCGGATGGCTGATTATGTTCCCAGCCGCCATGGGTCCTGACTTTCGTCAGGAATGCGGGAATTTTCGATTTGGTGCGCTTTAAGCGTCGACCTTTGTCAGTCGGAACGCGCTCTGCACCACGGGGCGGTCATCGCTCGCGACAACGCGGCCTTCCTCGATGAGTTTGAACATATGCCCAAGCAAGCTCATGCACGCCGCTGGGAACAGACGCTCTTCAAGCCCGACATACATGGTTTTGACCATTTCCGGGATCGAGGTTTCGCCCGCTTTCATCTGCGCAATCACACCGTCTTCACGGTCTTGGCGATGCTGGCGATAGGCTTGGATAAACTCTTTGACAAAGGCTTTGCCTTCAATCGGTGAGCCATGCGTTGGCCAAAGAATGTCGAAGTCGCGCTCTTCAATCTTGTCTAGGCTGTTGAAATAGTCAGCCATATTTCCATCTGGTGGCGCCACGATTGTGGTCGACCATCCCATAATGTGATCGCCGGTCAGACACGCATTCTCTTCCTTCAGGTCGAAGCAGAGGTGATTGGTCGTGTGACCCGGTGTTTCAATCGTTTCCAGCGTCCAGCCAGGCCCTTCAAAAACATCGCCGTCACAGACACATTCATCAGGCTCAAAGCCAGGATCATCCTCGCTGCCGAGTTCGCCCTTGGCCGTCGGTTCGCCGCAGCCTTTGGCATAGACCTTACATCCAGCCCATTCCGCCAAAGGCCGTGCCAGCGGAGAATGGTCGGAATGGCCATGTGTCACCAGAACATATTTGACGGTCTCGCCCTCAAGCGCCGCTTTCAGAGCTTCAAAATGCGCCTCATCAACAGGACCTGGGTCGAGCACTGCGACTTCGCCATGTCCGATAATGTAAACGCCCGTTCCAACAAAAGTGAAGGGACCAGGATTATTGGCAATCACACGTCGGATCAGCGGTGAAACTTGTTCGACATTGCCATATTCAAATTCAATTTCACGCACAAAAGGTATAGCCATGGGAGTATTGCTGCTTTGATTCTTCTTATCTTGTCGTGGGCATAGTGCCCAATTTACTCAAGTCCGGCAAACTACTTACGTTTAGGCGCGAACGCAGCAACAAAGGCTTTGGCCATACGGCGCGTTGCTTTCAACTTGTCACCAAGGTTCAAGGCAACTGGGGGGCCCATATCGGTTTTGTTCGCGTCCACAATGTAAATCTTACCAGACGCATTGTCGCGTAACACGTCGACCCCGCCCCATTCTAGACCGATCTCTTCAGCAAATCGTGAGATCACGCGAATTTCATCTTCCGAGTAGCAGTTTTGCGGCGTATCGAGCAAAACTTCAGCATTCTCGTTCAAGAAACGACGATCGATCGGACGTCGCTTACGGAAGACAATGGCAGGCTGGCCACCACAAATGGAACAGCGCAAATCTTCAATCAAGCCACCGGGGATCTCATTATCGACCAAGACTTGATACGTCTTGTCCTCAATCGGTTCGATGGGACCTTCGAGAATGCGGCCATCATGACAGGCATTCTTTTCGGATTTCTCGACCATCGTGCCTTTATAGGTACGCGGATCGACGGAGAGGCCATATCCCGCCGCACGTTCGAATGCCGCCGCCACTTTCGATTTGGAGATATCGGTACAGTCAAAATTGACCAATTTTGCACCGGCTTTCGTCACCGGAGCTGTGTGATTGGCTTCCGTAGAATCATCGAACTGGAAAACAATGTCGGCAATGCTCGGATCGGAAATCAGCTTGGCGCCGGCAGCGTGCATAACCGGCCAAATAAAGTACCATGGCCGCGGTTTTTCTGGATAAAACGCGATGGTCGGACGCTTATGCCCTGTCACCCGTCGCCACGAGCGCCAGGATTGCGCCAATGTGTAGAAAGTCAGCCAGGTGAAGATGTCGTTCGCCAGCTCACGGGTCGCTGGAATGCGATGACCCGTCTTTTTGACGAGCCAGGCCCCGTCCTCATACTTAAAGTCTGTCAGCCAGTTTCGTGACATACTTTACTCCTCAGCCTTCGCAGCGGCTTTTTTGTGCTGTTCGCACGCCTAAGACCAGGTAGCAACCTCTTTCACTCACCGGTAGTGAATAATTGCTCACAAACCAGTCGCGCGTGTCTTAGAGAAGCGGTCGCAATGCCGACAAATCATAACCTGCCCCTGCGGCGGCATCGACGACTTCATCACCCATGCCTTGACCACCATGGGTCATCGCCCAGGCCGTGATCGAGCGGGTCCCCGTGCGACAATAAGCCAGCATAGGCGCCGGCGCTTCGGCCAAAACCGCGCTGAATCGTTCCAAAATGTCCGGGGTCGGCGCGCCGGAAAATGGAATCGCGACGAACGTGAGGCCCAAAGCCTCGGCTTGCGTGCGGATCGCGCCCATACGGGGTTGATCAATTCCGCCCTCGCCATCCGGACGATTGGCAATGAGTGTTTTATACCCCGCATCCGCGATCGCTTGGACGTCTGTCTCATCAATTTGGGGGGCGACTGCAAAACCATCCGTGACTTTGCGAAGATCGAGCATGAACCTACTCCGGTTTATGTAGATGGGCGGTGACTTTAGCCCGTTGGACGTGAACGTAAGAAGAGTTGTGAGGGCTGCCAAGCCCTTTGGGTTGATTCAATTACACACGATCTTCAGGAGCTTCGTTCTGGTGTCAGGCCTTCAGCGTATCGTTTCGCGGATTCCATGGGCATATACGGGGCGGCGATTATTGATCGCGATCCCGACTTTGCTCGTCATTATTACAGTTGCTTTCTTCATGATGCGCATGGCGCCCGGCGGACCGTTCGATGGCGAGCGCAAACTCAACGCGGCAACTGAAGCCGCTTTGAACGCCAAATTCGGGCTCGATAAGCCACTCTGGCAACAATATACCGACTATCTTTGGGGCGTCGTCCAACTCGATTTCGGCCCCAGCATGAAGACGCTCGG
>JABSQA010000007.1 GCA_013213825.1 Henriciella sp.
GAGCAAATGCGGGCAGGATAATAGACGAGAAGATAATCAATGACGGCAACGCTCGAATCTTTCCGACAAGGCTTCCCAGATTTCCTCATGATGACGGGAACAGCCGGGCTACTTCTCTTGATTGCAAGCACGATCTACATCTTGCTCACGCCTTGGAAGGAGTTGGCTCTGGTTCGCGGTGGGAATGGCGCCGCAGGGTTGGCTTTGGCTGGTGCAATTGCCGGTCTGGCGATCCCGATCGCCTCCTGTCTTGCGTCCAGTCTCACTCTGGTTGACCTCTTACTTTGGGGTTCGGTCGCTCTGCTCCTACAATTGCTGACCTATCGCATTATCGACATGATTTTGCGCGATATTCCTCAGCGCATTCAAAATGACGAAGCGGGCGCGGCTATTGTGCTGATCGCTGCGAAAGTTTCCGTTGCGATGCTGCTTGCCGCTGGCTTGTGGGATCCGAATTTGGGTCGCGTTTGATAGGAGCCGAGAGCAGATATGCGTTGGATACCTGACTGGGTCATATATGCACTCGTCTTAGGCGTGGTTTTGTGGGCGGTTTTTTCTGGTGGGTCCGATGACGCGCCACCGCCGCCGCCCGAAGCGATTCAGCAAGAAGGGGCGATGCTGCCGCCGCCCTCTGCGTTTGACGAGCGCGTCTTGGTCCAAGTCACGGCGCCAAAAAGTGGAATCGGGACCGCGTTTGCAATCAATGGCGAAGGGCAATGGATGACGGCCCGTCACGTTGTTGATGGGTGTAATGAAGTCGCTTTATTGGTCGCTCCAGGGCATTACGCCCCCGCGACACGCGTCATTGTCTCCGAACAATTTGATCTCGCGTTGATAGAAACAGAGACCAGTCCCAATCCCGCCTCACTCAATACGGAAGACGATTTGCGTCTGGGGGCCTAGGGGTTTCACGTCGGCTATCCGCAAGGTCGGCCCGGCGAAGCTGCCTCGCGCCTGCTCTCGCGCTCAAATTTGATTTCTCGCGGACGCCGTAGCAATAGCGAATCGGTTTTGGCCTGGGCAGAAACCGGACGCACGCGCGGATTGCTGGGCTCACTCGGTGGTCTAAGCGGCGGGCCCGTATATGATGAGAGCGGCAATGTCCGGGGCGTCATCGTCGCAGAAAGCGCACGGCGGGGCCGAATCTATACCGCAGCCCCCGAAGCTGTGGCCGAGTTCATCAAAGCCACAGGCGCGGACGTGCAGGGCGAGCCACCTGAATCATTCTCAACCGCGAGCTATGGCAACCAAGCCGATCTCGCCCGGCGCAGCCTCCAAGTGGTCAAGGTCGCTTGCAGTGTGGAAGACTAGAGTTTGACCTTCGCCGACCGCCTGATTTCAGCGACACGGACGCATGGCCCGCTCTGTGTCGGTATCGACCCGCATGCGGGCCGGATTCCCGATCTATTTGGCGGCGATACGCCGGAGGGCATTGAAGCCTGGGGTCTCGCCTTGGTGGCTGCAGCCGCGGGCCGGACTGGGATCATCAAACCGCAAGTGGCTTTGTTTGAACGCCATGGCTGGCAAGGTATGAGAGCTTTGGCGAATATTTGCGGCGCCGCGCGCGAACACGGTCTTCTCATTCTTATGGATGCGAAGCGCGGCGATATTGGCTCGACCGCAGAAGGCTATGCCGCGGCATATCTGGCCGACACCGCGCCATTTAAGTGCGACGCGCTGACGGTCAATCCGTATATGGGGCTGGACACGTTAGAACCGCATGTGCGGACCGCTGAGGCCAACGATAAGGGCGTCATCGTCCTGGCACGCACCAGCAATCCTGGCAGTTCGGATTATCAAGCCAAGGACCTGGAAGGTGCGCCGCTTTATGCGCGAGTGGTGGAAAGCCTCGCGCCAATGATGGACCGACTCAAGGGCGAGTCCGGCTGGTCTGGTTTAATGCTTGTCACCGGTGCCACCGGACCGGATGAGGCGCGGCAGCTGCGCGCTCTCGCCCCGGACGCGCTCTTCTTGGTCCCCGGATATGGCGCCCAAGGGGCCAATGCGGCAGAGGCCATGGCAGGATTCGTCCCAGCGCGGCAGGGAAGCGATCGGTTGGAGGGGGGCTGCGTTAATGCCTCTCGCTCCGTCGGATTTCCAGAAGGGTCCGCGCAAGCGCCAAACTTGGAAACCTGGCACGCCTTGGTCACCCAGGCGATCGACGCGGCTCAAGCTGATCTCAACCAAGCGGCCAAGACCGTCTAACCTTTCACCAACATGGCAAGATCTTCGGGTTCGCCAATGACCGCGACATGGTCGCCTGGTTGCAAGACCTCTTTCGGTGCGGCGATGATGATATCGCCATCCCGCTCAATGATCGCGATCAAACAGCTGCCAGGCAGATCGATTTCAGATAAGGGGCGGCCGACATAATCTGGCAATTGCGACAAGTCTGAGATCGGCGCGTGCAAGAAGTGATCATCACGCATCAGAATCTCATTCATATCCTTATCAGATTTCGCGCTGAGCCAACGCCGCTCGAAATCATAGGCCTGAACAACTTCAGCCAAGTGACCGGCTAGACGTAAGTCTAGTCCCGCAGGCTTACGCGGGCAGATCAGCATCATAATCGTGTGGACACCCTCGGCGTCCGGCATTTCCATGCGAGCTTCATGAGTGAACCTAAAGACCACAAGCTCCGGACTGGAGAGCGCGGCATGACTACGATAGGCGAGGAGGACGTGATCGCTGAGCGGGTGCAATGTGGCGGCGCCAGAATTGAACACATCCTCCATAATGTCTTCAGCAATGTCATAGGCGCTGTGACCAATATTCTTCACTTCATCGATGAGCATTTCGCGCGAATATGTGCCGTGTGAATAGGTGTGGACCACACAGCGCGCGATCAGTGCCTCATAGGTCAGATTCTGTTTTTGAGTGCGGTCATGAATGATCGTCATCAGCTCGCGCTCTAGGCCTTCATAGCGCATCTGGCCCAGCCGCTCATGAACATGATAGATCGCGCCACGGCGAACCAACTGACCTGAAGCATAGAATTGGAACCATAGCGCACAGGCAATGGTCAGCATGCCCGTAAAGCCGATGGCGAGAATACCCATTTCCACGATCAGCCAGAACGAGACCAGGATCCCAGCGATTGGCAGCCAAGGATAGAATGGCAGACGATAGCCAGGTTTATAGGTGGCGATCCGGCTTTCGCGCATCACAATCACGGCGACACTGACCAGACCAAATAGGAAAAGCTGGAAGGCCGATGCGAGCTTGGCCACCGCTTCAACATTGAACAGCAAGAGGACCGCAATCATCGAAAAGGTCGTCACGGCGATCGAGAAAACCGGCGTCCCGAACCGACCAATGGCGGCGAAGCGCTCTGGCAATAGCTTGTCTTTCGCCATTGCATAAGGGTAACGACTGGCCGACATGATTCCCGCATTGCCGGTCGAGGCGAAGGCAGCGATTGCTGACACCACAATAAGAATGACGCCAAGATCAAATGGCCAATCGCCGACAAATTGGCGACCCGCATCCGCCACGGGGGTTAAGCTGCCATACAGACTTTCAATCGGCAAAATGGCGATGATGACGATCAAGCCAAGCGTATAAATCGCTGTTGCGGTGAGCAGAGAAAGCACCATGCCAAGCGGAATATTGCGATCGGGGCTTTGCACTTCCTCCGCGACGCTGGCCACTTTGGTCAGGCCGGCATAGGACACGAAGACCAAGCCTATCGTGGCGACAAAACCGACCGTTCCCGCCGTAAAGAAAGGTTGGGTTTCAGAATTTGGGCGCAATCCGTCAGCAACGCCCGTGTGCGCTAAGCCCAAGATCACGAACCCAGCCAAGATCACCACCAAAGTCGCGACCAGCAGGCGTTGTAGGAATGTCGTTTCTTTTGCGCCCACGGCATTAATGAGCCCGAAAACAAGGGTCAAAATCACCGCTAGGACCAGGATTGGAACGTCCAAATATAGGCTCAGATAAGCGCCCATACCGACCAGAGCGAAAGCACTTTTAAAGACCACAGCAACCCAGGACCCCAAGCCGCCAATCGTGCCAAACAAAGGTCCCAATGCTCGGTCGAGGAAATAGTAGGTCCCGCCCGCCTTCGGCATTGCGGTTGACAGTTCCGCCATACAAAGCATCGCCGGTATGATTAGGAAGCCTGCAAGCAAATAGGCTAAATAGACAGAATCGCCCGTATAGCTTGCTGCGATGCCCGGCAGAAGAAAGAATCCAGAGCTAAACATCGCCCCTGTAGAGACGGCATAGACGTCAAACAGAGTCAGGTTCTTTTTGAGCTTTTTTTCGCTCGCCATGTCATACCCCGCCGTATCTCGTCGCCATCAACTGGGGGATATAAGCTGAGTTGGGCTTGGCACCACTCTTTTTACGCGTGTTTCGCATATCTAGGGTTTTCACCCTAACTTTCCCCAGCGTCCTGTCTCGACACATCAGACAAAACGCCTAGTGTTGGCGCATAATCGGCGCGTCAGACGCCGGTCTGAGAGAGGAAACAAGGAAAGCACATATGAAACCGCGTCATTACGCGGCGCTCGCCGCCGCATCTGCTTTTGTCCTGGCCAGTTGTTCAGGGTCTGAAACAAGTGAAACCGCAGCCGTTGAGGCGGAGGCGCCCCCTGTTGAAGCCGCAGTCTTCGCGGACGTCACAGATGCCCGTCTGGACAATGCGGAGCAAACGCCCGCCGAATGGCTGTCTTACGGATTTGATCGTGAAGAGACGCGCCACTCTCCCCTCACGGGTATCTCAACTGAGAATGTCGCAGATCTCGGTGTGGCATGGACCTATGATCTGGCCACCAATCGCGGTGTTGAATCTACGCCGATCGTGATTGACGGCACCATGTATGTGACCTCGGCATGGTCCATCGTCTATGCGCTCGATGCTGCGACCGGCGAAGAATTATGGGTCTATGACCCAGAGGTTGATCGCGCCGTTGGCGTCAATGCCTGCTGTGATGTCGTGAATCGCGGTGTCGCTGTTTACGATGGCAAAGTCTATATTGGGGTCATTGATGGCCGGGTCGAAGCGTTGGACGCTAAAACCGGCGAAGTTGTCTGGTCGCAAGTGACGGTTGATCAATCGCTACCCTACACGATTACAGGTGCGCCACGTGTGGTTGATGGAAAAGTCCTGATTGGCAATGGCGGTGCGGAGCTTGGGGTACGCGGCTATCTCAATGCGCTCGACGCGCAAACAGGCGAGCTGATTTGGCGATTCTACACGGTTCCCAGCCCAGACAAGCAACCAGATGGCGCGGCCTCCGACAGCGCGTTTGAGCAAGTCGGGAATGTCACTTGGGGTGACACAGGCGCCTGGACCACCGATGGCGGCGGCGGCACCGTTTGGGATTCCATCATCTATGATGAAGAGAGTGACACCGTAATTTTCGGCGTCGGGAATGGCTCCCCTTGGAACCAAGCTTTGCGCGACCCGTCTGGTTTGGACAATCTTTTCCTGTCGTCCATCGTCGCAGTCGATGCCGATAGCGGTGCGTATAAGTGGCATTTCCAGACCACACCTGGCGACAATTGGGATTATACCGCGACCCAAACCCTGATCATCGCGACTTTGCCCCTTGGCGAAGATGGCGCGGATCGGCGGGTGGTGATGCAGGCCCCGAAGAATGGTTTCTTCTATGTGATCGACGCCGCCACAGGTGAGTTCATCAATGGCAATAATTATGTGCCGATGAACTGGGCCACAGGTCTGACCGAAGAAGGCCGCCCCATCGAAGTTCCGGATGCGCGGTATGCAGAGATTCCATATCTGCAAACGCCCGGCCCATTGGGCGGCCACAATTGGCACCCGATGGCGTTTAATCCAGATGTCGGCTTGGCTTACATTCCGGCCCAAGAGATCCCACAAGCCTATGGCACCGACCCGCGCTTCCAAGATGATTCTACCAAGTGGAACACCGGCGCTGATTTCGCCGCTGGCGTCCCGCAGGTGATCCCAAGTGAAGTGTTCAAATTCCTCCGGTCTGGACTCAAGGGACGGCTTATCGCTTGGGATCCCGTTGCCAATGAAGCGCGCTGGACGGTCGAACATGAAGGACCATGGAATGGCGGCGTTCTATCCACGGCAGGCGGAGTCATTTTCCAAGGCAAGCTGAATGGCGAATTTGTCGCCTATGATGCGGCCACGGGCGAAGCTTTATGGACCCATGATGTGAAGTCAGGGGCAGCATCAGGCCCTGGCACGTTTGAGATTGATGGCGAACAATATGTCACCATCACCACGGGATGGGGCTCAGCCTATTTGCTCTCCGCCGGCGCGGTCGCGGCACCACAACCCGTTCCGCCTACCGTCGGCAAAGTTGTCACGTTTAAACTCGGCGGCGACCAAGTGATTGCAGATATCGACATCCCTCTCATCGACCCGACACCCCAAACCGCCGAATTTGGGACGGAGGAGCAACTACAACTCGGACTGGTTCAATATGCGCGCAATTGCACAGTCTGCCACGGCCCGTTTGCCGTCAGTGCAGGTGTCTTGCCGGATTTGAGATGGTCGACCTACACCGCCAACGCGGAGTCCTGGAAAGGTGTTCTCGTCGATGGCAATTTGCAATCGATTGGCATGGTGTCCTTTGCCGACGTGCTCTCTGAGGAAGAGGTTGAAGCCATTCGCGCTTATGTGGTCCAACAAGCCTATAATACGGAAGGCATTGATGACGCGATTGCGAGCGAAAGCGGCGGCAGTCAGTAACTAGCCAACAAAAAGACCAAGTTCTTTTTGCTTCTTTTTCGACAAGCCATCGGCAACCAGCCGGTGGCTTGTTTCAATATAGGCTTTGAGGTCATCATCCTTCAGGCCCGGATCGGCATAGTGCTGAATCCACTTCATTCCGCGGGAGGTCAAATAAGGTGCCGGTCGCAAACCGGGTTGTTCCTGTAGGATCTCATAAGAGAGTGGTGTGACTTTGAAGGTCACAGCGAAAAAGTCTTCATCGCCCCACCCGGCGATGGCAAAGACTTTGCCGCCCACTTTCCAAACATGGCTACCCCCCCATTGAACGACGCGGCTGGTCGCGGTGAGTGCCCCACAAAAGTCATTGTATTCGTCCAAAGTCATAAAAACATGATGACAAGTAATCATCCCGACTTCAATGAAACTCGAATACAGGTTAGGCTGGCGCAAACCGAAGGGGACCCGATCCATGCACATTGTCGCAATTCTGCTCGGCATTTTGGGCTTCATCGCCGTCTGGTACTGGCGTCTCCAAGTTTTACGCGATGCCGCTCAAGATGGCCGCAAGGCAATCGAAACCGTTGCTAACTTGCCGCGCAAAATGCGGTTCAAGAATAAGGCGGGCAAAGGTGGCCTGAGTGTTGTTGATGATCCCCGCGAAGCGGCGGCCATCCTAATGCTCGAGATTGCTCAGGCGCGTGGCACCCTGACAGAGAAACAAGAAGCCGCCATTCGCGGCGAGATCATGCACCATTTCGAGTTCCCCGAAGGCGATGCAAATGAATTGATCGCGCAGGCCGGTTGGCTCTCGCGAAATGCGGGGGCCAGTCATGTGGTGATGTCGAGAATGACCGATTTCGTTCGCAAGTGGCCGGGGATGAGCGGCAAGGAATTAGTCGATTTGGATGGCATGCTCGTCACTGTGTCTGAGGCAGAAGGCAACCCCACCGATAGCCAACTCGATCTGCTGACCATTTATCGCGAGAAGACCGGACTGCGCGTATAGGCTTGCACGCATTCAGATCGCTCTAGCTCTTATACAAACAGGAGCTTGAACATGCGCGCAGTCATCATTGGTGCGTCCGGGGGTGTTGGCCGGGCATTGGTCGATCACCTTGCGGCGCGCGCAAACATTGAGGCGATCCACGCATTCGCACGACAAGAATTGGATTGGGCTCATTCGAAAGTCAGATCAGGGCAGCTGGACCTTTTAGACGAGGCCAGCATTGCCAGTGCGGCTGCATCAGTCGCTGATGAAGGCCCACCAGACCTCGTTTTTGTGGCCACCGGCATCCTATCTGAGGGGGCCGAGCTGCAGCCAGAAAAGTCATTTCGCAAACAAGATCGCGCTGCGTTTGAACGGGTCTTTGCCATCAACACGATTGGCCCCGCATTGATCGCCAAACACTTCATCCCGATCATGCCGCGCCAGAACAGGGCAGTGTTCGCGGCTTTGTCCGCGCGCGTAGGATCAATCTCAGACAATCGCCTCGGCGGATGGCATGCTTATCGCGCCTCGAAGGCGGCGCTGAACATGCTGATCAAGAATTACGCGATAGAGCAAAGCCGCCGAAATGAGCAGTTCATCGCGGTGAGTTTGCATCCGGGTACTGTGGACACGGCCTTGTCTAAGCCATTCCAGGGAAATGTCCCGGACGCGCAATTGTTCACCCCCGAGAAATCCGCAGGCGCGATGCTGGACGTGATCGATCAGCTCACGCCTGCTGATTCTGGAAACAGTTTTGATTGGGCCGGTAAACCGATCCCGGCCTAGGCACCGCCAAGATTGGCGAGCACATCTGACGCGTCATAAGCATTCGGATCGTCCGGCTTCGGTCCGGGCGCGGTGACGATTTCCATCACATGCTCGACCGGGCCAGATGAACCCCCGCCCAGCGGTAGAGAAATCCCAACGCCTAAACCGACACTGGACCGACCGCCAGACCCCGTCGCGCCGCCGACGGAGACGGAAGTCCCGCTGCCGCCAGCAAGTTCGCCTGTGTCACTATAAGCCGTGACGATTTGGAACCAGTCATCACCTTTCTCTAGCGTGATCTCCGCGGCCCGACGCAATGCACGGCTACGGGCGAGATCCATAGAACTGTCCGTGTACGTGATACGGAACCGGTTATTCTCAATCGGCAGGACTGTGTAGCCTTTAGCGCCATCATTGGCGGCAGGGCCATACGGGGCGCTGGTGGCGCACGCGCCGAGCAAAACCAGTGCAGAAGCTGCGAGCCAAGTTTTCATGATCGTCTCCCTCCTCAGGTTAATCCCATTAAGCCACGTCAGAATGAACCTGAACAGAACACAACTCAGGATGAACGCCCACCAACACATTACAACGAGTTCATTCAGCTAGGGGTGTTTATGAATGAACACAGGACGGGGGGCAGACATAGTGGTCGCAGCCACTCTCATCTGCAGGCGTCCGACCGCGAAAACTCAAAGCGCTGGTACGTAGGCGCATTCAGTTTTACGCGCAGGTGCCGCCTCGGTGCGGCACACGAGCGGGCGGCGTCTTAAAGGGGAGCGTCGCCCGTTCAATTCTCTGAATTCGGATCCAATTGACGGCGACCAAAGTCTGCTTCCGCCGTGTCCAGCCCGGCATCAATGATGGCTTCACGAATGCCGCGCGCGCGCGTGAATTCTCGCATCAGCATCTCACCATCCCCCCAGCGAATCGCGCGCTGCAAGGCCGCGAGATCTTCGCTGAACCGGCCGAGCGTTTCCAGAACCGCATCCTTGTTGGTCAGAAACACATCTCGCCACATGGTCGGGTCAGAGGCCGCAATCCGGGTAAAGTCGCGGAAGCCGCCGGCGGAATATTTCACCACTTCGCCTTGTTCGACACTTTCCATGTCATACGCCGTGGCAACGATATTATAGGCAATCAAGTGCGGCAGATGCGATGTAATCGCCAACACGCGATCATGACGCGCCGCGTCCATCGTCTCGACCCGAGCGCCCAAGCCCTTCCAGAACAGGGTGAGCCGCTCCACCGCTTCGCCATAGGCCGCATCCTGGTCAGGCAATGGCGTCAGAATATGCCATGCATCCTGGAAGAGAGAGGCAAAACCGGCTTCTGGTCCAGATTTTTCTGTCCCTGCAATGGGATGTCCTGGAATGAGATGAACCTGATCCGGACAATGGGCCGCCATGTCTGACGCCGCCTTGGCTTTGACGGATCCGACATCTGTCAAAATTGCACCCGGTTTGAGATTTTGCCCGATTGCCGCGGTGACCTCACCCAGCGCCCCAACTGGGGTGCATAGGATCACGCAATCGGCGTCCGCAATGGCGGCGTCAGCTGTGTCACAAACGGCGCCATGAACCACGCGTGCCGCACGATGCCGAACGTCGTCAGAGGCATCCCAAAGCGCCACCTTCGCCGCGCCACCATAGGCATTCGCAGCATGGGCAATTGAGGAGCCAAGCAGACCGATCCCAATGATCGCAATCTTATCAAAAACGTCTTCACTCATCAGCTTTTCGAGAAGGCCTCGATCGCGGCAATCAAATCGTCATTCTGCGCGACAGTCCCGATCGAAGCGCGCAGACAGGTCGGCAATCCATAGACATTGACGTCACGAATGACGATGCCCTGGTTTCTTAGGAAAGCATCGGCTTCACCACTCGTCCGACCTTTCTCCTCTGGAAACTCAATAAGCACGAAATTACCCACGCTTGGATAGGTTTTGAAACCGGCTTTCTCGACCGCGTCTTTCACGCGCAAAAGCTCACTATCATTATGATCCGCGGACCGAGCTTGGAACGCATCATCATTGATCGCCGCAATCCCAGCGGCTTGCGACACCGCACTGACATTAAACGGCCCACGCGTGCGGTGCAGCGCATCAATCACGTTTTCCGGTCCATAGGCCCATCCAAGACGCAAAGCCGCCAGCCCATGGATTTTGGAGAATGTCCGGGTGACCAAAACATTGGCCATTTCACCAGCCAGCTCCATCCCAGCGCTATAGTCATTCTTGCGGACATATTCGGCATAAGCGCCATCGAGCACCAACAAGACCTGTTCCGGCAAGTTCGCGTGCAGGCGTTTCACTTCCGAATAAGGAATATAGCTTCCTGTCGGATTGTTCGGATTGGCGAGGAAAACGATTTTCGTATTCTCATCGACCCGCTCTAACATCGCATCGACATTTGTGGTCAGGTCGGTTTCCGGCGCACTGCGCGTTTCGGCGCCCGCTTGTTGGGCGATGAGACGATAGACCAGGAAGCCATGTTGGCTCTGCACAATATTGTCACCCGGCCGCAAATAGGCGCGGCCCAGCAATTGGAATATCTCGTCTGACCCCGCACCGCAGACGATCCGGTCCGGCTCGATGCCATATTTGGCGCCGATCGCTTCGCGCAGGGCGCTGGCCGAGCCGTCTGGATAGAGTTCCATATGCGTGGCGGCCTCAACCACAGCCGCCTGTGCCAGCGGACTACAGCCGAGCGGATTCTCATTGGACGAGAGTTTATGCGCGCCCACGAGCTTTTGCCCGCCTTTATAAGGGGTGATTTCGAGAATATTCGGCAGCGCTTTGGGGCCGGTCATCAGGGACTCCTATCTTAAGCCTGGTGACCTGCCGGGAACAGCCACGAAAATCAAGCCTTAGACATGGATTGAAATTTTTGAGCCAAGGCGACCGCGCTTTCAAACGCGGCTTCAACCTTGCTCCCCAGACACCAATCGCCGCAAGCGGCTAGTCGCAAATCTGCGTCGAGCAAAAAGGGCTGACCCGCCGGAACCGGCGTGGACGCATATCGCCAGCGATGCAGCACCTGATGCGTCGCGACCGAAAGATCTGTTCCTGCGAGCGCGCTTCCAGCGGCGCGTAGAACGGCTTTCACATCTTCTGGATCATCTTCCAAATGCGCTTCCGCCCACGCATTGGACGACTGGATGAGAACACTGCATGCGGTGGTTCGTCCAGGCTTCTCTGAATCGACCGCCATCCAACCAACCGGTCCCCCGGCGGACTTTATCGCCTGCCAGTCAAACGCCTGGGGTGAGTCGAACCCCAACATCAGGGCGAAACAGCCCTGCATCCTCACTTTGCTCAAGGCCTCGTGATGGCAAAAATTCGAAGGCATCAGCGCCGCGGTCTGAACCGAAGGTGCCGAGGAAACAACCCAATCGAAGGGACCAATTCGTTCACCCGTATCGGTCTCAAGTTCCCAGAGGTCCCGTGCTTGAATCAGCGCCTGGATTTGGGTTTGGGTGCGGAGATCAAGATCGCGCGCCAAGTGCTTGCAGATCGCATTCATGCCGGGTTGCGCCACCCATTTTTGGTTTGAGGAGACTTTGGCGCCTTCCGAAAGCGTGATGTCATTTGGCCAAGGCGCGATACGCTCATCCGCATTCAGCGTGTCGAGAAAGGCCTGAAACTCTGGCGATTGCGCGGTGAAATATTGCGCGCCATGATCGAAGCCAAAGGGTGAAGCTCGGCGCGTCGACATTCGTCCGCCTGGACCCCGGGCTTTTTCGAATACTGTGACGGTATGTGAACCAGAGAGTTTTTCAGCCAGCGTTAGACCTGCAAGGCCCGCTCCGATAATTGCAATTCTCATGAGCCCTCACGCATCAGTCTTGCGCGAGACATAAGCCAACCCGCCTAGATGCCCAGGCGGGTGACGACATTTTTTTGTTTGATCTAGGTGCCGATCGCTTGTTCGTTGCGTTCGCCAGTCCGGATCCGAACGATAGTCTCCAGATCAACGACGAACACCTTACCATCGCCAATGGTTCCGGTATTGGCCGCGCTGGTGATCGCTTCGACCACACGATCCGCTTCTGATGCACCGCATGCGACTTCAACTTTCACCTTGGGCAAAAGTCGGACTTCATACTCTGCACCGCGATAGACCTCAGTCTTGCCTTGCTGACGCCCATAGCCGCGGACTTCAGACACGGTGAGACCTGAAACATCGGCTTCGCCGAGAGCATCAATGACCGCGTCGAGACGACTTGGTTTGAAGATCGCTGTAACTAATTTCATTTTGGCCCGCCTCCAATTGCAGTCTTAACTCTACCCGTATCGGCTTGGATTGTAACGTCAATTGTGGTTTTTTTGCGCGGATCAGCCGGGTCTTGTCCTGCTAGTTTTCTAGGCATAACCGGTTTCGGTCTGCTCGCCTTTACAGCTTTTGTCACGGGCGCCGCGGCGCTGCCCCCAGGTTTCGAGTAAAGCCGTTTGACCGCCTCAACCAACACCACGCCGCCCAGGCCAGGCAGGGCGAACTCACCCGCACGTTCCCAAGAATTGGCGGCACCTGGGATGATTCGCCAATTTAGCGGCGGCATGTGCACGGCGGTTGTTGACGCTGTGACCTGAAACAGACTGTCATTCAGAAATCGCACCATTTGAGAGCGCGTCCAAGGACGGCCATGTCCAAACGGTTTCGATTCGACGACAGACCACATGCTACGACGATTGGTCACCGCGACAACAATTCGACCTTCCGGCGCGAGGATGCGCCATGCCTCGCGCAGCAATTGGCGCGGACTGTCCGCTTCTTCCAATGCGTGGAGCAGAAAGACCCTGTCGAAAAGCCCCTCCGGAAACGGTAATTTTTGTTCAGGCGAAAGACATAGAGACTGACCCTTGTCGCTCACCAGCCGTGCTTCACCCAACTCTTCTGGGACCACGCCAATGCATGCTGCGGCCTCATCTTGCCAGAGCGGTAGAAGGGGGTTCGGATAGCCAATGCCCAAAACGCGTTGTCCGGCGCATGACCCCCATAAAGCTGTCATCCGTTCTGACATCAACCGCGCTGCAGATTGGCCCAGTCGCGTGGCATAAAAGGCTTCAAGGGTTGCCGCAGGCTGACGCATATGGCTCTATTCGCTCCAACTTATTCACCCAAAGAGATGGGATCATGCTGACCATACATCAATTCCCCTGCTTGAATGATAATTATGGCTATTTAGCCCACGACCCTGCAACGGGCGAAACCGCCGCGATCGATACACCAGATGCAGACGTGTACCTCGCCGAAGCCGCCAAACAGGGTTGGACGATTACTGCAATCTGGAACACCCATTGGCATCCGGACCATGCTGGCGGCAATCTCAAGATTAAGGAGGAGACGGGCTGCGAAATCATCGGACCGAAAGGCGAAGCCGAGAAAATCCCGGGCATAGATCGCCGGGTCGGCGGTGGCGACACGGTCACTTTGGGCGCTATGGAAGCGGAGATTATCGATGTTCCTGGCCATACGCTCGGCCATATCGCGTTTCACATGCCCGAAGCAAAAACCGCCTTTGTGGGTGACGCGGTGTTTGCCCTGGGCTGCGGCCGCGTCTTCGAAGGTGACATGCCAATGATGTGGGACTCTATGAAAGCCATTAAGTCATTGCCGCCCGAACCCACCCTATATTGCGCACATGAATACACCCAATCGAACGCGCGCTTTGCCGAAACGATCGAGACGGATAATGCCGCGTTAATGGCCTATATCGCTGAAATTGATGCGAAAAGAGCCAATGGTGAACGCACCGTTCCAATGCAGCTCGCGCGGGAATTAGAGACCAATCCCTTTTTGCGCGCAGATATCCCAGACCTTCAAGCTGCGATGGGCCATCCCGGCGATGCGGCAGCGACATTTGGAGAGATTCGCGGCCGTAAGGACCGCTTTTAATGCTCGCGCGGTCGGGTGATTTAGGCGCCAAAGAGATTATTCGCCTGCTTGCCATGGAGCCGCACCCTGAAGGTGGTCATTATGTCGAAACCTATCGCGCCGAAGGCGATGGCCGCGCCCGCTCGACCGCGATTTATTATTTGCTGCAAGCCGATGAAGTGTCTGCTTGGCACCGCGTCGATGCTGACGAACATTGGCTTTGGCACGCGGGCGGACCGCTTTCGCTAACATTATCGCCGCCGGATGGGAAAGGCGCGACTGCCCATACGCTCGGACCAGACTTGCGCGCAGGTCATCATCCACAAGTGACCGTGCCCGCCGCACATTGGCAGACGGCGGAGAGTTTAGGCGCTTGGACGCTGGTCTCATGCGTGGTGGCGCCCGGGTTTGAGTTTACCGGATTCGAACTTGCACCGACGGACTGGCGACCAGAGATATAAGATAATGGGAGGGCTGAAATGGTAGCAATTTCACGACATTACGAAGAACGTTTCGCGGGAGTCAAAACCGCGTTCGAGAATAATTTCGAAGCCCAGGATGAGATTGGCGCGAGTGTCGCCATCTCGCTTGAAGGCGAGATAGTCGTCGACCTTTGGGGCGGCCATTTAAGTCGAGACAAGACTACGCTTTGGACGGAAAACACGATCACCAATGTCTGGTCGAGCACCAAAACCATGGCGGCGATGTGCCTCTTGGTCCTGGCTGACAAAGGCGAATTGGACCTGCACGCCCCGGTCAGTCGCTATTGGCCAGAATTTGCGGCCGCCGGAAAAGACAAAGTCGAAGTGCGCCATTTCATGTCCCATATGGCCGGATTGTCAGGCATGGACACGCCGGTTGAGGGCGACGCCATGTATGATTGGGACTGGATGGTGCGCGAGCTTGCCGCTCAAGCCCCGTGGTGGGAGCCAGGTACCGTATCGGGCTATCACGCGCTGACCCAAGGCCATTTGCTCGGCGAAGTCGTCCGTCGGATCACCGGCCAAACACTGGGCGCTTTCTACAAGCAAGAAATCGCTGATCCGCTCGGCGCTGATTTCCACATTGGGACGCCAGACTCAGAATTCTCGCGCATCTCACCCTTGGAAACACCGAAATCCAGCCCTGCCATTGCGGACGCTGACTCGATTGCGGCGCGAACCTTTAAAAACCCAGCCGTCGACGCCGCTCAGGCCATGGATGATGGCTGGCGCAAGGCCGAGATCCCGGCTGCGAATGGCCATGGCAACGCCCGCAGCATTGTTCGAGCGCAGACGCCCATGGCGAATGGCGGCGAAGCGTTCGGGAAACAAATCCTGTCCGAAGCCGGCACCCGTCGCGTGTTCGAACAGCAAGCCAGCGGAATCGATCTCGTGCTCGGCATACCGCTCGTGCTCGGCATGGGCTATGGTATCAACAATCCTGATATGCCGCTGGGGCCAAATAAGAATATCGCATTCTGGGGCGGATATGGTGGCTCGATCGTGCTGATCGACCAGGATGCGAGGCTTTGCATGTCTTATGTGATGAATCGAATGGAACCTGGACTGACCGGGGATTTACGCGGATTCTCTCTGATCATGGCGGCCTATCAGGCCCTGGCGTAGCGGTAGATCTTGCTATTTTAGTGTGGCCCGTCAGACTCTCAAAAAAGACTTGGGAGGCTGCCGCGATGATCAAGCGGATATTACTCGGTGCTGGCGGGGTTCTTATCCTGCTCATCGGCATTATTCTGGTTCGGACCTTCAATTATGGCGGTACACCGCAAGATGTGCGTGAAATCGTCTTGCCGGACGTCCCCGACTTTGACGCCAATATTGCCGCCCAACATCTGAGCGAGGCCATTCAATTCCAAACCATCACCGTCGCCCCAGGCGACCCTCGGGTTGGCCAGGAGGGGCCGTGGTTGGACATGCAAGCCTGGATGGAAGAGACCTATCCCGCTTTTCATGCAGCAGCGCAGAAAGAAACCGTGCCGGGCGGGTATACATTGCTCTATACCTGGCAAGGTAGCGATGCCGCACTCGATCCACTCTTACTGATGGCACACCAAGACGTGGTGCCAGTAAATATTGGTACGCAGGGCGATTGGGACGCTCATCCGTTCTCAGGCGCGATTCAAGATGGCTATGTCTATGGCCGCGGGGCGATTGACGATAAGGGGTCGATGGTCGGCTTGTTCGAAGCGCTAAACGCCCTGGCCGAAGACGGGTTCCAACCGCGGCGAACTATTCATCTGATGCTTGGACATGATGAAGAAGTTTCAGGTTCCGGCGCGAGTTCTGGGGTCGAACTCCTGAAGTCTCGCCGGGTCTCACCGATCATGGCACTGGATGAAGGCTTTATGGCGGTGGAGAATAATCCTCTGACTGGCGGCACGGTGGCCTTTATCGGAGTCGCAGAAAAAGGCTATGTCACCTATACGCTGACGGTCACGGCGGAGGGTGGACACTCGTCAACGCCGCCACGCGACAGCGCCACTGTTCGCTTAGCCCGTGCGCTTGTTGCATTAGATGAAAACCAAATGCCTGCGGATATGGGAAATCCGCTCGTGTCTGGCCTATTCAAAGCCACCGGCCGTGACATGCCTTTCGTTCAGCGTATGGCCTTTGCCAATCAATGGTTGTTTGGCGGCTATTTGAAAAGCGTTCTGGGCGCTGAACCAGCGGCCAATGCGATGATCCGCACCACGACGGCACCGACCATGCTCACGGGTTCAGCCAAGGAAAACGTACTGGCGCAGCGCGCGACGGCAATCATCAATTTCCGCATCCACCCGAAAGACACAGAAGACAGCATCCTTGAACATATCAAAGACGTGACCAAAGGCATTGAAGGCCTCGAGGTGACGCTCGGCCGAAGCGGTATTCGAGGGACCGGCGCCTCGCCCGTAAGCCCAATGGACAATCTTGCCTTTGGCGTCCTGTACGCCGTGGCCGCGGATTCGAGCCAGGCGCCGGTGGCCCCAGGGCTTGTGCTTGGCGCCACTGACGGGCGCTACGCAACCGCGATCACGGATAGCGTCTACCGCTTTATGCCTGCGGTTATGTCACCTGAGGATCTGACCGGATTTCACGGCACGAATGAGCGGCTAACCGTGGAGAATATGGGCCGCCTGTCAAAAGGCTATGCTCAGATTATCCTGGCCATGGATGCCAATGACGAATGAGAGCCTAGGCTATAACCCCGCAGATACCTGCATCGGCAGGTATCCAAGGACTTAACGCGCAATCCTGTCAAAACGTGCTTTCCGTCCATGGGTTCCTGCCTTCGCAGGAACCGTCGGATGATTGAGAACTAAAGCGCGGCAATCACTGCGTCGCCCATCTCCTTGGTCGACAACGCACCGCCTAAGTCGCCTGTCCGTGCACCGCCCTCTAAGGCCCGCCCGACGGCGGTGAACAGCTTATCCGCCGCGTCTGGCCGCCCCAAAGACCACCTCAGGGCCATTTCCAAGGACAAGATGGCAGCACAAGGATTGGCCTTGCCTTGCCCGGCAATATCAGGCGCTGAGCCATGGACTGGCTCATACAAACCTGGCTTGCCTTCATAGCTCAGCGACGCGCTCGGCAACATGCCGATGGAGCCGGTGAGCATCGCCGCTTCATCTGACAGAATATCGCCAAACAGATTGCCCGCCAGGATGACATCAAACTGTTTCGGATGGCGCACCAATTCCATCGCGCAAGCATCCGCGAGCACATGCCGCAAAGCGACACCCTCTCCTTCAGCCGCGTGCAGCTCCGTCACGGTCTCGCGCCAGAACTGACCGCTTTCCATCACATTGGACTTCTCAGTTGAGACAACCTCACCGCGACGTCCGCGAGCGATGTCAAAAGCGACCCGGGCAACACGGTCAATCTCGCCTTTCGTGTAGCGTGACGTCTCATATCCAAAGCTTTTATCGCCAATCCCGCGCTCAAACCCGCGCGGCTCTCCGAAATAGACGCCAGATGTGAGTTCGCGGACAATCATAATGTCCAGGCCTTCGACCACTTCTCGTTTCAGGCTCGACGCATCGACTAGAGCTGGAAAACAAAAGGCCGGACGAAGATTGGCAAATGTATCCATACCTTTGCGCAATTGAAGCAGGCCCATTTCAGGGCGCAAATGGCGCTCAACCCCAGCCCATTTTGGTCCCCCGACAGCGCCAAGCAGAACTGCATCGCTCGATTTGGCTTTGACCAATGCATCAACCGTTAGCGGTTCACCATGCACATCAATGGATGCGCCGCCGACGAGGTCTTCGTCAAATTTGAGATCAGGCACGAGCACTTCGGCCACGCGGCGCGCTTGCTCCGTCACTTCCGGGCCAATGCCGTCACCGGGTAATAAAAGCAGGGTCTGGCTCATCTCATCCTCTATCGCGCGAGTTCAGTTTGGCGCCATCGATCAGGTTGCGCGCGACGAGTCCACTGCGACTCATGGGGCGAATAGAAATGCTCGGCTTAGAGCGGGAGCGGTTCGGGCTCCGCCTCATACATGCGGACCTCTAAATCTTGCGGTCCAACCTTTGCCAAGGCGCCACGAAACACGGCCATATGTGGCTCGGCAAAATGGCTCACCAGCGCCGCTTTGTCTTTCCAACGCTCGATAATGCGCAACAGATTAGGGTCGAGTAGATCTCGGCTATAAGCGTATTCGATACAGCCAGGCTCGGCGCGACTGGCAGTGATCATGGTTTCCATCGCGGCGATGGCTTGATCCCACTTGTCTTCTGGAATTCGGGCGCTGCCTTCGACGATAATCATTCAATCACCTTGATTTTGAGCTTCAGGGTTTCGGCGACATCCTCGGGCGAGCGCTCATATGACAGGACCAAGGTCGATTTTCCTTTGGCCAGCGCTTCGAAGACGAACATTTGGTGCCCGCCACTGCCGGTAAGGCCTTCGGGTGCCGGATCCGCGAAATAGCCTTCGCTGAGCTGGTCAATGGTCGAGGCGTCAATATCCTTCAAATACCAATAATAGCCCGTGGTCGGATTGCTATCGAGTTTGAGTTGAAGCCGTCCTTCAGGTCGCAGTGTAATATCCGTGCCAGACGCCGGGTCGGTAAAAGTCTGCACAGGCGCCGCGCCTTCTAACCCGCGAACCTCGGGTTCGGTGTTCATGATGTCTGGGATACAGGCGGCCAACAGAGTGGTGCCCAATGCAATAGCGATCACATGTTTCATCAAGCCGTCTCCAACCATGGGGTCGCCAGTTTCCGCTGGGTTTCGTAAGCGCTAATCGCGTCTTCAGCCTGTAGGCTGAGCGCAATATCGTCGAGACCTTTCAGAAGCTTCTCACGTCGCCCTTCATCATAGTCGAAACTATGAGTCTGCCCGTCGGGGGTCGTCACGGTCTTGGTGTCGAGATCAATGTCGAACACGCTATTGCTGCCCCCGGCCTGCGCAGCCAAGGCGTCGCAAAGCTCGATCGGTAGCGCGATTGCGAGGATGCCATTCTTGCCGCAATTATTGTAAAAGATATCCGCGAAACTTGGCGCAATGACGCAGGTAATGCCTTGGTCCAGCAAAGCCCATGGCGCGTGCTCACGCGAAGATCCGCAGCCGAAATTTTCCCCCGCGATCAAAACGCCAGCATCTTTGTATTGGGGTTTGTTCAAAACAAAGTCTGGATTGGGCGATCCGTCTGGCAGAGTTTTCAGCTCATGAAACAGCCCTTCTGAAAGGCCGTCCCGTTCGGTCGTTTTCAGGAACTGTTTGGGGATGATCATGTCGGTGTCGACATTCACCATCAGCTTGCCCTTGTCCAAGAGTGGGGCGGCGGTCGAGCGGAGTTGAGTAAACGCTTTCATATTGAACCTTTAACGCGGCGCATGGGCGATGAACAGGGTTGGGACGTTTTGGGTGTGATCCCGCACAGTGAAGACTTCCGAACCCGGCTTGCGACCGGTTCGAATTTCGCTGACATCGCGGCCCGCGGCGGACAGCCGTTCATGCGCTGCGGTGAGATCATCCGTCTCCCATGTGAGCCCCCAAATCGAGTCATTGGCATCGGGGTCATGCGTTTCGCCAAGCCGGTGAATGACTTCCAAGGTCAATCCACCGACGCGAAAGAACAAGAATCGCGTCTTCCATTGCTCGGCCGTCCGATCGAGCGCAAACCGCAATCCAAGTCGCGCCCCATAGGTCGCCACAGCACGTTCTGGGTTCGGCGTATTGATGACGAGATGATCGAGCGATGTTGCCGCCCCCCTCGCAGGTGCCGAAGCGTCTAATGAGGTCTCGGGTTGTAGGATGAACGATTTCACGCCGGCCATTTGTTCATCCGGAATTCGGAACCGAGTCCAATTGCGTTGCGCGCCCGTTTCGGAATGGACGCTTGTGGTTTCGACGCGCTCACTCGGGGCGAGCCCGCGGCGGGTCATGAGGTGATGATCACCCGCGATATCATCGCTGCGATAGACCAAACTGGTGAGCTGACCGCCCTCTTTCGTCATTTCACGTAATTTGTCCGCCACCGCGCCCGTACCCCGCGGCGCCATGAGCTCGATCGCAGTATTGCCGACCGCGAACGTGGCCAATTCAGCCCCTTCGCTCTCAGCCCGCCAAGCTGGGTCTCGTCCGAGCAAGAGCGTATAATCAGATACGGCCTCATCCAGATCTGGGCAGAGCAATACAAAATGATCCAGCGCCGTAATCATGATCGAAAGCTCTCCAATTTGCGCTTCTGTTCGCCCGCCGCGTCAAAATTCTTGGGCGCCAGCCACTTTTCGAATGCGGTTTTGAGTCCCGGCCAGTCTTCATTCGTCATTGCAAACCAAGCCGTGTCGCGGTTCTTGCCTTTGACCACCATGTCGTTGCGAAACACACCTTCAAAGGCAAAACCGAACCGTTCCGCCGCTCGGCGTGAGGCGGCATTGCCATTATGGCATTTCCATTCATAGCGACGATAGCCAAGCTCATCGAACACGTGCGCCGCCATCAGGAACATCGCTTCCGTGGCTTCTGGTGACCGTTTGAGGTCTCTTCCAAACGCCACACAACCAATTTCAGCGCTGCCATGACCTTCGCGAATACGCATATAACTCGCCATGCCGAGGACTTTGCCGCGATTGCCCTTACGGATGACAAGCGTCTCCCAGCCTTGATTGACGCGAACCAGCTCAAAGATCTCTTCAAACTGCGCTTGGTCTTGGAACGGCCCGATCGGCATATAGTCCCAAATATCTTTCACCGTTGGCGCCGCCACCGCTTGGTAAAGACCTTCGCCATGCGCCGCCCAATCTAGCGGTTCAAGCGCAACACGCGCACCGGTCAACGGCCATTGCCCCGGCCGTTCTCGGCGGGTCCAATCGCTCAAATTCATCCCCCGATGACCCCAGTAATCGCCGCTTTCGCGGCAAGCCTTGGGCTCATCAAATGGGTGCGACCGCCGCGCCCTTGGCGGCCTTCGAAATTGCGATTCGAGGTCGAGGCGCAGCGTTCACCCGGCGCGAGAATATCTGGGTTCATGCCGAGGCACATGGAACACCCCGGTTCACGCCATTCGAAGCCAGCGGCTTCAAACACGTCGTCCAGGCCTTCCGATTCAGCTTGCGCGCGCACCAGGCCCGAGCCCGGGACAATCATGGCTCTAACGCCATCCGCCACAACTTGGCCCTTTGCGATCTCAGCGACCGCGCGGAGGTCTTCAATGCGCGAATTGGTGCATGAGCCGATGAATACGCGCTGCACCGGCGTTCCCGCCAGCTTCGCCCCCGCATCCAAACCCATGTATTCTAAGGCCCGCGTCGCGGCCGCTTGCTTGACCGGGTCGCTCATCTGCGCCGGATCAGGAATGGTCGCCGAAAGCGGAATCGCCTGTTCGGGGCTGGTGCCCCACGTCACGGTTGGCTCGATTTCTGAAGCATCGATATGAATGACCTCGTCCCAAAGGGCGTCAGCATCGGAATGCAGGGTTCGCCAATGGCGTTCAGCGATTTCCCAGGCGCCACCTTTCGGCGCCGATGGGCGGCCTTTCATATATTCGAACGTCGTTTCATCCGGCGCGATCAAACCTGCCCGAGCACCACCTTCGATCGACAAATTGCATAAGGTCATACGACCTTCCATAGACAAGGCGCGGATCGCCTCGCCGCGATATTCCATCACGCTCCCGGTGCCGCCAGCGGTGCCAATTTTGGCGATGAGGTGCAGCGCTAAGTCTTTCGCAGTGACGCCGTCTGGCAATTCGCCCGAGACCTCGACCGCCATATTTTTCATCTTGCGGGCGCGTAGGGTTTGTGTCGCCAAAACATGCTCGACTTCCGACGTACCGATACCGTGCGCGAGCGCGCCAAAGGCGCCATGGGTCGAGGTGTGGCTGTCGCCGCAGACAATGGTCATGCCCGGTTGGGTCCGCCCTTGTTCCGGACCAACCACATGAACAATGCCATTATTGATATGGCCCATTGGGAAGAATTCGATGCCGTGGGCTTCGACATTTCGGGTCAGCGCTGCAAGCTGGTTCCGCGCAGCTTCATCTGTGACGCCATCAAGCCCAAGCGCTTGGCCTTCCGTCGGTGTATTGTGATCGGCCACGGCCAGGGTGAGATCCGGACGACGAACACCACGACCAGCTGATTTCAACCCGGCAAAGGCTTGCGGCGTTGTGACTTCATGAATGAGGTGGAGATCGATAAAAAGGAGCGCCTCACCTGTATCGGCATCTTCATGCACAACATGTTGGGTCCAAATTTTATCGTAAAGTGTTTGGCCGGACATCTCATTCTACCTTTCCAGCCGCGTGTATCAGCATGCAGCGGGCGTTTCTGCAAGCGCTGAACACAAACAAAAAGGCGCTGCGGAATGCCGCAACGCCTTCTCGTAGCAACCAGCTCCTTTAACAGAGCCTGGAGGAACGAACCGACATGGGTGACGCCGGTCCGAACTGATTACTCGCAGTTACACGATTGACCGATGTTCAGAACCACCAAGCTGGCACGCACCGTTTCGTAACGGGTCGGGCTGGTAATGGTCTCAGTCTTCGCATTGATTTTACGAACTTCAATCGGCTGAACGATGGTGCGTACAACCGGCTGATAGATATCGCGGTGAGTCACGGCTTCGAAATAGGTTTCAGAGCGTTCTTCCTGATACTCTTCCGTCACTTGCGGGATATAGTTGACGACCGTGTCAGGGACGTGCACACGCTCAACTTTTCCAGCCAGCGTCTCGGTTTCGTAACGCGTGGCGCGGGTTTCGGTTTCAACGCGGCCTTTCAGAACCTCATTCACAACCGGCTGGATCGTGGTGACCACAACAGGCTGAACGACATTGCGCGTGACATTGTCGATATAAACGTCTTCGACCTCTAGAATGGTCCGCTCGGTCAGGCGCGGCGTAATATTCTCAACCACACGCGGAGCTTCTTCAATTTCCAAGCGCTTCGGTAGACGCTCTTCTTCGTAGCGGGTCGCCTCAGTGATGGTTTCTGTGGTGCCACGCAGAATCTGACGCTCAATCGGTTGGATCGTGGTGATCGTTTTCGGCTTATAGATGTTGCGGGTCGCGGTGTATGGAATGACCTTTTCCGTCAATTGCTCTTCAGTGATGGTGGTCACGTCTTCCGTCACCGTCTCAACCGTTGCTGGAATGACGACCGTGTTGCGCTGAACTGGCGCGGTCCGTGTTTCATAGCGAATTTCATTGGTCACAGTTTCCGTCACCGGACGGACAATGCGACGCTGGACCGGAACAACCGTCGTGCGCTCAATCGGTTGAATGATTTCACGGCGCGTAATCACATCATAATAGGTCTCGGTGACTTCATCACGCGTTTCAGTGGTGACCTGAGGGATGTAATTCTCGACCACGGCTGGCACGTCATCACGGACATATTGCGTGTCGAGGCGGCGCGTCTCATAGACCCGATCTTTCGTAATGTCTTCGACCGACCCTTGCAGCACTTCGCGTGTGATCGGCTGAATCAGTGTCCGCTGCACCGGCTGAGTAATCTCGCGGCGCGTTACGGCGTCGATATATTCGGTGGTTTCTTCAATCTCAGTGCGCGTCTCAACTTGCTCGTCGACATTCTCACAGCACATGATTGTTTCGATCGCGGTCTGCGAGCCGCCCATATAGCGCACATCTGGATTCGAGCCATCAGCGCCCGACTGGGCAATGATTTTGCGGATTTCATCATCGGTGAGGGCGCGCTCAGAGGTCGCGGAACCCGAGGCCGAGTAGCGTTCCCCCGCCGCCTGGCCATCCCAGCTATTTTTATCTCCGTCTGCGAAGGCCGACATCGGCAGCAGCAAGGCGGCCGCACCGATGGTGATCGACTTAGACAATTTCATATTCTTTACCCCTTTTAAGCGGCTCTCGAAGCCACTTACTTTTACGCAATGCCAGCCCGCCCGATCTATTTCGGGACAGTTGCACGGCTTGACGCAAATCGCGCGCCATCTGTTTCGTATATGAAATGAAACACGAGATTCCAATTGGATTCCCGCGACGGGAGAAAAATCCACCGCCTTTTTAGACGGTTAGGGCCTTAAGAGGTTTGCCATGCCGCGTCCCGCATTTCGGAATTTTTCTTCAGAATAGAAAAAAGCCCCGCTCAATGAGCGAGGCTTTTTGAGATCTGAGTTCAGAAAAGTGACTATGCTTCTGCATCACCTTCTGGCGCTGCTTCTGCAGCAGCTGCTTCAGCTTCAGCCGCGGCAGCAGCAGCGGCGTCTTCAGCGGCTTTGGCTTTTGCAGCCGCTTCACGCTCTTTTGCAGCCTCTTCGCGGCGCGCCACTTTTGCGGCATCGCGCTGACGGCGAAGTTCTGTTTTAGAGGTTGTGATTTCGGTGGTTTCCATACCGTGTCCGGTGGTCCGCTCCGCAATACGGGCAGATTTACCACGACGATCTCGAAGGTAGTAAAGCTTGGCGCGGCGAACGCGGCCCTTACGCTTCACTTCAATGCTTTCAATCATTGGCGACACAACTGGGAAAACCCGCTCAACGCCTTCACCGAACGAAATCTTGCGCACGGTAAAGTTCTCATTGAGGCCTTGTCCGGCGCGTGCAATGCAAACGCCTTCATAGCGCTGAACGCGCTCACGGTCGCCTTCTTTAATACGCACGTTCACTGACAGCGTATCGCCTGGCGAAAATTCTGGGATGGTTTTGCCAGCGGTGACGCGGGCAACTTCTTCAGCTTCAAGCTGTTCAATCATGTTCATCGTCCGTCTCCGACGCTCGCAATTTGGGTCCATTTCGGGAAGCCGACCATAAATCGGGTCGGCGCTGTTTTGTCAATGCCTCACTCTGCTGATTCCTCCACTCAGCAACAGCTTTATGATCACCGGACAAAAGAAGCTCGGGAGTCTCGCGATTTTCCCAGCTCCGCGGCAAGGTGAAATGGGGATATTCGAGCAAGCCTTGGCTGAAGCTTTCATCCTCTACAGAGGCCTGATTTCCAGCGACGCCCGGGATCAGTCGAAGCGTGGCCTCAAGCATCGCCATTGCCGCAACCTCGCCGCCCGCCAGAACGAAGTCGCCAACCGACACTTCCTGCATTTGGCGACCGTCTATGACACGTTGATCCAATCCCTCGAATCGACCGCAGAAAAAGACGAGACCCGGGCCTTGGGCCCAATCTTCTGCCATCTCTTGCGAGAATGGCGTTCCTCGCGGGCTCGGATAGATGAGAGGCCGGTCGCCAATTGACACGCTATCGATCGCCGCTGCGGCGACATCCGGCCGCAACACCAGACCCGCGCCCCCTCCGGCGGGCTTCTCATCCACTTGCCGATGCTTTCCGAGGCCAAACTCACGTAGTTGAACCGTCTCTAGTGACCACCGCTCATCGCGGCGCGCTCGGTCCAATATGGAAACGCCAAGAGGGCCCGGAAACGCTTCTGGGTAGAGGGTGATGAAAGTCGTCGCGAATGTCATGATGGCCCAACCGAAAGCGCCAATACACGCGAGATTACGGCCCTCGGGAGCCCTGACTGTTCGTGCAGGTCAGTCAAAGCAGCATCTACACTTTTTAAGGCCGTCTTGCTCGTTGCGGTCGGCTTATCAAGCACGCCCTCTCGCACCAAAGCCGCACAAACATCACGCGAAGCAATCCAAGCATCATAGCCAGAGAATCGTAGAAAATATTGCGCCGTGGCACCGCCTAGTCTTGATCCCTGCTTGCCGAGATAGGCCAAAAGACCGGCTTGATCATCGGCCGGCCAATTCGCAAGAAAGCCACCAAAACTGCCATATTCCTTCGCCGTTTCGACCATGAATCGCGCATTCGCGATGGTGGCCGTAATCTTCTGTCCGTTGCGTACAATCCCTTTGTCGGAGAGCAATCGATCGAGATCCTCATCGGCATAGAAAGCAACACGATTTGGCTGAAAACCATCAAAGGCGGCTTCAAAGCCTGGCCATTTATTCTGGATGACTTTCCAACTGAACCCAGCGCTGAAGACCGCTTTGCTCATTTCGGAGAGGTAACGATCGTCAGGTGTGGCCGCAAGATCCGAAACGCCATGCGCGTTGGCCGCTAAGTCCAGTACCGCCTCTTCCGAGCCATGATGCCCAGCCGCTAGGGCGAGAATCTCAGCGAAGGTGCGCATCTTAGGCGTCCTGTTCTTCGCGCACCGGCATGACTTTCAGGCCCGTGATCTGGTTCCGGCTCTTGCGAGCAATGTCGAAACGATAACCGTAAAACGCAAAGCGCTGTCCTGGTTCAGGAATGGTTTGCGCCTCATGAATGACCAGACCCGCGATGGTCACAGCCTCTTCATCCGGCAATTCCCACCCCATGGCGCGGTTCAGGTCGCGAATGGTGACCCCACCCTCGACATAGACAGATCCATCTTCTTGTGGACGTACGCCGCGCACAACGACGTCATATTCATCGCGAATATCGCCAACGATTTCTTCGAGAATATCCTCAAGGGTAACCAGGCCCTGCAGCGCACCATACTCGTCCACAACCAGCGCGAAGTGACTGCGTTTCTTTAGGAAGAGATCGAGTTGATCTTCCGCAGCTGTGGTCTCTGGAATGAACCAAGGGTCGCGGCAAATATCGAGAATATCCAGGCCTGAGGTCTTACCATTATTGCCAACAATCGCCCGTAACAGGTCTTTGACGTGCAGGATGCCGACAATCTCTTCTTGGTCGCCTCGGAACAAAGGCAAGCGCGTGTGCGGGCTGGCTAAGGCCTTGCGCACGATCGCATCAGCAGGCTGATCGGCATCGATCATGGTGATGTTCTTACGGTGAATCATAACCTCTTCGACGGTCATGTCTTTCAGATCGAGGGCGCCGACCAAACGATGACGGTTCTTTGCGTCCAAGCCTTCTTCTGAGTGGTGAAGGTCAATTGTGCCGCGAATATCATCTTCGGCGGTTACGGCATCACCGGGCTGGCTAACGCCCAAAAGTTTGAGCAATCCGTTGACCAGGACTTGTGCGCCCGCAACCACCCAACCAATCGCAATAACGACCCAATTGATCGGGGTCGCGACACGCATCGCCATGCTGTCAGGGCGATTAATGGCGTAGGTCTTGGGCGTCATCTCAGCACAGACGACCACCACCAGGGTCATCACCGCGGTGGCGATAGCGACGCCTAACGGGCCGGGGATCAATTGTCGGAACAATTCGGCTGCCAGGATCGAGGCAAGAATATTGACGATATTATTGCCGACCAAAATTGCGCCAATCAGTTTCTCTCGGTCAGAGATCAGTTTGTTCACCAGGCCAGCGCGCTTATTGCCGTCTTTTTCGAGCTGGTGCATGCGAGCACGGCTCGCCGCGGTAAGGGCTGTTTCCGATCCTGAAAAGAATGCTGACATGCAAATCAGAATTATGATGGTCACGAGTATGCCGATAATCATCAGCTTTTTTGCAGCTCCTCTTGTAAAAATACCTGCACATCGGACAGGTCTGCATCCGGGTAAATAAATGCCTCTCCCAAGCCTTTGGCCAGGATGAGCGGAACGCGCCCGGCGCGCGCCTTCTTATCTTGCTGCATGGCAGCGACCAGAGCATCCGCCCGATAAGGACCACCGGGCACATTAGATAATTCTGTGATGAGTCCTGACTCAGCAATGATCGCGGCGCCACGTTCAGCGTCCTCGCGGCTCATCAGACCGAGCCGCGCTGAGTAGCGCAATGCCAGGACCATGCCCGTGCCGACGGCTTCGCCATGCAGCAAATTCGCGCGATAACTGTTCTCCGCTTCCAGGGCATGACCGAACGTATGGCCCAGATTGAGCAAGGCCCGAACACCGCCTTCGCGCTCATCTTGAGCGACAATATCCGCCTTTGATCGGCACGAAATCGCAACGGCTTCTGCGATTGATTCTGGGTCCAGAGCGAGGACTTTGTTGCCATGATCAGCCAGCCAATCAAAGAACGTCCGGTCGTTGATCAGGCCATATTTCAAGATTTCGGCATAGCCAGCGCGACGCTCACGATCGGGCAATGTGCTCAACACATCGGTGTCGGCGAGCACGAGACGCGGCTGATAAAACGCTCCAACCAGGTTCTTACCATGCCGCGCATTCACGGCCGTCTTACCGCCAACGGAACTGTCGACTTGTGCCAGAAGCGTGGTCGGGATTTGCACGAATTGCATGCCGCGCTTGAGCAGTGACGCAGCGAGGCCGGTCAAATCCCCGATAACACCGCCGCCAAAGGCGATGAGTACATCATCGCGGCCGGCGCCGTTTTCCAACAGCCAATCGATGGCGTCGCCGAGTTCGGTCCAGTTTTTGGTGCCTTCGCCAGCGGGGAGAATTTTCTCGACCGATGCAATATCGCTCGCACTCAACCCCGCTTTCAGAGTCTCACCATGCAAACCCCAAACGGTTTCATCACTCAGAATGAAAACCCGCTTCTGTTTCACGAACTCTGACAAATAGGCGCCGGCCTGCGCCAACAATTTGGCGCCAATGAGGATATCATAGCTGCGTTCGTCCAGCTCAACGCGGACGCGGTTTGGCTCAATTAGGGTTGCGGCGTCCATGACTCCAGGGCCTTAATAATAGAGGTGACCGTCTTCGAATGCGGTCCGTCCACGCTGTGGACGGTTAGATCAGCGAGCTCATATATAGGACGACGCTCATCAAACAAGTTCGACAATACTTCTTTCGCATCTGGGCGCCGCAAGAGCGGACGGTGATTGCGCCGTGAAACCCGTTTCCACAACGTCTCTAAATCTGCATTCAGCCATATGGTCACGGCTTTCTCGCGCATCAAGTCACGGGTTTCTGGATGCAGATAAGCGCCGCCGCCTGTCGCCAAGACGTGCGGTTTCTCGTCGAGCAAGCGTTTGAGCACTTGATGTTCGCCGCGTCGGAACTCTGCTTCGCCATGCAAAGAGAAGATATCCGCGACCGACAATCCCGCCGCTTTTTCAATTTCATCATCGCTGTCAAAGCAAGCGCGGCCTAAGCGCTCCGCCAGTCGCCGCCCAACCGTGGATTTTCCGGCACCCATTAGCCCGACAAGTGCGACTGTACGATCTGCCCAAGGCGCCTCATTTCTGTCAGGTTTTAAGATACTAGTTCGGTCTTCAGCCATGGTCTTTTCGGATCTTCACAACTTGTCCTATACAGACGAAGCGGATCCGGCAATCTCTGACCATCGCGGCAGTATGCGAAAGGCAATTCATCCATGCGCAAATGGCTCATCATTTTAGCCCTCATTATCGTCGCCGTTTTGGCGGTGCTCTGGTGGCTCGGAAACTCAGCGAATGCTCATAAACCTGAGGCGGGTGAGACGCGGATGGAGATTGAGCATGTTCTCTAAGAGCGCGCTGTTTAGCGGCGTTTTGATGGGAATAAGCGCAGCCTTCGGCGGCCACGCCCAGATCGAGTCTGACAGTATGGATGATCTCGGCGCCTGGGGTCAGCGCTACCTATCTTCGAATGAAACTGAGTTCCCGACGACGCTGTGGCGGAATTCGAATGATGAATTTCTGCTTTCGCTGCTTCAATCGGTAACCACCGTAGACCTTGGTCCGGCGGAGCGACGCTTATTGCGACGGATCATTCTCTCCCCAGCAACACCACCAAGCGGCGTTCATGCTGAGAGCCTGCTTGCGGAGCGCGCACGTCTGATGCTTGAGCTTGGTGAAGCACGCGCAGCGGCGGCCCTCGTACCCCGTCTTGAGCAAGCGGCGCCGGGACTCGATGCAGAGACATTGGCTGTCGACCTTGATCTCGCCAGCGGCCAAGAAGCCTCCGCATGCGGAACGCTAAACGGGCCTCCGAAAGAAGGGGAATATTGGCTCAAACTACGCGCAGTCTGCGCCGTGTTGAGAGACAATTATTCCGGCGCCCAGCTCGCCATTGAAGTAGCAGCGGCGCAAGGCGTCGATGATCCTTGGATGGTGGAAGCCATATTCGCGGCCTCTGGCGATACGCCAAACCCACCCGGTGCGAAGTTCGATTCAGGCCTGAATATCGCGCTTTCCTCCAAAGCCGTTCTTGATACCAATCGCGTCACCTTATCGGGCGACCGCCCTTATCTCGCGGCGGCAGCGGCGCTAAGGCCTGGTGTCCCGGCGGAGCTACGGGCGCGGTTCGCAGAGATTGCGAGCGCGAAGGATCTCATCCATCCAGATGATCGGCGCACAATTTTGCTCGACCGGTTTGAAGACGAAGACTACACACCGACCAACCCGCTCGAACAGGCCTTCGCCACTTTGCGCGACCCGGTTTCCACGGATGCGGCCCGCGCTGAAAGCGTCGCCAGCGTGCTAAGCCTCAGCACCGAAACGGGTCTCAACGGACTTCGTCCAATCGCACAATTATTTGTTCCGGATCTGGAAACGCTACCTCAATCGATCGAGACGGCGCCTTTCGCGCTCGATTTTGCGCGCGCTGCCCTCGCGGCTGGCGAGCTTGATCTGGCGCAATCTTGGCTCAGCGCGGCAAGTCTTGAAGGCCTCGAACCCGCCGATGCATATGACATTGCACTGACTGAGGCCGTTGCCGCCATCAGTACGCCAGATGTTTCAACAGCCTCTCTGAGGGCCATCGAAAAGCGGCTAACCAGCTCGGTCGATTCGGAAAGCCGCGAACAGCAGGCGGGCCGCGTGTTCACCGCATGGATTGGGCTCGGATTGCCCTTATCGCCCATCGCGCGGGACTTTGTCGCATCCATTCCGGATTCCGGTGAACGCATCCCTCAAGGCCAGTTGACGGCGTTGAAAGCCGCCCGCCTCGGCGATGCGATCAGCGAATCGGCATTGATGATCCTGGTCACAACAAGAGGGGATGTGGCGCGACTGTCACCCACCGATTTGACGGAAATGCTAGAAGCACTGATTGCCTTGGATGCCGAAGATGTCGCGCGAGAATTGGCGCTGGAGGCCACGGTATTTTGGGAGGATGTGAATTGAAACGGATCGTCTGGCTTTTCGCTCCAATCCTGATACTGGCCGCCTGTGTGAGCCCGCCTGAAGCCCCTGTGACGGCTGAAGAAGCGGTTCGCCCACCGCCCGGCTCAAATGAAATGCTTCGCGCGAACCTTACGCATGATCCGCATATCGAAGTAATTATTTCGGATGTGGTCATACCAGCAGGCGCGACCGTGCCACGGCATTTTCATCCCGGTGAAGAATTTATCTATGTGATCGAAGGATCCGCTATACATGTTGAGGAGGGAAAAGCTGACCAAATCCTGCAGGCAGGAGACAGCTATGTTATTCCCCCGGATGCTATTCACGCCCCTCGCGGGGGTCCAGATGGCGCCCGAGCCATCGTTTTCCGTGTCCATCGGGACGGCCTTCCAGAGCGGATCAATATCGGAGAGAATGGTCCAATTCCGGACGTGAGCGGTCTTACGCTGCGGGTGAATGCTGAGTCGGTTTCGGAGCTGCAAAGCAAAGTCTCGGGCCGACCGGACGCCAATTGTATTCCCATGGCACGCCGCGCTGTGATGTGCCGCATTTCGGAAGGTCGCGAGATCTATGTCTTCACCGAAATCGGCGATCCGGCGCACCCATCTGTATTATATCGCGGGTTCTCTGAGTCAGAAACTGGCGTAACCGAACTTGCTGAGCGCGGTTGGTCCGCAGCGGACGCTGAAAATGCCGCGCGATTCTTTGGATCACTGTCTGTATGGCCGGAAACTGCCGTGCAGCCTAACGGGCCGCATTCAGAGCATCATCCGCATTCAGATCACCATCATAAAGCGCCCGGCCAAGAATAGTTCCGGCAATCTCTCGAGCGCCCTTATGCGCGCGTAGATCGTGAATGTCCTGCACACTCGCAACGCCGCCACTGGCAATCACTGGGATCGAGACCGCGTCCGCGAGCGCGCCGGTGAAGGCCACATTGACCCCGGTTTTCATGCCGTCACGCGAAATATCCGTGACGATTAAGGCCGCTACGCCGCACCCCTCAAAAGCCATCGCTAAATCGATGGCGGACATATCTGAAGTTTCCGCCCAGCCTTCGACCGCGACCATGCCATCTTTAGCATCAATGCCGACCACGATTTGGCCCGGTAGATCACGCGCGGCGGCTTTGACCAGGTCTGGATCACGCAAGGCTGCAGTGCCGAGTATGACACGGGACAAGCCCGTCTCTAGCCAAGCATCAATCTGCGCACGCGTGCGAATGCCGCCGCCAAGCTGAACCGGCACATCGGTTGCGGCAAGAATGGCTTTTACGGCGTCTGTATTCGCACTCGCGCCTTCGAAAGCACCGTTCAAGTCGACCACGTGGAGATATTCGAAACCCATGTCTTTGAACTGGCGGGCTTGGTCAGCAGGGTCTGGATTATACTGCGTGGCTTGATCCATCTCACCGCGCAGCAAACGCACGCATTGGCCGTCTTTCAAATCAATAGCGGGATAGAGGGCGAAACTCATTTCGGCTCCCAAAGGACGAAGTTGGAAAGGATCTGAAGACCGACGCGTTGGCTCTTCTCAGGGTGGAACTGTGTTGCGAAGATATTGTCGCGCGCGACCGCAGCAATGATCGGCTCGCCATAATGCGTGGTCGCCACGATATCCGTTTGCGCCGGATTTCGGTAGGCATAAGAATGCGTGAAATAGACATGTGGATCGTCGCCGAGACCGCTCAATATTGGATGCGTTTGGGTCAATTCCAGCGCGTTCCAGCCCATATGCGGAACCGCCAAGCTGCCGCCCGGCGTGATCCGGTCAATATCTCCGGGAATCCAGTCTAGTCCTGGCGTTTCGCCATCTTCTAATCCGCGTGTCGCCAGCAATTGCTGGCCGACGCAAATGCCAAAAAACGGGACGCCGCGAGTCATCACGGCCTCATGCAGCGCTTTGACGAGACCATCATGCGCGCGCAAGTTCTGGGCACAATCGGCAAAGTGACCCACGCCAGGCAAAACAATTCGGTCCGCAAAGGCAATCGCGCTGGGGTCAGCCGTGATGCGAATTTCGCGGGTTTTCTTGGCATTATTCGCTGCGACACGGAGAGCGCGCGCCGCGCTATGCAAATTCCCGGAGCCGTAATCGATGAGCGCAATGGTCTTCATGCCTGCGCCCCTAGCGGAGAACCATCAGGAGGAAAAGAGGCGATGCGTGTCAGGCGCAGTGTCTCGCGACGATAGTCTGGTCAATTTGGGGTGGGCTTGGCAGGAAGACCCAAATCGACACTCGAGCTATTGGAGAATGCCCCATGTCCTTGCCCGCCTCATATTTGCAAATGGTTTCCACCGTCACCGAAGACGGGACATTGCGCATGGAACTAGTGGAAAAACCTATGCCGGAGCCGAAACCCGGTCAGATCATTGTTCGTGTCGAAGCCACGCCGATTAATCCGTCTGATCATGGCGTCATGTTTGGCTGGTCTAACATGGCCGCTGCGAGCTCATCTGGGTCTGGAAAGGACACTGTGCTTACGGCGCCGGTCCCAGATCAGGGTATGCGCGTCATGAAAGCCCGTATTGGGCAAGCGCTTCCGGTCGGCAATGAAGGCGCTGGAACCGTTGTTGCAGCGGGCGAAGGCGACTATGCCCAAAGCTTGCTGGGTAAGATCGTCGCCGTCATGGGCGGCGGCATGTATGGCGAGTATCGCGCCGTAGACGCGATGATGGCCCTACCGCTTCATGACGGCCATACGGCTAAGGATGGCGCGTCTTGCTTTGTGAATCCATTAACTGCACTCTGCTTCCTCGAGACCATGCGTATGGAAGGGCATACGGCGATTGTTCACTCAGCCGCGGCGTCTAATCTTGGTCAAATGCTCAACCGAATTTGTCAGGCGGATGGCGTTGAATTGGTCAATATTGTCCGCAAGCCGGAACAAGAAGAGATCCTACGCGGCCTGGGGGCGAAACACATCGTCAATTCGAGCAAAGACAGTTTCATGGCCGATTTGACCGACGCCATCCACGAAACCGGCGCGACGCTTGGATTTGATGCGACGGGCGGCGGTAAGCTGGCGTCCGACATCTTATCCGGCATGGAGGGCGCTGCCGCGCGCACGCCTGGGGCCTATAGTATTTACGGCTCCGTCGCACACAAGCAGGTCTATCTCTATGGCGGGCTCGATACCTCGCCGACAGTGCTGTCTCGCGGATATGGTATGGCGTGGGGCGTTGGCGGCTGGCTCTTGCCGAACTTCCTCGCCAAAGCCGGACAAGACGTCGCTGTTCGCTTGCGCAAGCGCGTCGCCGATGAACTGAAAACGACCTTTGCCAGCCATTACACCGATGAATTGTCGCTGTCAGAAGCGCTACAGGCGGAAAATGTCGCCAAATACAATGCTAAAGTGACCGGGCAGAAATACCTAATCTGTCCCCAAAAAGCGCTTTAAAGGCTGCCTTTTGTACTGGCGGGGGCTCCAGCGAGTTTCGCATCTGGGGTCACCGCCATTCGCAAAGCGCGTGCGACGGCTTTGAAGCAACTTTCAGCAATATGGTGATTGTTCTCGCCATATAGGTTTTCAATGTGCAGGCACATGCCGCCATTTCCCGCCAAAGCCTGGAAGAATTCCTTGAACAATTCAGTGTCCATATCGCCGATTTTGTCGCGCTGGAAATCGACTTTCCAGACAAAATAAGGGCGTTTACACAAATCCACCGCCGCCCGGCTGAGCGTCTCATCCATGGGCAAATAAGCGTGCCCATAACGGGTAATGCCAGCAAAATCGCCTAATGCTTGTTTGATCGCTTGGCCAATAACTATGCCGGTGTCTTCGACCGTATGGTGGCCATCAATGTGGAGATCGCCGTCTGCCTTAACCTTCAAATCAATGAAAGAATGGCGTCCTAATGCGTCCAGCATATGGTCGAAGAACCCAATACCGGTGGCGATATCCGTCTTTCCGGTGCCGTCCAAATTCATGGTCACGGTGATATCGGTTTCTTTGGTTTTACGCGAAATAGTAGCGATACGGTCTGTCATGCGGCTCAAATAGTGTGAAATTTACCTGTCGACTAGCACACATCTGTTCACGACTCCCTAAACAATTCCGGTCACAACAGTCGCAGAGGGATGAGTCGGGCATAAAAGGCAGTTGCGTTGAAACCTATTCGAGCCTTTTCAAGAACTCTTGCGAGGTCCAGCTTCGCGAGCGTACTTTCTATCGCCGCCGCCACGCTAGCGATGACGCTATCGGTGGCCTTCACGATATTCTATTTCTCACAGTCTTGGAACGCTTATCAGTTGAGCGCAAAGGCCAGCGGCACCGAAGTGGCACAATGGCTCAGCCAAGACTTGATTAGCGGCGACATCGCGGCGGTTGAAACCACATTGGAACAGTCTTTCGCTGATCGTGCAATGATTTTAACCCCCAATGGGACTCCTCTGTACGGGACGCTCTCTGAGGAGATGCAAGCGCGCAGCATGGAGTTTGCGCTCACTGAAAACGACCAAACCTTTGGCACATTGATTTATGCGCCTACCCTTGCTTATCAGCCACCCGTCCCGATTTGGGGTGCGGTGTTGATCTGCTTGGCGGTGACGATGCTATCTTCATTGATCATGGGCTTCTTTGCCAGCACGGTGGTTGGCTATGTCGGTCAAGTGACCCGTCTGATTGGCGACTATAGTCTGGTCGGTACCAGCCGCCGCAAAGTTTCAAAATTTGCATTCGCAGAGTTCCGCCAATTGGCGCTCGCGACCACACGGGCGACGCGACGCGTGGCGAAAGAACTCGATCATTTACGGGCAACCGCACGTTTGGACGAGCGGACCGGGCTACTCAACGAACCGGCTTTCCATCAGGAAGTGAAGGACTCGGTCCAAACCCTCAACACTGCTTCTCAAGCCGTATTGATCACCATCGAATTCCAAGCGCAAAATGCCAGCCAAGAGGGCATGAGCCTGCCGCTCACCAATGATGCCTATATCGAAGCGGCAAATCGGCTGCGCGTCTTCGCCGAGCAGGCTGTGATGAAGCATGGCTATGAACCGAGCGATTGGGTCTTGGGGAGCCTGTTCTCCGATCAATTCGCGCTGCTGATTAAAGCCAACGCGTCGCGGGAAGACGTCGCCAATGTTATCCGCGAGCTGCTCGGTGAATTCCGAATCCCGCTGACCTGTCAATCTCAAGCCATCCCTGTCACGCTGAATGGCAGTATCGTCTTGATCCCACAAGACGGCGACAGTCTGACCAAAATCCTTGAACGTGCACAAGCCACGCTCGAAGATCTGAAAGCCAAATCCCGGACCGGTTTCGCCTTCTACACGCCCAAACTCGAACGTCAGCGTGATGCGAAAGTCAAACTCGAGTCTGAATTGCGCCAAGCGGTTCAGGAAGATCGCTTCATCCCGCTGTTTCAACCGAAGATCGACCTCAAGACGGGCCGCATCTCCGGCGCCGAAGCCTTGGCCCGATGGCAGTTGGAAAATGGTCGCCTCGTCTCACCCTCAGTCTTTATTGAACTCGCTGAAGAGTGCGGCTTAATCGGCCATATCGGGTCACAGATCATGTATAAGGCGTGCGAAGAAGCCGCCAAATGGACGCGAGATGGCAATGCGATCAATCTCGCTGTGAATGTCTCTCCGCGCCAATTCGAAGACGAGAATCTCGCTGAGACGATCTTGGATGCTCTGGCAAAATCCGGCCTGTCGCCACGCCAATTGGAAGTTGAAATCACCGAGAGCTTGGCGATTCAACAGCCTGATCGCGTCCGCGCCGTGCTCGAACCGCTTCGCCGTCTCGGCATGAAGCTGGCAATGGATGATTTCGGCACTGGCCACTCAAATCTTGCCGTCCTGACGCAGATTGATTTCGATGTTTTCAAAATTGACCGTCAATTCCTCACCGGCACCCCTCAAGACGAGCAAGCCAGCGCAATCGTCGACATGATTCTGTCCATGGCGAACTCGCTGAACATGACAATTGTCGGCGAGGGCATAGAGACAGAAGAACAAGCCGCGTTCTTGACCAATCGTCGCTGTGATATTGGCCAGGGCTTCCTTTATAGCCCTCCAGTTTCAGCAAGTGCATTCAAAGAAATGCTGAAAACTCAACCCTTTATGACAAAGAAAATGACCGCCTAATCGATCTGAATCCGATCGGGGGCTTGATATTTTCAGATTTCTTCGTCATTTAGAGTTTTATGATAAACGATAAAAATTCGTCATGGCCGGATTGGCATGGCACGACCATCTTGGCGGTTAGAACCCAAAATCACGTCGCAATGCTGAGCGACGGACAAGTGTCGATGGGCCAGACGGTCATGAAGGGCAATGCACGCAAAGTTCGCCGTCTCGGCGGCGGTGACATTCTTGCTGGCTTCGCGGGTGCGACCGCCGATGCTTTCACCCTGTTTGAACGGTTGGAACAAAAGCTCGAGCGGTTTCCGAACCAATTGCAACGCGCCGCGGTCGAGCTGGCCAAAGAATGGCGCACTGAACGGCAATTGCAAAAGCTCGAAGCGATGTTGATCGTCGCCGACAAAGAAACAACCTTGGTCATCACCGGTGCAGGTGACGTATTGGAACCGGAATATCCGGTCGTTGCTGTCGGGTCTGGTGGCAATTACGCGCTGTCAGCGGCGCGGGCGTTGATCGATTATGAAAAAGACGCCGAAACCCTCGGACGCAAAGCAATGGAAATTGCCGCCGATATTTGTGTTTATACCAATTCGCATTTCACCGTGGAGGTACTGGATGTTTGATCGGACAGACCTACGCGCCGCCGTTGGCGCCAATGTACTCAGTGCAGACCAAGCCTCGCGCTTGGAAGCGTTTCTGCTATCGCGCAAAGATGATGGCGTTGGCAATGAACAGATCGGCCAGGAGAATCTGCGCTTCCTCGCCAATTTCAACGACATCTTCATCACACTCGGCCTGGGAATCCTATTCGTCGGTGTGATCGCTTTGGTCGGGACCATGTCAGCGCCCGCTATGGCGTCTGGAAACTTGCTCGCGGGCGTGCTGTTCTCCCTCCCGGTCGCCGCCTTTGCCTGGATCCTTATGGAATATTTCTGCGCCCGGCGTCGCCTCTTATTGCCAAGCATGGCGCTGTCTGTGATCTTCGTCGTGTTTTGCACATCCGCTGCGATGTCGTTTGCGGCAAGCGTGATTGGGGCGGACATTGAGCGGCTCGACTTTAGCGAAATGTATGGCACGACTGGCTTGCTCGGCGTGTTCATTTTCCTCTCCGCTTTGGCGGCCTCTATGGCGATATTCTTGCGCTTCCGCTTGCCCTTCTCGCTTGCGCTCAGCGCGATTTCAGCCGCAGGCGCCGTCTATGTCGGGGCCAGTTTCTTCGGGGACATCTACCAGGTTGTCGGCGGCCCGCTGCTTGTGGCGATGGGGGCTGCAACACTCGCCGTGGCGATCTGGTTCGATATGAAAGATCCAGAGCGGATCCGCAAAGCGTCCGACAATGCATTCTGGCTCCACCTAGCCGCAGCCCCGCAATTGATTTGGGGCATTAGTGCGCTTGTGACCGGCTCAAACATTTTGGGCGGCTCAACCAGTGGCGCGGATGATGCGTCTCAAGGCATCACACTGCTGATCGTGCTCCTCACCATCGGAGTGGTTTCATTGGCACTCAACCGCCGGGCTTTGATCGCGGCCAGCCTGCTGACATTCATCGTCACGCTGGTCTTTGTACTCAATCGGATCGGATTGGATGGGTTCAATATCTTCATCACTGTGACAATGATCATCGGAACAGGAGTCGTTCTGCTCGGCGCAGGATGGAAGACGGCACGCAGAGCTGTGCTTGTATTTTTCCCAAAAGGCGGCACATGGAGCCAGGTATTCCCGCCTGAACCAGCTTAAACCTGCCGGACGAAACTATGACTCAATTGACGCCTGCTGAGATTGTCTCAGAGCTTGATCGCCACATTGTCGGACAGACAGACGCTAAACGCGCGGTCGCGCTCGCCCTTCGCAATCGCTGGCGGCGCAAGCAGGCGCCGGATGGCCTGCGCGAAGAGATCACGCCCAAGAATATCTTGATGATTGGACCGACCGGCGTCGGCAAAACGGAAGTGTCTCGCCGCCTCGCCAAACTTGCCAATGCCCCATTCCTTAAAGTTGAGGCGACGAAGTTTACAGAGGTCGGCTATGTTGGCCGCGATGTTGAGCAAATTGTCCGCGACCTGGTTGAAGCCGCAATCAGCATGCTGCGGGACCAGAAACGAAAGACGGTCGAAGATCAGGCCCGCGACACCGCGGAAGAGCGCTTGCTCGATGCGCTTGTCGGCGAAGACGCGCAATCATCCACGCGGGAAGTCTTCCGTCGCAAGCTTCGCGATGGCGAACTGGATGACAAAGCCGTCGACATAGATTTGGCTGAAACCAACAATCCGATGCAGATGATGGACATGCCGGGCAGCGGATCGATGAGCATGATCAATCTCGGCGACATGTTGGGCAAAGCCATGGGGCAGCGCACGAAACGCGTTCGCACAACGGTTCGCGAGGCTTATCAGCCCCTCATCGATGAAGAAGCCGACAAGCTCATCGATGAGGATTCCATCGCGCGGGAAGCGCTAAGGTCTGTGGAAGAAGATGGCATTGTCTTCCTAGATGAAATTGACAAAGTCGCGGGCGCTTCGGGCCGGTCTGGCGCAGATGTTAGTCGCGAGGGCGTCCAACGCGATCTCCTCCCACTCATTGAAGGCACAACCGTCTCGACCAAACGTGGGCCGATTAAAACGGACCATATTCTGTTCATTGCGTCTGGGGCATTCCACGTCTCAAAGCCATCAGACTTGCTGCCGGAATTGCAGGGCCGCTTGCCCATCCGTGTTGAACTGACCGCCCTGACGCGGGACGATATGCGCCGCATCTTGGTGGAACCGGAAGCCTCTCTGATCCGCCAACATCAAGCCTTGATGGATGCTGAAGGGGTCACGCTTGAATTTGAAGAAGCTGCCATCGACGCGCTTGCCGACCTGGCTGTGAAGGTGAACGACTCGGTCGAGAATATCGGTGCCCGCCGCCTGCACACTGTGATGGAACGCTTGCTCGACGAAATCAGTTTCACCGCTTCGGATCGAAAAGGCGAGACGGTGACCATCACCGAAGACTATGTCACCGCGCAATTGTCTGACTTGGTCGGCAATGCTGACTTGTCAAAGTTCATTCTATAACGGCGCACCTTCTGCCTCAGGCGTTCCGGTATCGCGTTTGCCGCGCTGAGAGATGAAAATCCCAAGCAGGATCAAAAACCCGCCAGCCGCTTGCACCGGCGCCAAGGGTTCGTTGAACATTTGCCAAGAAATCGCTGCAGCGACGACCGGTTGCACTAAGATGAGCACGCCGGCAATCGCGGCTGGCGTATGCCCAAGTCCCGTAATGATCAGACCTTGGCCGCCAATATGCGCAACAATGGCGAGAAAGAGCGGCACCGTGAATCCATGCAGGCTTGCCGGAAAGAAGTCCTCTCGAAAGCCGATCACCATCAAAGCCGCGACAAAGATCTCAACGGCCGTGAGCCAGAAGATCGTATCGATCCCGCTCAGAGTTCGCCTCGCCACACTTGCAGCGACGATATAGCAAGACACCAAAGCGGCAGCGGCGAGGGCGATCAAGTCGCCGCGAATATTGCTTTTACCATCTGCCGCGCCCCCGAGCGACAAAGCGCTGGCGCCGATCAACGCGATCATAACAGCAATCAACCAGATCAGTGTCGGGCGCTCTTTAAGCACTATCCAAGCGACCAGTCCGGCGCAGATATTGCCTAAGTTCACAATGAAGGTTGCATTCGCCACCGTCGTAATGGTCAGCGCCCAATGCCAGAGGCCGATATCCAGTGCAAAGAATGTCCCTGCAATAACAACAAATCGGTTCGGCTTGGCCGGCAAGCGCCGCTTCGTCGCGATCACGAGAAGAAATAAAAACGGAAGCGCCAAAGTGTAGCGCCAAAACGCGATGGCCTGTGGCCCCAAATCATCTAGGCCGAGCCTCAAGCCAATCGGCGCCAGACCAATACAAACCCCACCGCCCAAAACGAGCAGCGGGCCATACCAGGCCATGCGCTCGCGCGCGCGTGAGTGATCTGACATGTTACGAAAATCCCAAACGCTGTCGAATTTGATCCGCCGTCATACCGTCCGCACGTAAACTCGCAAGCGGCACGCTCTGTTGGCGCTTAGAGAGTTTCTGACCGTCTTGGTCCAAGAGCAATGCGTGGTGCTGATAAATGGGTCGCGGCCAGTCGAATAGCGTTTGGAGCAGCGTGTGAATATGCGGCGCTTCGATAAGATCTTCGCCGCGCACAATATGGGTGACCCCCTGTAGCGCATCATCATGTGTTGCGGCGATGTGATAGGCACTTGGGCTATCCTTTCGCGCAATGACAATATCGCCGTGACATTCGGGGTCCGCTTGCCGTGTGATGACGCCTTGAGGGGTCTGTTCTTCATAAGAGAGGCTCTCCCATTCCGCCCCGATTTTTTCGCGCGCCGCTTGCAAAGATAAGCGCCAAGCATATGGGCGGTCTTCATCGAGGAGGGCCGCTTCTTCATCCGGGGCGTGGGCGCCGGGCGTCGCAGGGTTTTGCAGGGCCGCTAACTCAGCGCGGGTCCGAAAACAGCGATAGGCTAAGCCTTCATCGCACAGTCGAGAGACGCATTGGGCGAAGTCGGGAAAGTGTTCCGATTGCACGCGCACGGGCTCTGGCCAGGTAAAACCGAGCCATTCAAGATCATCATAAATGGCCTGCGTGTATTCGGGGCGGCAACGCGTTGTGTCGATATCCTCGATCCGCAGTAGAACTTCGCCACCCGCAATGGCCGCCGCGCGCCAAACGTGAAATGCTGAGAGCGCATGCCCGAGATGTAAATAATACGTCGGAGACGGTGCGAACCGAGTGCGAAACCTCGCCAAGTGTGACCTCCCGACCCTCAGATTGAGTAGATTCTTGACCTAACAGTCATTTTGCATTGCGAAAACGGCTCTCCGTGCGGTATTTGGGGAACCCTTTTTTCGTTCCAGGCTCTTTTCGCTATGCCCGCGCAAGTTTCAACATTGATCGAGTGGTTCAACGCCAATATCGCCGGTTCTGCGATTTGGAGTGGCCTCGGCCTCGCCACGGCGATTCTTGCCGTCCTGTTTGCCATCTATTTGTTGATCAGAGCTGGCGCTCAATTGGTCGCCCTGGTCTCGACAGCCATGGCCAGTCGCAAGCGCCGGTCAACGCAAGGATTTGGGATCGCGATCGCGCCCCTAATGGGGCCTCGCGGCGCGAAACAGACAAAAGCCGTGATCGCAGCTTTAGAAGACTATCTCGCCCTGTTCACCTTTGGCTCGCCCTTCGAAATTGTGCGCGCACCTCGCATCCGTGCGAAAGGGGCCAAAGGATTACGGTCATCTGCGACGACGTGGCTGGAAAAATCCTCCACCGATTTGATTCTTTGGGGGCACCGCAAGCGCGGCAAGTCCACACCGACCAAAGTTGAAGTGCTCTCGCTCGGCGGATCGCTGAAACCAAATGACGCGATGCATTCTGAGGGGTTATTGCCTTTCATTGATAAGGCCAATCCAGAGGCCACCTCAAAAGCAGTCGCCTATCTTGTCGCGCGGGCACTACAACCAGGCCTCGCAGATGGCACGGCTTTTCGGGCAGAAAAGCTGGAACCGGTCGCGGACATCCTCATGGCCTGTTTGCAAGAGCGCGACTCTTTGCCAGAGCGCACGCAGCTGACGCTCGAGACGGATTATTGCTCAATGGCGCTAGCGCTTGGAGGCTCCGAACATCTCAGCCGAGTGATCGAGCTTCGCCGCCGACGCTTGGCCGGCGAGGAGCCCTTATTGCCCGCCTTTGAAGTGCAAGCGCGAATCGACCTTGGACGGGCCTTACTACACCAGGCTCAATCGAATTTCGACCCGGTGCGCGTGCGCGAAGCCATGGATCACCTCAAACTCGCGGTTGAGCGCTTGAAAGGCGATCCTATTTTGCAACTCGCGCAAGCCACCAATCAGGCCGTGCAACAGGGTCAGGCCATGCTGGCCAATCGCAAACGCTTCTCTGTCACAGGCGGATCGACGCTTTTATCTAACGCCGTCGCGCCAGGCATTGGACAGGTCACGCCGGTCCCGCCAATACCGCAATAGCCCGCTGGGTGCTTTGCCAGATATTGCTGATGGTAATCCTCGGCCGGATAAAACGCGGCGAGCGCTTTGATCTCCGTGGTAATCTCACCCCGCCCCGCGGCGCTAAGCGCGCGATTATAGGCCGCCTGACTCGCTTTCACCGTGGCGAGATCAGCATCGTCATAGGTATAGATGGCCGAGCGGTATTGGGTGCCGATATCATTGCCTTGGCGCATACCTTGGGTCGGATCATGGCTTTCCCAGAAGAGTTTTAAGAGCGCATCCAGCGTCATCACGTTCGGATCATAGACCACGCGAACAACTTCTGTATGGCCGGTTTGACCGGAACAGGTCTCTTCATATGTCGGGTTCGGCGTATAGCCGCCAGCATAGCCAACTTGCGTGACATAGACGCCGTCGGCCTGCCAAAACACCCGTTCAGCGCCCCAGAAACAGCCTAAGGCCAGGACAATTTCTTTCATCCCATCCGGCGCCGGTGCGTTCAAATCACGGCCATTGACGAAATGCGTGTCCGCCGTCGGAATGGTCATAGCACGGCCTGGCAAAGCCGTGTCGCGCGTCGGCAGGGCAAGCGGTTTGCGAGAAAAGAGCATGATCAGCCTCGTATCTAATTCACCCCCAATATGGGCCATATGCAGCCATCTGCAATGTCATGGCTTGCGATATTGGCCACCTCAAGTATACAGCCCGGCTCACGGTGAGGTGGCCGAGTGGTCGAAGGCGCACGCCTGGAACGCGTGTAGGCGGTATCCCCGTCTCCAGGGTTCGAATCCCTGTCTCACCGCCACTTTTCAGACAATCCCTCAGAGCGCTGTAATTATTAGCATTTTTTTGCGCGCGCCACTTTGGCAAACTGTTTTGTGTGACAATTTGTGTGACGCAACGATTATTCTTCGCTCGTAGGCGGCGGCGGAAATGGCGATTTCAATGGCAATTTAGTGTCAGTGACAGCCAGCGTTCTCCGACCAGATAGGAGTTCGTTCAAAAGATGCTGATTGTTTCGATTGAGCGTTGCGTCGTTTTCCCACCCTGCTGGCGAGTATGACAAACGGTTCAAATCCATCTTGTCGAAATTGTACCCTAGATGCTCACCCATGTGCTTTAGCATCTCGGCAAAGTCTTCTCCGCGCTTGTTCCAGAAATTTGAATTCTCAGCCGGATCGCTAGGCGCTTTTTCATAGAGGCGTTCTATGTATTGGGAGTACGCGTTGATGACCGGCTCTATCCCGTAAAATTCGACTTCCACCAAATTGAGCGCTGCCACGTGCTCGTAGGCAAGACGCTCTCGCCTGGTCTTCATCAACGCTCTGAATATTTCCATCTTCCGAGCTGTCGCGGCACGCCGATCATCAATCTCGCGTGTGATCCTAACAGCTGCAATTGGACCAATAATGATCGCTGCGATCGTTATAACGGCAATAGCGATGTCGAAGTAATCTCGGGATTCCATTACATATCTCTGACTTTTTCGAAGCGAGCATTGATGGCGCCAATCGGTGTCTCAAGCCTATGAACTTCTAGAGGATCAATTTCGTTAGGGAGCGAGAGTTTCATCTCGACCTTGACGGGTTCAGCCTCAGCCTCTTCCCCCGTAATACTCCTACTGCCGGTCGCCATGGTGAAAACTATCTCAACCTCGGTGAGTCCGCTGTGCAGCTCGGTAGAATTCCCACCATCGTAGCCCCCGCCGCCGAT
>JABSQA010000070.1 GCA_013213825.1 Henriciella sp.
GTGTCATCGCGCAAGGCATTGGTTTGGCGCAGCCATTGGGTGTGGCGCTCGAGAATGAATCCCAGACAGCACCCGCCAATCTTCTATCCATGGCCGGCGCCGCGCTCTTATTCTCGATGAATTTCCATGTCGAAGTTATTTCGAGTTGGATTGGTCTTTATGAGACGATCCAGATCGGGGACAGTTCCTGGGTCTCTCAAGCCTTTTTGTTTGATAGCATTTATGCGGCGTTTGCCTTTGCGATCCTGCTGGCGTGGCCATTCGTGGCGATGAACCTGCTCTACAATGTCTGTTTGGGCTTCATCAACAAAGCCATGCCGCAAATGATGGTGGCGTTTGTCGGCGCGCCATTCTTGGTCGGGGCTGGTCTGTTCCTGTTAGCGATTTCAATCGGGGCGATGCTGATGGTTTGGCAGGATCAAATCAGTCAGCTGATTGTGTGGTTATAGGCAATGGCAGAGGAACAGGACCAGTCCGGCGAAAAGGAATTTGATGCCACCGATGAGCGCCTGCGACAGGCGCGGGAGGATGGCGATGTTCCAATGTCCAAAGAGGCCAATGCGGCAGGTCTCATCATCGGCATTGGTCTCGGCATTATGGTGTTTCTATCGATCAGTTCGAAAGCGCTGAGCGAAAGCTTTACCAGCATGTTCTATCACGCGGATCGCTATGCGGCTGATATTTTCAATGACCAGGGCTCGCAGACGCGCAAAGTCATGGGCGACTTGATGATTTCGCTCGCGCCTTTGTTTTTGGTGCTGGCTGCGTCGGTCTTGCTGGTTTTGATCTTGCAGCAAGGCATCGCGTTCTCGACCAAAAAAGTTCAACCGGACATGAAAAAAATCAATCCGGTTGAGAATATCAAAAACAAGTATGGCGCTAAGGGGCTTTTGGATTTCCTCAAAGATGCGGCCAAGATGACGTTTGCGGGGCTTATCGCGGCTTACTTTTTGATCTATTTCGCCAATGAGTTTTACGCGGGCAGCGCCATGGGGCGCGGTCAGCTGGCGGACTTCACACTAGCGCAAATACTCAAACTGATCCTGTTTTTCGCGGCCTTTCAAATCGCCCTAGCGCTTTTGGATGTGCCTTTGCAGCGCTACCTGCATGCCAATCGCCTGAAAATGACCCGCGAAGAAGTCAAAAAGGAAATGAAGCAAAACGAAGGGGATCCACATCTGAAGCAGCAACGCCGGGAACGCGGGACGCAGATTACCCGCGGCGATATGTTGAAGAATGTCGAAACCGCGACGGTGATTATGGTCAACCCAGAACACTATGCTGTGGCGCTTAAATGGGATCCTGAAGGCGATAAAGCGCCGATTTGTGTGGCCAAGGGTGTTGATCACCTAGCGGCCAAAATTCGCGAAGTGGCACAGGCCAATCATGTGCCCATCTATCGCGATCCACCGACGGCGCGGTCGCTGTATCGACTGGTGGAAATTGATGAAGAAATTAAGCAAGAGCACTTTGCTGCGGTCGCGGCAGCGATCCAGTATGTTGATCGTGTGCGCCAACATTTGAGGCCGCGAAATGACAGCAATTGATCCCAATATTCCAAAGCTCCTAAATCTGAAGCAAAAAGACCAAGAACGCCGTTTGGCGGAAACGCTCGGTCAGATTCGGATGTTAGAGCAAAAGCTTGCGGACCTATCGGCTGACCTCGCACGCGTCGATTCGCAACCAGATGGATTTGGACGAATCAGCGTTGCCCATGGATACCTAAATTATGTTCAGCACCGGCGCGACGCCCTGATTCGCCAGATAAGCACCCTGAAATCACAGGCTGAGGCGATCCAAGCTGACTTACGAAAATCGCTACATTCCCAGTCAATGCTGCAAAATCCAGGGTGAGCGTAAACCAGTTTACGTTCTCTTCATAATAGTTCACATACTATCTCAGCGCGAAGAGTGGTAAATTCAATTATAACGCGCCACCGGAATGCATGGAGATACAAATGAGCGCCAAGACACCGTCCCACGTGGACCATCAAGTTGGTCGTCGCATTCGGCAAGCCCGTCGCGATGCCAAACTCACCCAAGGCCAATTGGGCGATTTAATCGGCCTGACCTTTCAGCAGGTTCAAAAATACGAAAAAGGGGTCAATCGGGTTTCGGCGGGCACGCTATATGAAATTTCGAAAGTGCTTGGCTTACACATTAGCTGGTTCTTTGACGAAGAAGTGGTCGATAAGATTGGCGATGAGAGCAAAGAGTCGAGCGAATTCAATGACTGCATGAATCTTCTGCTTGATCTACGCCAGAGTTCTAATCTCGGCCCAGTACGCGAAGTTCTTCGCTTGGCTGGCGGGCGCTAAGCGCCCTCAATTTGCATTTCAAACCAGGCAGGGTCAGCGTTAGCTGACCTTGGCCCATGGTGCATGTTCAAATTCGACCATTGACGCGCCGCGCGTGTCAACGAATGCTTCCAAATCATTGATGACGGAGAAAATAAGCTGGGCTTCTGTTGGCAGATTTGTGTGATCGCCATTGGGGGCGACGTAAGACTCCCACAGTTTTAGTTTCAGCAACATATCCGTTGGGCTGGTCGCAGCTTTGTCGCTAAGGGCATCAATGATGCTTAATTGTAGGTCCAGTTCTGCGTCGGCCAATTCTTCGGTCTCAATGGATTGCGAGAAATGCGCATGACGGCGGACAGATTTCGTCCATTGCGGCAGTTCACGATCAATCAGGTTATTGATCCCCATGGGTTCGTCCTTTCGCTCTTTAGCTCAGGCCGATTTTGACCTGTTAGCTGTGCAATGCGCGATCACGAAAATTTGTTCCCGTATTCTGAACTTTTTTTGATTTTTCTTGAAACAAGGCGCCAGATCGCAAACCAAAAGGCGATTACGACTCAGTCTTTCTGTTCCTTGCGCTCTCGTTCTTTGAGCTCTTCGATCAGCTTTTTGAGCCTTTCCGGGACCGGTTCCCGTAGAACTTGCTTATATTGCTCGCGCAGAGCATCGCTCAGCGGTTTATCATACCGCCAACGGTCGGACCGTTTCGGAGGGCTCTCCTTTTCGCCGGGCATTCTGCAAGCTCTTATTGTTTTCCCTTTATAGAGCTTGGAGCCGATCTCTATATGTTCAAGCAACCGCGTGGGTTACATAATTTCTGTAATACTGGGTATTATTAATCGGACTTCTGTCCCCCATTTAACCCACAGGGGGAGAGGTCAGATCTGTTGCAATTGATACAGTTGGTGTGGAATCGCCTTCCATGGTCCGGGGATGGACAAAGTTCGGTTTGAACCAAGGCGTCGTGCGTTGATTAAATAATCCGCGTAGCCAATCGATCACAATTTGAGCGCGCGCAAGCCGTCGGACACGCTCCGGATAGGCCAGCCAAAACCGAATCGGCGCGACTTCCGGCAGGTTTAACGGCACGAGGTTCTTTTTGAGATCTGCCACATAGGTCGGCATTAGCGCGATCCCGCCACCATTCGCGCACACTTCTAACATGACCGATCCGGAATTTGTGACCAGAGCGAAATCAATCAATTCACGGAATTGCTGGGCCTTCGGCGCCCAGCGCTCCATTTGATTGACGTATCCTGAGTGTATGATGCAGCGATGCTCATGCATGTCGAATACGCTCGTGGGGTGTCCGAATGTGCGAATATATTCAGGCGATGCCCAGAAGATGTAATGTAAGATACCGAGACGCTTTGAGACGAGGTCTTGTCGTCCGCCCGGTTCTTGGAACTGAATTGAGATGTCGGCTTTGTCATCAAGCAAATCATTGTCGGGCCGATCGGTGGTCACCAGCCGCAATTCAATTTTTGGGTTTTGCAGGTGAAAGTCTGGCAAATGCGGGGCGATCCAATGCGCCGCCAAACCATCGCCAGCGCAAAGTGTGACCGGGCCTTCCGCCGGCAGGTCATGATCTAGGACATCGCTTCGAAGCCCATCTGCAGCATCCGACATAATCTCTGCATAGCGCAAGGCTTTCCGTCCCGCTTCGGTCAGGCTGACACCGCGTGGCGAACGATAAAGGAGGCGCGCATTTAGCGTGCGCTCCAGCTCGTCAATTTTACGCGAGACTGTCGGCGCGGTCTCTTTGAGCCGCGTCGCTGCCGCATTCATGCTGCCAAGCTCGGCAACAACAATGAAGACTTTTAACTTATCCCAGTCCAGATTTTCAAACATCCATCGCCTCTTATACGATTTCTGTACTACCCCAATTCGATTCTGTCTGCATCGCATACGGATGAATCGTGCAAGCTTGTTCGCCTACAAGGAGTAATAGAATGTCTGCACAGCCAAAATCCCTCGATTTCTATCCCTTTATCGTCGACCTTGATCAAATGAATGAGCTCATGGGCGGCTTTGGATGGCGCAGTGCGACGTCGGAAGAAATCCCAGTGCTGGTCGAGCTCGGAGAGCGATTGATCAATGATCGACTGGCCGATGCGCCAACGATTGAGCGCGTCCATAATGCGACCAAGATCTCCGCATGGGCCTATGGCGATCCGATTGAAGGCCTGGTTTTGTGCGTGCCACTTTCAGAAGCAGGTTTGACCGCTTTGCAGGCAAATGAGTTCCAACCTGGCAATCCGGCGGATCAGCATATCGCCGCGGCGGGCGAGACGTGTGCGGGCTGTTATATCGGGATTTATGCGGGATCCACCTATGAAGCGCGCAAGGCCGTGATGACCGGCGCTGGCGTCATTCGTATGGGCATATTCAGCCAGGTGCCGTGTTTCGCACGCGCCGCGACCGAAGATGGCGCTCGATCTATGGAAAGCCTCGGCTTAGCGCCCGCTGGCTTCGGACCTGATAAATTGTGGATGCAGGGCGCACTGTCAGCTCCCACGCGGAAAGTCGCATAAATGTTGGCGATCAGCGAAATTGGACAGTCCGGCTTGTCGCGTCCATTGCGACCGGAGGCGATCGAACAGTTTCAAATCGAATTGGTCCGGACGCTCGACGCTTATCAGAAAATGGTCGCCTTACGCTCGATCACCTTTATGGCCGAGCAGGACTGTCCGTTTGATGAAGAATATGACGGCAATGATCTGTGTGCCACTCATCTATTGGCCTTCGCGGATGGACAGGCGATTGCAACCCTTCGCTTGCGCTGGTTTGCCGGCTTCGGAAAGGTCGAACGGGTTTGCGTCTTACCCGCATATCGCGGCACAAGCGTCGTGAAAGTTATGCTCGCAGCGGCGTTCGAGCTTGGCGCACGCAAAGGGTTCCGGCGCATGACCGCACAAATTCAAGCCCGGCTTTGGCCGCTTTGGTCCCGAACACTGAATTGTAATCTTCTTAAAGATCGTCCGGCGCTGGTCTTCTCGGATTATGAGTATTATGAAATTGAAATCCCGCTCGCGGCGCATCCAGAGGCCATTCGGTACAATTCCGATCCGTACCAAATGATCCGACCAGAGGGCGCTTGGGACGAGCCTGGTGTGTTAGATGCATCGCGCGAACGAGGAGGCGATATTCGCAACGTGGCGGCGTAAATGTGTGTATTAGTATTGAGTAATTATTTTGAGGCGATCGACCCAATCGCGGTCTCTAAAGTTTCAACTCAGATTGACGAATTGATCAGTCACGCGCGTGTCGAACAGCGGCCTGTGGCTTTTCTTCAGTGCAAAGATGGCCGAGGCTTTGGCGGGCTTGGGGTTCGCGTGGGGCGATATGAGCCCATCTTTTTTCTTCCAGAGCGCGGCGCACAGCTGCCAAGCGGATTGATTGAGTTCATTGTCCGCCATGCTGGGGCTTCGATCGAGCTGGCTGGCGTTGCAGCAGAGCGGCAATTTCAGCGCTTGCAGGACACGTTGCAGCGATCCGGATATGCCACGCGGATGGCGCGGGAGACGACATTGATCGTTTCGGACGCGCCCCGTGGAAGCGAACTGGAATGCTGATAGGCGATTTAATGGATTTGATATGATCCACTGAATTGGACGGCATCTGGCTTTTTCGCATCGAGAAAAAACCATTCGAGATTTTGCCCGAGCGCTTCAGCGATAATAAACAGTGTTCCAGCTGACACGCGGTTGCTGCCGCGTTCATATTTATGGATCTGTTGGCTCGAACACCCCAAGGCTTGGCCTAAATCAGATTGCGTCATCGACGCTTCGATTCGCGCCGAGCGTATGCGCTGTCCAATTTGATAATCAACACTTGGGTCTGGTTTTCTGGTCATGAATTCGTCCCTGATGAAACCATAGACCCAAGACTGTAAATTCAATCTTAAATTGAATTGTGGGATTGCGTACACAATTGCTTATGTCTCTGCCGTTTGCAGGAATAAAAGAATTGCCGGCATCACCACGAAAATGAGCGCGACAAACATCCAAAGAGGAAATTTTGATCGCGGGCCGGGCTCAGGCTTTGCTTCGTCATCCTTGTCGGTGTCTTCGGGCCACAGATCCTCGATCCAAGTCGATGGGATCATGCCGCTACGCGCCGCATAGACCAGAGCAAAGCAGATTGAGATCAGGCTACTGGCTAAGATCAAGAATGAGTTGCCTTGCAGCAAGCCGACAAACAGGTTCGACACGGCGAGCGCGGTCACAGCGAGAAGCGTAAACGGACTCAAGCGAAGTTTGGTTTTAGGCGGGTCTATCTGCATTCTAGCCTCTATCCATTAATTACCGAGAGCTCGGTCTCGGGTGGGGAGTCTGTCTGTTCGGTGGTTTTCGGGGGTTGCAGGGAGATCCTGTTCCACGCGTCCAACGCTGCGATTTTGTACGCCTCCGCCAAGGTCGGATAATTGAAGACATTGTCGATGAAGTAAGACAAAGTCCCGTCCAGGACCAAAGCGGCTTGGCCGATATGAATGAGCTCTGTGGCCCCTTCGCCGACAATGTGCACACCAAGAATTTTCTGTGTTTCCAGGTGAAACAACATTTTCAGCATGCCGCGCTGAAGGCCCATAATGTGACCGCGTGAGGTTTCGCGAAATCGAGCGACGCCCGTTTCATACGGGATCCGCTTCTCGCGCAATTCACGCTCTGAATAACCAATCGTGGAAATTTCGGGCACCGCATAAATGCCATAAGGAAAGTGTTCCGGCTTTGGCGCATCTTTGAGATCAAACGCATGGCAGACCGCAATGCGTCCCTGTTCCATCGATGTTGAAGCGAGGCTGGGAAAGCCAATAATATCGCCCGCAGCATAGATACCGGGTACGTCCGTTTCGAATGTCTCCGGATCGACTTTTAGTCGCCCTCTTGAGTCTGAGGTCAATCCAATCGCATCCAGACCAAGTTCGGCGGAAGCACCGACGCGACCGGCGGCATAGAGCACCATTTCAGACTTCACCCGGCGGCCGTCGCTGAGATCGACAAAACAATTGCGCCCTTCACGGGAGACTTTCTCCGCCCGGCAGCCCAGGCGTAATTTCATCCCGCGATCTCGCAATTCATGCGTGAATTCGGCGATCAGCTCATCATCGATAAAGCTGAGAATGTGCGCGCGGGGTTCTATGCCCGTCACCGAGATATCCAGTGCGCTAAAAATGGTAACATATTCCATCCCGATCACGCCGGCGCCGATGACGGTCAAAGATCGGGGCAGGTTAGGGATGTCGAGAATCCCGTCGCTGTCTAAGATTTGTGTTCCGTCGAATGGAATATTGTCAGGTCGATAAGGTTTGGTGCCGACGCTGATCAGCGCCTTTTCGAAACGAAACGTCTTTCGGTGGCCATCCGGATGGGTCACTTCGACCTGATGCCGGTCGACAAAGCGTGCGTAGCCCTTCGCCAATGTAACGCCATTCCGGCTGAATTGATGCTCTAAAACATCAACTTCATGATTGAGGGTTTGCCCCAGACGATGCCGCAAATCTTCAACAGTGATGTTGTTTTTGACTTTATAGGTCCGGCCATAAAAACCGCGCTCACGCCAGCCCGACAGATTCAGCACGGTCTCACGCAGGGTTTTGCTGGGAATTGTGCCGGAATGGACGGATACGCCGCCAACACGGGCGTGTTTCTCAATGACGAGCACGCGTTTATCGAGCTTAGCGGCTTGAATCGCTGCACGACGGCCTGCGGGACCGCTCCCTATGATGACTAAATCGAAGGCGTCTTGCATCCGCTCGCCCCTGTGGTTTCGAATCAGATGGTTAAGTATTTTCAACATTAAGTTGAAAATATCCTACTTTTTCGAAGGCTGAACGCAGAAAACGGCACATATCTACGTCAAAAATCAACTCGAGGTAGTTTTTTGTTAAGAGGATAAGTCGATCAGTCATAGTGCAGGGTCCTGGGACGTGATCCGGTTGCCCACAGGCCGACACGCTAAAGTCTCAGATATCATGCGCTTGATTACGCACACAGGACGCGGCGATCCCACGCATACTCGCCGCGTCCTTTAAAGCGAGGCCTGCGGCGGGAAGGGTCCAAATGCGAAAGATGAAGACGACACGCACATTCTTTTTGGGCTTAGCTGCGCTGAGCGTGCTTGGCGGCTGCACAAATGCTGCGAAACTGGGCGATAGCACGCTGCGCAAGGCCAGTTTTGGACGGGTACAAGCCACGCCGTTTATGGATTTTGTAAATACTGAAACGTGTCGGGACTCATTGACCCAAGCCATCGGATTTACCCATCAGACGCAAACTGTCACGCATGGTGTACAGATCGTACAGGCGCTTGAGTGTGAGGCAGATCGTGTGATCGCACATGTCACGCTGAAGAATTTGAATGCCTATACGATGCAATGCATTGCCCGCACGGAAGAAGGCGAGTTCGCCGCCGTGGTTGAGCCGTACGGCTTCGCCCGTTTGAATTATGCGTTCCGACAATCGTCCAGCCATGCCTGTGCTGTGGTGGGCTAAGCACTGTCTTGCAACTTGCCTCAAATTTAGCAGTTCCCGGGGCCAATCATTGGCTGCGTTAACGTTCTGTTGACGATTAATGTAAATTAGTTTGCATTCAGTTTGGGCGCGGAACGGCGGATAAATGGTACAAAATACACAGAGCTTGGATATCCGAATCGGATCGTCGCTGCGCGCTGCGCGAGAGGAACGCCATTTGGCCGTTTCAACACTCGCTGAGCAGGCGCAGATGGACTACGACACCCTCATTGCGATTGAGAATGGTGCTGAACAGGCAAGCGCGGCGCAGATTTTCCGTCTTTCCAAGATTTTAGGCATTGAACTTAAGCAGATTTTTCGCAATTGTTGCAAAATGAAACATTCGCGTGCCATAGCTCCTATTCAAACGCTTAATACGCCTGACGGCATCGCCGCACTGGTCGTGAGAATGCGCACCGACACCCTCAAAACGCGCGCGGCGTAGCAATATGATGCGGCAAGTCTCCCCGATCGACAGTGATCGATTAGAGGCATTGTCTGACACTACATGGGATTTGATCAAATCCCATGGCGAGTTTTTCGAAGCAGATACCGATCAGTCGCTTCTAGAGCTGGGCCAAACCGATGATCATCTTTTGATCATATTGGCCGGCCAGGCCACCCTGGTCTATTTCCAAGACGGACAGCCTCAGCCGACCGCGATCTTTCGCGTCAAAGGAGAAGTCCTCCACCATGCGGGTATGCATCTGAAAGTGGTCAATCCATTTCGCATCGACGCTGCCGCGGATAAAACCCGTGTCGTGCTGCTGAGACGTAGCGCCGTGTACAAAATAATCGGCGAAGATACGCAGTTTGCGGAATACTTGTTCAAGGATTTGTCCGAGCGTTTCATGGTCGCCCTGAGTTATTTGCGCGAGCAACGCCAGGAACCGCTCATCATACGATTGGCGAAGCGGATATTGACCATCACTAAGCACCGTCCATCGGTCGAGTTCACCCAAGCGGAGCTCGCTGAAATTTTGGCCGTTACGCGGATCAGTATTTCCAAAGCGATCAAGTCGCTCGAAGATCAAGGATTGATCCGTCGCGCTGAACGATCCTTGATCCTGGTTGATCGCGACAAGCTAAAGGCATGGCTTAAGGCGCAACGCGAATCGAAAGAGTAAACCGTCCGATCGCGGCTGGAAATCGCAAGAAAATTTCTACTTTTCCGTGAAAATTCAACAAAACTACTGAAACGCGAATTAACCTTAAAATGTTAGATCTGACGGGCATTGGTGGAGAGACCGGTCGGATATAATGATAAAAAAGCTGTTCAAATACGCGCGGGAAGACGCGGGCAATGTTGCGATGATTTTCGCGCTTTCAATCGTTCCAATTTGTGGTGTGGTTGGTTTCGCCGTCGATTTTCAGAACACGGTTAAACAAAAGCACCGGGTTCAGGTTATTCTCGACTCAGCGGTCCTCGCAGCGGCGCGTGTTAAGCAAAGAGGCGAAGATGACGCTGCCGTAACCAAGGCCCTTCAAGAGTTCGTCGCTGCCCAAATGGCGCTCGAATCAACAGGCCTGAATTGTAATGCCGCGACGGTCGCTGTTGTCCCTGGTGAAGACCGGATCCGCGCGCAAGTCTCATGCGCGCAAAATACCAGTTTGACCCGCGTTCTGGGGCATCAAAAAATGGATTTTGCTGCAACATCGTCGGCCGAGTATGGCATCGACAAGCTCGATGTCGCGTTCATGTTCGATATTTCCGGGTCGATGAATAGCCGCAGTCGTTTGGTCAATCTCAAGGCCGCGGCAAAAGAAGCCATCAACATTCTTTTGCCCCCTGATGCGCCGGCCGAGCTGATCAAAGATACGCGACTGGCCATGGTCTCCTATAATACAATGGTAAATGCCGGGGACTATTTTGAAGACGTAACAGGCGTTCCAGCCACGCGAACCTATACGCATACGATCGACCCGGGGGACAGCGGCACGCGTCCCGACCAAGGCGATTTGCTCGACAATCTCGAAGTCACTTTAATGGACGCAGACCGATCGCGTGAAATCTCTCCGCTCGGCGATGATGCGGTTATCGCGATTGACGAGTGGACGGCGCGCAACCGCACCGCGCAAAGCTTGACGGTTGATGTCAAAGTCCCAAGCACGAGCCCGGCTCATGGACAATTTCGAAGCATGCGGTTGGAGCTACGTGGTCGTGAACGGCGCAATCAAATTGAGAATGTGGTGCCTTATGCGCTCTATGGTGACAGGCGTGGGCGCTATAATGGCCGGCAATGGCGAGAAGGGGAGTATAGCCTTCGGATCCGCGTCTATAGCCAAAGACGCGGGCGCGGTAGAAAACTGATTGACGAAACGATTGATTTCGAAATCGTTCGCTCTCGGGATGCTGAACCGGTCGAGTTGGAATACACACTGACCTCGACCTGTGTGTGGGAACGCGACGGCACTGAGAAGTTCACAGATGGTGAACCTAAAGAAGGCGCGTATCTCGCTCATCGCCAAGCCTGGTTCGTCGAAGACGAAGACCATCGTGATGGTGGGGTCTGGAAAGTGGGTCACCCCAATCGTCCAGACCAAAGTTGGTATCGCGGCACCGAATGCCGTGGGACAGAGCCTGTTGGTTTGACCAATGATCGCAATGAACTCACGACTTATATCAACCGGTTAACCGCAGGTGGGGGTACCGCGGGTCATTTGGGAGTCGCGTGGAGTTGGTATCTGGTCTCAGAGCATTGGGATGGTGTCTTTACCGGCAGCACAGCACCGCTGACCTATTCGGAGCCGGATAGCGACAAAGTCGTGATTTTGATGACCGATGGTGAATTCAACGCGGAGATCTTTCCCGAACAAGGTCGGTCGGATGCGCAAGCGCGAGCATTATGTGACAGTATGAAATCGGCCGGTGTGAAGGTTTACACTGTCGCGCTGGATGCCCCGCTCGCCGGACGCCGAGTTCTACAATATTGCGCCAGCGGGCCTGAGTTTTTCCACCAGCCGAAAACAGCTGCGGAACTCACGGAAGCTTATAAGCAGATTGCCACTTCGATTTCGGATTTGCGAATTTCTGAATAATCCGAGACGTCTCTGCGGGGATCGAATGCCGAGGCTTTTATTAACCAATATTGCGATCTTCTTGATCCCGACTAAGAATCTTGGAATTCGGATTATAATCAATTAAATCAATGTGGTGTAAGGTCGTCTCACGATATGAAAGGTGGGGCGAAATGAACTTCCAGAGCAAAAAACCGTTAACCGTCGGCTTCCTCGATAGCGTCAATATGATGTATGATCGAGCCATCGATTTGTTGCAATTACCGGACGATGTGGCTCAGGCTGTTCGCAATTGCAATTCGACTTATGAGGTCCAATTTTCTGTCCGCCTGCGCGGGGAATTGCACAGTTTCAAAGGTTATCGTTCTGTCCATTCAGAACATATGGAACCGGCCAAAGGCGGTATCCGTTACTCGATAGAAGTCAACAAGGATGAAGTCGAAGCTTTGGCTGCCTTGATGACTTATAAGTGCGCCTTAGTCGAAGCCCCATTCGGCGGGTCCAAAGGGGGACTGATTGTAGATCCTAATGAGTGGGAACCGCACGAGCTCGAAAAAATCACGCGACGTTTTGCCTATGAGTTGATTAAGCGCGATCTGATCAATCCGTCGCAAAACGTTCCGGCCCCGGATATGGGGACGGGTGCGCGAGAAATGGCGTGGATGGCGGACGAGTATCGCCGCATGAATCCGACCGATATAAATGCGCGCGCATGCGTCACCGGCAAGCCTTTGAATGCGGGCGGTATTGCCGGGCGTACTGAAGCGACGGGGCGCGGAGTGCAATACGCTTTGCAGGAATTCTTCCGTCATGAGGATGATGTAAAAGCCACTGGACTGTCTGGCTCGCTCGAGGGCAAACGCGTCATCGTTCAAGGCTTGGGTAATGTTGGCTATCACGCCGCCAAGTTTTTAAGCGAAGAAGACGGTGCGATCATCATTGGCGTTATTGAGCGCGATGGTGCGATCTTCAATGAAGACGGGCTCGATATTGAAGCTCTGAAATCTCACCTGATCGCGCGGCGTCCGCTCGACACGTTTGAGGGCGGCACATTTGTTCAGGACGGCCATGCCGGGCTTGAGCATGATTGTGACATTCTCATTCCAGCCGCATGTGAAAGCGTGATCACCCATACCAATGCGAGTCGTGTCCAGGCGCGGTTGATCATCGAAGCCGCGAATGGCCCCGTCACCGCGGAAGCAAATGACATTTTGCTCGCGCGTGGACGGACAATCATTCCGGATCTGTATGCGAATGCGGGGGGTGTCACCGTATCCTATTTCGAGTGGGCGAAGAATATCTCGCACATGCGCTTTGGGCGGATGCAGCGTCGCCAAGAAGAGGCGCGCAGCCGAGCATTGTTCGAACAAATCGAAACGCTGATCCCTGGCGGTGTCGATAACGCAACAAAGCAGAAGCTTGAATGCGGAGCTGGTGAAATCGACTTGGTCCGTTCTGGTCTCGATGACACGATGCGGGCGGCCTATATTGCGATGCGTGATGTTCGCGCAGAGCATCCTGACTGCCCGGATCTTCGCACGGCCGCTTACATGGTGGCCGTCCGACGGATCGTTTCGGTCATGAACCTGTATGAGCTCTAGGTCCTGCTCGTCGAGGCGCTGATATTTGCGAAGCGCCAAAGTTAAACCGCCATCTGTTCGTCGACAGATGGCGGTTTTGTTTGAACCGGGTTCGCGCAGTTTAAGTGATCTGCGATAGGACTAGTTCGTCATAAATTTAGTATCGGAGTTTTGCAGAACCTGAGAAGACATATCCGCGTTCTCAGTCGCCAATTCCACTTGATCGCGGCCATTGCGTTTGGCTTTGTATAAAGCTGCGTCAGAGCGTTCCAAAGCGTCATTGATACTCGCTTCATTATAGAATGGCTCAGATACGCCAATGCTGACAGAGACGTTGAATGGGCCGGCTTCGCTTGGAAACTTGACCTGCTTAATGGCTTGGCGAATACGTTCGCCCGCCCGCATAGCTGCATTGGCGTCGGCATCGACGAGCACAATCGCAAACTCTTCGCCGCCCACACGACCAATCAAGTCTTCTTGGCGCAGAACGCTTGCTGCGACGGAGACCATCTTGGCGAGCACTTTATCGCCCGCTGCGTGGCCATGCACATCATTGACTTGTTTGAAGTGATCAATGTCCAGCATCAGCGTGGCGAGTTGGCTATTATCGCGTTTAAAGCGGGCCAGTTCACGTTCTGAAAAGCGCATGAAAGCGCGACGGTTAAGTGCTTTGGTCAGCGGATCGATCGTCGCCAGTTCGAACAGGTCGCATTTCTCATGCTCCAGCTCGATCAGATCGCGAACTGCGTAGCGCGCTGCGCTGCGCACGCAAATATCATTGCTCACCATACGTCCGAAGCTGATCAGCAATGCCAGTTCAGAATCCGTCATCGCGGCGCGTGGCTTATGGTCCGCGACGCAAAGGGTTCCAAACCGCTTCCCATTTGGGTCGGTCAGCGGGACGCCGGCCATGGACTCAAAGTTCGGAATCTTTAGGCCGCGTGTATTGCTTGAAAAGAAATCTTCTCCGCGCATATCTTCAACGTCAAATCGCGTTTGCGACAGATGCATGCGCGCAAAGTAGGTTTGTAGATCGGCAGGATCATAATCGTCCAAACCGTGCTCGCAGAGATACCAACTGCGGTAGCGAGGGTTTAGGGCAGCGATGACATATGGCACACGCAATGCGATCGAGATCGACTCCGCTACGCAGGCGGGTCCTGAGGACCGATCTTCGCTTAAGATCTGATATCTTTGAAGGATTTCAGATTTTTGTTCTTCAAATTTTGGCGGTGGATACGATATCATCCCCAAATCTCCCGACAGATTTTCTCTTTTTAGGTGAAAATATGTATAAACCCGCAGTGGTTGTAAAATAGTTTACACCATGCGCATAACGTGACTTTTGTCACGCATTAGGGGCACGTTTCATCTGTTCCAAAAAAGCGACCCGCGCAAAAGCGCGGGTCAGTCATAATGGAGATTTGGAAACGGGCGTTTCCATAGTCTCTACGTCTCACACGACAAAAGCGTTCCATTTTTTTTTATTTTTTATTGGACGACGATGTGTGCGATGGAGACGGCTGACGTTTGCGCTTGGCTTGGGGTAATCGGTGGAGAGAGCGTGACCGCTCTTGGCGTTGGCGCGGACCTAATCGATTGCTTTGTTCCCAAACCACCCACGATCCGAAGATGCCCGCGCAGGCGGGTATCCAGGGACCTTAATCTCCTCCTTTCCTTGAGGCGCTTATCGTCCTTGGCTCCCTGCCTTCGCAGGGATCGTCGGAGGAGAATTGTGTGAATGTTTTGCCACGCTCCAAAAAATCTGGATCCAGACTCACCGCTTTTCTACGTCCAGAATGACAAACGCTCTTACCCGCATTGCCAGCGGAAGCTGGCACCCACGGCGGCTGGCTGATGGCCTCAACCGCTATGGGCCCTGACTTTCGTCAGGAAGGCGGACACGTTCAGGATGAGGGCCTAAAGGGCCGATGGCGACACTTCTTCCAAATCGGATACCGCGATACGTCCTCACGCCTTAAGCGGCGGAGTGGACCAATTGTTCGGCATAGCCGCAGAGATCATTGATGCTATGGATCGCGGGGGATGCGGGGATGTCATCTGAGTCTGTTGCGCGGTCGCGGATGATTGCCAGATTGGCTCTGGCGCGATTGATCCGGCTTTTAATCGTGCCAATTGAACAGGCGCAGATATTTGCGGCCTCTTCGTAGGAGTAGCCCATTGCAACGACGAGAATAAACACATCGCGTTGCTCGCGGCTCAATTGGAACAATTGACCGATGGCCTCGGAACACTCCGCTTGGTTTGACAGCTGACACTCTTCGACCAGCCAATCTTCAAGATCGCTCGGTGCGTAACAGTCGATACGCTTCTGCTTGCGCACATCTTGTAGGAACTCATTGCGCGTGATGGTCATCATCCAGCCTTTGAAGGAGCCTTTCTCCGGCGCAAAAGAGGTGCGCGCATCCCAGGCCTTCAAACAGGCATTTTGGACAATGTCATCTGCGCGTGCTGGATCACCGCACAGCATTCGTGCATAGGCGCGCAAATCTGGAATTATCTTCTCAAGTTCAGCCGCAAACATCGATCAACCCTTTCCCAATTCCAGCTCTCCGCGTCGTTGGTTAATTAAAGGTAAATAGTGTTAATAACTTAGAAAGTTTGTTCGACTTGAAGTTGTTTCAAATCAAAATCGAAATCATCGAAGTGTATGATGGTTTACACTTTGGTAGTATTTTCGAATAGCATTTTCTCGTATATTGTTAAAATATATCAATGCTTTAAAGTTCCTTTCGCTGCGAGGGCGTGATCGCACTCGCCTCAGAGGCGAATTTTCTGCAGAAGTTAAAATTCAATTTGTCGTCGATTTTGGAAACTAAGTATTAGGTAACCAAATCTAACATAGGTTGAATAATAGAGATTTCGCGATGTTTTCGGACCAGCTTGAACACCTTCTACCTGACCTACGTGCCTATGCGCGCTTGCTTTGCGGCGACGTCACGCAAGCTGACGATATTGTACAAAATGCCTGCCTTCGGGCCTGGCAAGCGCGCGAAAGTTTCGACGTCGAAAAAGGTCCCCTACGCGGTTGGTTGTTCCGCATTGTTCGCAATGAGTTTTACTCTCAAACGCGGCATGATAAGCGCCGCCGCGAAGAGGCTTCGACGCGGTTCGAAGACGACTATATCGCGGATGACGCGCTTGGGGCGCGGTCGGACCTATCGCGTATGTTGCAAGCCGTGCGATCATTGAAAGACGCGCAGCGGGACGCTTTCCTGCTGGTTGTTGCAGCTGGCTTTACCTATGAAGAGGCGGGTGAGGTGCTCGGCTGTTCTTCTGGCACCGTCAAAAGCCGTGTCAGCCGCGCCCGTGATGTTGCGCTGGCCCGTTTCCATTCCGAAGACTGGACACAGCCCTTGGACGAAGATTTAGCATCGCCGATCAATCAGCTGCATGAAGCTTTGAACCGCATCCACCGCGCTTCCACCTCCGCCTAGAGAAGTCGGGTCTCTTCAAGCAAGTCGGGCAAATCATTCTCGTACAAGACCACATCTTTTTCAGTTGCGATCTCGCTGACCAGACGCCGTGCATCGGCAAAAGATGCACGGGTGTGGAAATCAGTTTTAGATGAGTCAATCGCCTCAACAAACGCGCCGATCCGGTCTGGATTGATCGCGATAATCGTATCGCAACGCTGCGACGCATATTCACCCAGACGTCCATGCACACGGTCATGCTCCAAGCCAAGTTCCGCGACGCCGGGGGTGACCAGAATGGCTTTGCCATCGCGATGATCGGCCAGCTCACGCAAAACGGAAACCGCGTTCTTAAAGCCGATCTCATTGGAATTGTAAGCATCATCCAGAACCAAGGGTTGGCCCGGATTATCGACCTTTTGAAGCCTATGCTGAACTTGCTCAACATCTTTAGAAAAGGCGGCAATTCGAGAGGCGGCGGCGGGCTGAACGATATAGGTCAATACGACAGCGAGCGCTGAGTTGAGGATTTTGTGATCGCCGAGAAGTGGCAGCGTGTATATCAGTGGAGGTGCGCTGTCTGATCTGCAATCTTGAATTTTGATGACCCAATTGCTGTCCTCGAGCTCTGCTGACAAGATCTGAAAATCGGCTTCGGCCAGGTCTCCGACGGTCAGCACAAGTTTCGGATACCGCGTCTTGAGTTCGGCGAAGGGCTCATGGTCAAGAATCTCGTGCGGAATGACCGCGGTACCGCCTTTGGCGCAGACATGTTCAACGAGTTCAGATTTGGCTTTGGCAATCGTGGCGATATCGCCAAACCGTTCTGTGTGCGCGTTTCCGATCGCCGTGACGATACCATAATCAGGGTCGCAAAAATC
>JABSQA010000071.1 GCA_013213825.1 Henriciella sp.
CATGCAGCGCATTGGCGTTGCGAGATCTTCAACCGGGATGGTCACCGCGGCGTCTGTGTCTGTGGGCAGTCGTTCGTCTGATGCAACCGGGAGGGTGACGTCCTGGCGACTGGATTCATAAATGGTTCCAGCGGGGAGATCGGCGGACAACGAAACCACGCCATCTTGCTGAGCGTGGGCGATACCAGTGAGGCTTAACCAGACGAGCGTCACGTGACGCAAATGGGTGGCGGGCATTTTGTCCTGTGAACTTAAAACTCTACACTCTGTAATAAGTCGTAAGCGGGATTCTCCGACGGCTCAAGAGCGTAACATCGTTAAGGAAGTTTAACGCGTATGCAGACTGAAATTCATACCCAGATTGACGCCTATTTTGAGCAAAACTTTCTGAAACCGGACCCAATTTTGGATAGAATTGCCCAGGCCAGCACAGAAAATGGTCTTGTGCCGCACGCTGTGACGCGGTTGCAAGCGGGTTTTCTGGCCATGTTGATCCAAATGAGTCGGGCTAAAACGGTGCTTGAGATCGGGTGTCTGGGTGGATATTCCGCCGTCGCCATGGCCCGGGCTTTGCCCGACACGGGCAGGCTCTTAACCACAGAGATAGATACACGCACCGCAAAAATCGCTCAGGCGAATATTGATGGCTCCGGATTTGGCGACCGGATTGAGCTACGGGTCGGTCCCGCCATGGATGTCTTGAACCAAGAGCGCGCCGCCGGTTCGATTTTCGATTTCGTGTTCATCGACGCCGATAAGGTCAATCATAAAAACTATCTGGAACGGGCCTTAGAAATGTCAAAGCCCGGCAGCGTGATCGTCGCGGACAATATTGTCCGCGGCGGCGCCGTGCTCGATGCGCAAAGCCAAGAGAATAGCGTCAAAGGGGTTCGAGACATGATCGCCTTTGCCCGCACACTCGATCATGTGCAGATGACGGCGATGCAAACGGTTGGAGAGAAAGGCTATGATGGCATGGCCATTTTTCGGGTCGGAGATCCTTAAAGGTCGCGCCAAGTGACGCTGACACCGAGCTCGCGAAAAACTTCATCCCAATAGGCTTTCAACGCGCCGCGTTGCATATCGACATAACGCTGGCGTGGGATCAGCCGAATTTCGAGATCGACGCCATTAAGACTGTCCCCAAATCGGCGCATGGTCCCGTCGGCTACGGCGATCGCATCGGGCATAGTCTCCGGAAGCGCTCCGCCTCCACCATAGATCGTGAAGAGGTCGGAATTCTGTAGCATGTCGGAGATGATGACGACTCGTCGCTGCGGCGCCCGGCGTGAAAAAGCATCGGTTTGGCCAAGGCGCGCAAGCGCTTCAAGAACCGGACTATTGGGCGCTTCTTTTGGCGTCACCAAGTCTTCCAAAATGGTTTCCAATGGCCGGTCGAACTTATCATTGAACCGCACTTCAATTTGTTCTGGATTTCGGAAGAGGGGATTCACTTGGTCGCCGCGGCCAGGATTGCACAAAGAAAACTCGCCGCGCGGATCGAATTGCCCGTCTTGATCAAGCTCGAATAGAGTCAGGCGTTCGCCAATCTCTAAGCGGTCGCGCGTACGGCGGATCGTGGCCGCGATGAGGCTCGCCTGCTGTTCGCTATACTCATCTGTTTTGTCGATGATGACCGCCGTATGCGGGGGCAATTCATCTGAGATTTCACAAAGAGTCAGTTCATCGTATGGCGCTGGCTGGAGCGCGAAGAAGGCGAAGCCGATAATGACCACAGCCAGGCCGGCCAGGACGAAATTCAATATCGCCTGATTGCGTTGTTTCTTTTGTCTCGATCGCCGCCGCCGCGCCATTACTGCCCCGTTTTGGCTTTGAACTGGTCAATAATCTTATGCTCGAGTCCGAACTCATCTGACAAGCCATCATCGGTGGTGCGCAACAATTCTTGGTAGGGCGCCATCATTTCCGCCATGGTGCGGTGAATGATCATTTTTTCGCGTGGGCTGAGCTTTTTATCCTCCATCTCGTCTTCACCATATTTGACCTCAAGCACGACCTCTTTGATGTCTTCATAGCTGTCTTCGAAATCATAAAGTGCGTCCCGCAGCTCAACCCGCGCGCGTTCGAGTCCTCGGGCGGCATCGCTAAAGCCAGGGAAGGGCGAGTCGCGCCGGCGGCCCTCAAAAGCGGCGAAGGCGGCGATGGCGAGCCCGAGGGCAAACAAGACCATGGCGTCCAGAGAGTGCAGGGCAAATGGTCGACACATCGCATTTGTCGCCGCACTGCCGATTGTGTCGCCCAGCGGAGACTTGAGAATTTCCTCACAAACCGCGGGATTAACAATGAAATGCGGGAATACCGTGGTTGGCAAACCTTCTGGCAGACTTTGTCCCAAGGCCTGCATATCAAGGATGTTGCGATAATGCGCCGCCGATAGATTGACCAAAAAGACCAATGACAGGCCGATAATGATCGCGATCAGCCCCATCAAGACATATAGGTTGCGACGCGAGAAAATGTTCTCCCAGTCAATCGGCATCGAAATGTGCCGCATCCCCCAATAGCCGACGATAAAGAACGCCGTCGCGACATTTGCCAGTGACACCGCCGCGGCTTGAAAAATACCGCCGGCGAGACCGAATTCGCTCTGTTTCGCGAAGAAATATGCGTTCGCCGCGCTCTCAAAGATGATCATCAGCGCAATGATCGACATTTGCAGCATTGGCACTTTGGGGTGGCTGGAAATGTAATGGACGCCGCGGCCGGTGGTTTGGTTGAGCTTTAGCTTTTCATGCCGTGGGCTGGCTTCGGTTTCACCTCCTTGCGGGCTGTTTGAAGCTTTTTGCTTCTTCTTCCGCGGCAGGTGATAGTCCCCGCCCAATTGCCGGAAGCGGTAGAAACTCAGGGCCGCGCGCGTGGTGTAATCGGCTTGCAGGATGACTTCATTATACGCGTCGCTGGGGCGCTTCGTCAGGGCAACAATATCCTGTTCATCCAGCGTATTCGCCGCGCCCGGCGTTTCATCATACATCAGCCGTCCTCCCAGTTAGGAACCCTAATTACTCGTTAACCTTTTAGTAAGACTTTTTGTCAGGCTTGAGATGAATTGTGCCGATCTCTGGGCAAAAAAAGTCCCGACATTCAAGGCTCGCCACAATTTGTTCCAGGGCTTAAGACGAACAGTATGGCTTTATCTGCAGAGCAACTTGACCGTCATAAGCGCCACATTCTGCTGAAGGAGATTGGCGGACCGGGCGTGCAAAAATTACAAGGCGCGAGCGTCTCTTTGATCGGCGCAGGCGCGCTTGGCGGGCCTTGTGCGATGTATCTCGCAGCCGCTGGCGTGGGGGCCATCGAAATTTGGGACGATGACGCCGTCGATCGTTCTAATCTGCAGCGCCAGGTTCAATTTGCCGATGCCGAAATCGGGTACCCGAAAGCGGAAACTTTGACGCAAAGGCTGCGGGCGCAGAATCCCGATCTTGAGATTCGTTTTGTCCATCAGCGCTTCGATGATCGGGCCGCGCCGCGGGGTTCAATTTTGATTGATGCGACCGACAATTTCGAAACCCGCTTCGAGCTTAATCGATTGGCGCACCAATCCGGACGTCTATTGGTCTCAGGTGCGGCGAGCCGCTGGAGCGGACAGGTGTCCGTCTATGCGTCGGGTGTTCAAGCCGACGCGCCTTGTTATCAGTGTTTTGTACCAGAGCTGCCACCCGAAGCTGAGGCTTGCGACGATGTCGGTGTGGTCGGTGCGCTCACCGGCATCGTCGGGACGCATATGGCGCTCGAGGTGATAAAGCTACTGACGGGTGCCGGAAAGCCACTCATCGGCCGATTGCTCATGATTGATGGGCTCACCAGCGAAACGCGGATTTTAAAACTTCGTCCGAACCCGGACTGTTCGGTCTGCGGGGAGTGAAAGTTTTCTTTGACAGGGTTAATTTTTGACGGTTTTACGACAGTGGGGCCTATTGGAGTACTCGGATGTTACGCAGAACGCTCGCCGTTATTCTGACCATTGTTGCCGTACTTGCGGCTGGCTGGCTGGCGCTTCGGCGTGCGGATATTCCTTATGATACGCTGGAAACGATTTACGCCACGCCGGATAGTCAATTTATGACTTTAGATGATGGCCTGAAAATCCACTTCACGGATACCGGTCCACAAGACCGGGCAGCGATCGTTTTGGTCCATGGTTTTTCAGCCTCACTGCACACTTGGGACGCCTGGAAATCAGATTTGGAGGCTGATTTCCGCGTGATCACATTGGATCTACCGGGACACGGTCTGTCACGCGCAGAAGATCCTGCAAACGCGAATATCGATCGCTTTGTGGAGGTTGTGCACGACGTTACCGATAGTCTTGGCGTTGAGCGGTTTACGCTCGCGGGCAATTCCATGGGCGGGAATACAGCTTGGAAATATGCGCTCGCGCATCCCGAAACCTTAGACGGCTTGGTCTTGGTCGCGGCCTCTGGATGGCCCGAGGAAGAAGGAGAGGGCGACGATTCGCCATTCATTTTTACCTTACTTGCAAACCCTCTGGCGCAGGCAGTCCTTAAAGATCTGGATATGACGTCATTGACCCGGTCTGGCCTCGAAGGCTCTTACACAGATCAATCCTTTGTCACCGACGAGCTTGTAGATCGCTATGTCGCCTTGTCGCGTGCGCCAGGCCATCGTGCTACGCTCTTATCGATTATGGCCGGAGAGCGCCAATATGCGACAGTCGAGACTATATCGCAGATTTCGGTCCCGACGCTCGCCATGTGGGGGCGCGACGATAATTTGGTCCCCGTATCCGGTGCGCAAAAATTTGGCGATGCCATTCCGGGCGCGAAAGTCATTGTCTACGACGCCGTCGGCCATTTGCCGCAAGAAGAGAATGCGGTGCAATCCATCGCGGATTTGCGGGCATTTATGCTCGAGGTCGAATGGAATGCATTGGATGATGAAGTGATTATTCCAGCGGGCGATCCTCGCATGTCCGAGAACCGCCCTGAGGAAGACAGCCCGAACTGAATTCTATTCAGCGTCGGTTGTCAGATCCGCATAAATGAGACGGGTAAAGCGGGCTTCATCAATGAAGCCCCATGCCCAATCTTCGACCCATGGGGTCAGTGGCGCAGCGTCCAACACGGCCTCAATGTCTTTGCCTTGGTCAATCTCTGCCTGAACGGCTGCGACCGTGCCGTTCAGCATGTCGACAATCGTCATGATATCCGCCTTGGTCGAAAGCGGGCCATGACCCGGAATGATCCGCGTCTCGTCATTGATAAGGTTCGCCATGGCTTCTGAGGCAGCAACATAGCCTGCGAATGAACCGCCGGATGTCACATCGACAAAGGGGAACATGCCACTGAACATGAGGTCGCCCGTGTGCAGAACATTGGCTTCCTCAAAATAGATGAACGTATCACCATCGGTGTGAGCGTCTGGCGCGTGGATGAGGCGCACGGTTTGACCATTTAAGAACAAGGTCATCTCATCATTAAAGGTGATGACGGGCCATGCGGCAGGCGGCGCTGCTGGTGTTGTGGCTTCTTGCCCAAAGAAATCGCGGGTGACGTCGACCGTAACTCGGTCGCGCACACCTTGGTGTGCGATGATGGTTGCACCGGTATTACCAAGAATTTCATTTCCGCCAGTATGGTCGCCATGCCAGTGCGTATTGACCAGGTAAGTCGGCTTTACGCCCGCGATCGCGTCAATCGCATTTAAAATGCCGGGCGCCATATCGGCATATTGGCTATCAATGACGAAGACACCGTCCTCGCCGGCCAGAACACCGATATTTCCGCCGCGTCCTTGCAGCATATAAAGGCCATCACCAAGATCGGTTGTACTGATCGGGGTTGGCTGCGCCTGTTGCGTGAGCGGAATGTGCGCGCCATGCGCATAGGCCGCCGGACTGAGCGCTAAGCCCAGAGCAATTAAGCTGGTCACGATTTTCATAAATATCTCTCCCAAAAGATGGGCTAGATATATGAGCCATCTTTGGATTGGCCAATCACAAACGGGAGAGTTCGGGGCGTAAGGCGATCTAGGCGACGTTCTCTTCAACCGATTGCGGGCAGACAAGGTCCCGCATGGCGTCGGCGTCATCAGCGCGTCGCAAAGCATCCCGGAGATCCGCATTGCGAAGGGCGCGGCTGACTTGGGCAAGCGCGCGCAAATGGTCAGCCCCTGCTGCGATGGGCGCCAATAACATAAAGATTAAGTCGCACGGGCGACCGTCAATGGCATCAAAATCGACCCCTTCCACCAAGCGAACAAAGGCACCAACAGGTGCTTTAAGGCCAGGAATTCGTGCATGCGGGATAGCGACACCTTCGCCAACACTGGTCGACCCGAGATTCTCGCGCTCGATCACAGCATCGAAAATGTCCCGACCATCAATGCCGTGTTTCTCGCCAATGGCGTTGGAAAGCGTGACGAGAATCTGCTTTCGGGTCTCGCTGGATTGCGGACCAAGAATGACGCCCTCCTTCAGGAGGCTTGAAAGATCATTTGCCATTTTACCCAGACCTATCGGCTTATTCAGCGGCGGAATGTCCAGCTGGATCGACCCAGCCAATGTTTCCGTCTTCGCGGCGGTACACCATATTGAGGCCGCTGTGTTTCACATTTCGAAACAAAACGGCAGGGGTGTCTGACAGTTCCAGCTGCATAACAGCTTCCGAAACAGACATTGTTTTCACGTCCGATGCTGATTCAGCCACAATCAGCGGTGCTTCCCCCTTATCTTCGGGGGTTTCGTCATCACCGCCTTTGATGATGAAAGCATTTGCCGGTTCGCTTGGCAGAGGTGAACGTTTGTGATGGTCTTTCAGACGACGGTGATAACGCCGAACCCGTTTTTCCATCTTTTCCAGAGAGTCCTCAAGCGAGGCATAAGGATCGCTGGCCGTACCCGTCGATTGCAGCACAATTCCAGATGGTAAATGAACATTGCAATCCGTAATCACTTCGTGACCGCGTTTTTCGACCGTTACATTGGCGTCAAAACTTCGATCAAAATACTTGGTTACAGCGGCTTCAAGTCCATCCGAAATGCGCTCTTTAAGCGCATCTCCAACATCTAAATGTCGTCCTGCGATCTGTATCGTCACGGAGTACTCCGTTAGTTAAATGCCCATTATAACGAGCATTTTCTACAAGGCGAGCCCCCCGCCCTATCTTTTGATCATTGCTTGCCACATTGCAAGCTTCATACCGATGACGTGTTTGTCACGTCGTCTCGCTTAATCGCGCAAGAGCTCATTTATCCCAGTCTTTGAGCGGGTCCGCTCATCAACCGTCTTGATGATGATCGCCGCCGCTAGGGCTGGGCCGCCATTCTGCCCCGGAAGCGATCCAGGGACAACCACTGAGTAGGGCGGCACTTCGCCATAGCGGATTTCTCCAGTTTGACGATCGACAATTTTCGTCGATTGCGACAAGAAAACACCCATGGCTAGCACCGAGCCTTCCCGCACAATGACGCCCTCTGCCACCTCGGCGCGCGCACCGATGAAGCAATTGTCTTCGATGATGACCGGGCTTGCTTGCAGTGGCTCAAGCACGCCGCCAATCCCAGCACCGCCCGAAATATGCACATTTTTGCCAATTTGAGCGCACGAGCCGACGGTGGCCCATGTGTCGACCATCGTACCGCTATCGACATAGGCGCCAATATTCACAAACGACGGCATTAGCACTGTGCCTGGGGCGATATATGAACCGCGACGGACGGTTGCGGGTGGTACTGCGCGAAAGCCAGCCGCCTGGAAGTCGGCTGCGGACCAGTTTTCAAACTTGCTCGGGACTTTATCCCACCATGTGCCGCGATGTCCGGGGCCGCCATCCATGATTGTGTTCTCGTTCAAGCGGAAAGACAAAAGAACGGCTTTCTTCAGCCATTCATTGACCGTCCACCCGCCCTGGCCATCCGGCTCAGCAACGCGGACTTCGCCGCTATCCAGTAGAGACAGGGAGGCATCTACGGCTTCGCGAATCTCGCCTTGCGTATCGGTATTAAGGTCGGCGCGGTCTTCCCAGGCAGCATTGATCAGAGCGGCTAAGCGATCGGGCATGTTTGGCGTCTTTCTGAGTGTCTTATTCGGTTATCGAGCGTATGAATCGCGTCAGGTCGCGGGTCACATAGTCGATATGTGGGGGCAGGTCATCCCCTATACCAGCCGGACGCGCTGACGCAGGCTCGTGACTCCAGTCTTTTTCCGACTGAACAAGCACTGTCGCATAACCCATTGCGTGCGCGGGCGCGAGATTTCGCGCGAGATCCTCAAAGAACACCGCTTGACGGGGGTCGACCTCAAATTTTTTCGAGAATGCGTCGTAGGATGACTGGTTCGGCTTCGGGAGAAAGGCGCTATCTTCAATCGCAAACCGCCCGTCAAACACGTCGGTTAGGCCCATATAATCGGTAACACGGTCTGCATGCCCGCGAGATCCATTTGTATAGACAAATTTGCGTCCGGGCAGATTGGCAATCGCCGCAGCAAGATCGGGCGTCTTAGGAAGCGGTGACAAATCAATGTCATGGACCTGCGCCAAAAACGCGTCTGGTGCCATTCCATGCATAGACATCAGCCCATTTAAGGTCGTGCCATGTTCAGCATAGTAACGTTTTTGAACCGCTCTGGCCTCATCGCGCGGTAAGCGAAGAAAGCGCGAAACAAAATCTGTCATGCGCTGATCAATTTGTGCAAATAAATCGCATTCGGCGGGGTAGAGCGTATTGTCCAAGTCGAAGACCCAAACGCGTCGGTCTTTTAGGTCTCGCCTCGACCCTTCGCTATCAGCTGGCATCAATAGGGTCCCCAAAATCGCGCTCGAAGAATTCAAACACCAGTTTGCGATTGACCGGGGCAGGGGTCGCGACGAATAGACCCGTTCGATAGGCGGTTTCTTCGCAAGCTTCACGCCCAGTGATCGCAAATTTGGCTTTCGACACGCAAAAACTATCACTGCCTCGGGTAAGTGTGCGGATTTCGCCGTCACCCGTTTCCATTTCTGCATAGGCGAACAAGCCAGCTTGCAAGAGCGGTTCATCAATGACGCGCGCACAGCCGCCGGCTTCCAATAGCCACCACCCTCGGCTTTCCCAGCCTTCGCCCCGGCGCCGGGCCATCGCGCTCCAAATGCGATTATTGGTGCGATTACAAAAGGTCAGGCCGACATTTCGGGCGCGGTCAATGGCGGGTTGTTCGAGAATGTCCATCCACTCGGCAGCGGGGGTGTTCGCGTCCAGGCCCTTGGAGGTCAAGAAATCGCCAATGGCTGCACGCGTTTTGCGGCCCAGATAGCCATCGATCCGACCGGCATAGACCCCGGCATTGTCTAATAGACGTTGCACGCCAGCCGCGCTGGCTTGTTCTAAATTTCGCTTTTCTGTTTCGGTGAAACTGGTGCGCCAGCGTTGAGAGTTTTCAATCAAGACCGGACGAAATTCTCGCGCTTCTAATCCCATCATGCCGCAATCAGGAATATTCTCGACAGCGAAACTGCCCGTAGGATCGATGCAAAGCTGGCTTTGGCCGCCCCAAATTTTTCGGCCACCGCGATGGGCCGTGGACGAGCGTCCGAACAGGTAGTGAATGCCGGGACGAAGATTACCCTCGATGACCCGTTCGCAGGCGCCCGGGCGTAGCCGGGTCCAGCCTTCGACGACGACACCTTGTCCTTCATATCGGCCCGTTGATGCTTCGATAATATAGCTGGTCTCGTTGCAGATTTCCCATCCGTTCGAATTGGCTTGCGCCGTTGCGGTGGCGGGTAAAGCCAAGGTTAACGCGAACGCGAAAATTGCGAAGAAGGACTTAATAAACAAAGGTACCTGCGCCATGTTCGGTAAACAGCTCCATGAGGAGAGCGTGCTTCGCACGCCCGTCTAAGATCACTGCCCCGCCAACCCCCATGTTGACGGCTTTTGCAGCCGTTTCAAGCTTTGGAATCATTCCGCCTGTGATTGTGCCATCCTGCATAAGCGTATCCACCCGGTCGCGGCGGATTTCCCGCATCAACTCGCCTTGCTTATCAAGGACACCCGCAACATCTGTCAGCAGAAGGAGGCGTTTGGCCTGAAGCGCCGCAGCCACGGCCCCGGCCGCCGTATCCGCATTGACATTATAGCGCCGATCATCTTCGCCCACACCAACCGGAGCAATCACCGGAATGATGCCTTTATCGCTCTCCATCAGGGCGTTGACGACGGAAATGTCAATTTTGTCAGGTTCGCCGACATAGCCTAAATCGACGACTTTTTCGATTTCGCTGCTGGCGTCGCGGCGGGTCCGCGTCGCTTTTGTGACCCGCATCAAATCACCGTCTGACCCGGACAGGCCGACCGCTTTGCCGCCAGCGGCATTGATGGCCCTGACAATTGATTTGTTGATGGGCCCAGAAAGCACCATTTCGACTGCTTCCATGGTCGCATCATCTGTCACCCGTAACCCATCTCGGAACTCTGACTGTATGCCAAGGCGATCGAGCAGATTAGCGATTTGTGGGCCGCCACCATGGACGATGACCGGATTGGCGCCGAGATGTTTGAGCAAGACCACATCGCGCGCAAAGGCCTCTGACAAGGCCTCATCCACCATTGCGTGCCCGCCATACTTGATGACAATGGTTCGCCCCGCATAGCGTTGAATATATGGCAAGGCTTCGGAAAGCGTTTCTGCAGTCAATTGAGCAGGCGAATGCGGCTTTTCAGTCATGGCGCAGGCTCTTACCCGGATTTGTCCGCCGCGCAAAGCAAAACACCCCCGCTTTCTGCGGAGGTGCTATCGTTTCAGCTCGAAGGCGCGGCTTAATAGACGATGCCAACCCGTGCGCCGAAGAATTGCGGCGTTCCCGCAATGAAGGTCGGAATGCCAAATGCATCACCGGTATTTCCCGCGTCAATCAGATACTCTTCATCGAACAGATTGGTGGCGTATGCGCTGACAAACCAGTGCTGATTGAGATCGAGCTGAGCGTTGAAATTGACTAGGGCATAGCTGTCCTGGCTAATCAGGTCGCGTTCCGTATTGTCGAAGAATACTTCTGACTGCCACGTTGCGCTGGGCACCAAGGATAAATCGCCGAGCGGTGTATCGATGATGAATTTCGCAGCTATGGATGCGGTTTGATCAGGAGATAGGCGGAGCTTGTTTCCAGAGAATGGCGCCCCATCCTGAGTGTCAAACCGAGCCTTGTTATACCCATAAGAAGCGGTCAGAGCGAACGTGTCAGTCGGCTCAAAGCTCAGTTTGATTTCTGCACCTTCGGCGGTGGCATCACCAGCGTTGATGGGCTCAAGCAACCCTTGATCATTCACCTCAGTTGTTTGGAAATTGCTATAATCATAGTAGAAAACAGAGGCGTTTAAGTTGAGTTGATTGTCCAGCAGGCTGCTCTTCACGCCCGCTTCGAACGCATCGACGATTTCAGCATCAAGCGTTGTGAACCCGGCGCTTGGATTGCTGGCGGATGCGGTGATCACTTCCGGACGGCGCCCGCGTGAAGCATTGGCGTATATGTTGATTTGATCGGATAATTCATACTTGCCGGCTATCCGGTAGGTCACATCGTCAAAATCATCACTGGCCTCGATTAAGCCGCCTGTATCTTGGACAAAGATACCCGCAAGCGTGAGATTGCTGGGACCTTCAGGAAACTCAACACGCAACCCGCTGGTTTTTTCATCGGACGTGTAGCGAATACCGCCTGTGAGTTCGAAACGCTCGGTGACATCGAACGAAATGTCCGCAAAGGCTTCATAGCTCTGTGTCTCACCGAAATTCGTAAAAACCTCATTGTGAATCGGTTTCAACGGCACCGTGCCAAGCAATGCGATCACATCTGGATTGAGGTTGGTGCTTGGCAGGGCATCTACTGGTGGCGCTGTTGGTGGGACGACAAACCCACCCAAGAAGGCTTGTACTGCGCGCTCATCATAGGTGAGAGGTACTTCCTGGCTGCCCGTCTCATCGAAATAGTTCACACCCACAAAGCCGCGCAGGCGCTCATTGATGTCGAAATTCAGGCGCAGTTCCTGGCTGAATTGTTCACCTTCAGCATTCTCTGCAAAGATAAAGAGCGGGAGATCAAACCCATCCGGATCAAACACTTCGCTGCTTTCGAAGTCACGATATCCGGTAATAGAGGTCAAACTCAGCGCATCTGAGATCTCATACTCGGTCAGAAGTGTTAAGCCGGTCACGTCGCGCTCAAGCCCAAGTTTGCGTCCGCCCAAGAACCCGCCAAAACTGTTCAGATTTGTCGGCTCCCAGGCCTCGGTTGACAAACCTGGGCCGGGTTCAAACGCGCCTGATTTAAAGCTCGTTCCGCTTGGATTGTCTTCTTGGTAATTGGCGATCAGATCGAAGCGTAATGTGTCGATCGGCGTCCAGGCGAGCGACCCTCGGATGGCAACCATATCTTGGCTATTAAAGTCATCTTCATTCGGATTGACGCTTTCGACATAACCATCCCGCTGGCGCAAACGACCAGATAAACGAAAGGCGAGTTGGTCCTCGACGACAGCGCCGGTGACATATCCTTCGCCAAAGACTTCATTGAAATTGCCAATCCCGGCCGTCGCTGAAGCACCGAAGTCGAATTGCGGCTTCGCTTGAATAACATTAACCCCGCCGATCAATGCGCCTCGGCCAAACAAAGTTGGCTGCGGTCCCTTCGCGACTTCAACGCGTTCGAGGTCGAACAATTCCACCACAGACCCTCGAGATCGCGAAATCGAGATCCCATCCTGGAACACCGCGATGCGAGGCTCGATGTTCGATTCCCCGCTATCCGAAGTAATCCCGCGTATAACGAAACCTGGATTGTTCGGGCTTTGCTCTTGCACTTCAAACCCCGGAACGAAACGCGCCAATTGATCGAATTCTGCAAGACCGAGATCGCTCAAGCGTTCCGCATCAACCGCACTGACCGCGACAGGCACATCGCGAAGGATTTGTTCGCGTTTTTGCACCGTGACGGTGACCGTATTTTGGCGAAGTTCGGTATCGCCCTCTTGGGCGATCGCTGGGGTCGCGAGTGCGGGCAAAAACAGCGCCGACGCTGTCGTCACCATTACAGACTTCATGGGAGGCTCCATTGCTTTTTAGCATATTTGGAGGCGCTCTACTGGGTCTTTGTTACACGCAGGCGACGTTTTTCTGTCGCTAATACGACAGTTTATTTGTGTACGGACAATTCGAAGGTCATGAAAACACTATTCGGGTCTTCGACATAATCACCGAAGGGAGGACACAGTTCGAAGCCGCAGCTTTTATAGAGTGTGCGCGACGGGATAAATCCATCCATGCTGCCTGTCTCTAGGCTGAGGCGCGTATACCCACGCTTGCGCGCTTCGCTCAGTATGTGTTGGAGCATCCGTCTGCCTAAACCAGCGCCGCGTCGTGTGCTTAACGTGTGCATCGACTTGATCTCGCCATGTGTCTTCGAGAGTTCTTTTAGGCCTCCGCACCCGACTAGGTCGCTGCCATCGCGCATTTCCCAAACGGTGACGTCTGGTGTGCGTAAGCCTTCCATCGGCAAAAAGTGACATGAGCCCGGCGGCGACAGGGACAACATTAGTTCGGCATGAGCGTCGATCAGGGCAGCAAATTCAGGGGTATCCAATTTCGCAGGCTGAATTTCGATCGACATCTAACCCTCCACCAATTGCCCAATCTCGGCTCTGATCTCGGGGATTCCATAGCCCTTTTCGGAGGATGTGGCGCGGGGAATGGGGTGCGCAGCTGGGTGTTTCTTTAGCGCTGCTTCAATTTTGGTCGTAATCTTTTCGAGCTCGGACTTTTTGATCTTGTCGACTTTGGTCAAGACGATTTGGTAATTCACTGCGGCGGAATCAAGCATCTTCATCGTCTCAAGGTCTGTATCCATCAGACCGCGCCGGCTATCGACGAGCAGGAATACGCGGCGCAAATTTGCCCGCCCCCGCAAATACCTTTTGGTCAATTGTACCCACTTGGCTTGCTGCTCGCGTGAGACCTTGGCGTAGCCAAAGCCCGGCAGGTCGACCAACCAGAATGTGCCATTCCCCACATTGAAATAGTTCAATTCCCGCGTCTTGCCGGGTTCGGCGGATGAGCGCGCAAGACTCTTTCGATTCAGGACTGCATTGATCAGCGAGGATTTGCCGACATTTGAGCGACCGGCAAATGCGATCTCTGGGCGAATGCCCTCGGGCAATTGATGCAGGCTTGCGGCGCCAAGTACGAATTCCACCGGCCCGACGCAGAGTTTGCGTCCAGCTTCCAGCGCTTCGTCTGAGAAGGCCGGTAGCTCGCTCACTTTATTCTGCCGGGGTTGATGAGCCCCGCCCGAGTAATCGTTTGACCAGTTTGTCGAGTTCGGTCTCCACCCCATTTCGCCGCATGATGAAATATTGCTGACCAAGAGACAGAATGTTCGACCAAACCCAGTAAAGGACCAGACCTGCTGCAAATCCGCCGAAGACGAACATGAAGACAAAAGGCAATGCCATCATAATTGTGCGCTGAGTAGGATCTGGTGGAGGCGGCGATAGCGCCTGAATACCTGCCATGGTCACACCGTACAGGATCGGGAGGATGCCGATGCCGATGACAAAGCCCAGAATCGGAATGGCTTTCACATCCGCCGCGGCCCAAGGCAGCAAGCCAAATAGGTTACCGATCGCGGTTGGATCCGGCGCTGATAAGTCATTGATGAACCAGAATGCCGTGTGACGCATTTCGATGGTTACAAACAGTGTCTTATAGAGCGCGATAAAGATCGGGATGGTGAAAAGGATCGGTACACAACCGGCCAGCGGGTTTGCCTTCTCGCGCTGATACAGTTTCATGACTTCTTGCTGGCGGCGCTGCGGGTCGCCTTTGAACCGCTCTTGAATCTCTTTCATCGGCTCGGCCAGCTTTTTCATTTTGGCCATAGATTTGTAGCTTTGATTGTACAGCGGCACGAGCGGCAGCTTGACCAGCACCACGAGTGCAATCAGGGCCCAACCGAAAGACCCAACAATGCCCTTCACCCAATCCAGAACGAAGAAGAGGCCTTTGGTCAGGTAATAGAGCATATTGCCCCAGTCGATGGCATCGCGAAAACGTGGGATCCCGGCTTCTGCATAGGCGTTGACCACGTCATATTCTTTGGCACCGGCGAAGACCTGATTGGCGACTGTCACAGATTCGCCAGGAGCCACTTGCACGCCTGCGCCCTGGACGAGGACTTCCAAGCGGTTGCTTTCACTCCGGACACGGGCGCGGAAGCCTTCGCCTTGTTCAGGGATTAAAGCCGCCATCCAATACAGGTCGGTTAGTCCGAGCCAACCGCCAGTCTCGGCGACGCGAATGCCGCTATCGTCCGCTTTCTTGATGCCGCGACCTTTGAACAGATTATTATAATTGCGCCAGGTTAGGGCATTATCGAAGCTGCCCATCAAGCCAACATGCGCAAAGCCCGTTTTCCGAGCGGAACCCGGATCAGTTTCGTTGAGGAACTCTTTCCAAGCGCCATAGCGTTTGACCAGGCCAACGGGCGAAAAGCTTCGGGTTTCTTCGCTCAGATTGGTGATGCGGTCCGAGAAGGTGAAGAGGTAGTTTTCATCGACTGAGATGGTGCGCTCAATCCGAACACCATTCTTTTCAAGCGTCAGCACGACAGCATTATCGTCGCCGAATTCGGCTTCAGCCGCTGACCAGGCATCATCGCCGCCCGCCAGGACATCGCCGCCTTCAAACCAATTCCAAGCCACAGAATAGCCATTGGGTGTGTTCTCGGGGCGCAACAGGCGCAGCTCTTCGAGCCGTTCGACCGTTTTATAATGGTCTTTGAGGTTGAGATCGTCGATCTTGGCGCCGGTCAAATTGATCGAGCCATCCACGCGCGCGGCATCAAAGCTCACCCGCGCCGTCTCGACCAGCGCTTCGTCAACAGATACGACAGGTTCTTCTAATGGGGCGTCTGGGACATCGACCGGGGTCTCGATACCGGCTTCGGCCATCGCCGCTTCGCGCGCTTCATTGGCACGTTTGGCTTGCGGTTCGAGGACGAAAAATTGGTACCCGAAGACAAACACGATCATTAACGCCATTGCGATAATGAAGTTGCGCTGATCCTGAGGGTCCATACCATTTTGCTGATTGGGCAACATTGGGCGTGTCGATCCTAAATAAAAAGCGGGGTCAGGTTGGTCCTGTCCCCACCGTGATTTGCTGCGCGAGGCTTATCAGCGCGCTTTCCATATCGTCAAGCAGCCGCTGCCAGCCAATGGTCGCAGTGTCCATACGGGCGATGAATACATAGTCAGTCCCAACCAAGCCGTGAAGGGGTAGAAGTGTCCGGGCCGCTTCGCGTAAACGGCGCTTCGCGCGGTTGCGGGTCACCGCGTTTCCAATCTTCTTGGTCGCGGTGAAGCCGGCGCCCATAATGTCAGACCCTTTTCGAGCGCGGGCCTGGATCACCAGGCTTTTGCGCCGTTCCGACTGACCGCCACGGACAAAAAGAAACTGGGGCCGCGTCTTTAAACGAGCGACCCCAGTTTCGGATGTGTTCTTATGTGCCATGGGAAACCCTTGGCAAGTCTGTCTTAAGCCGACAGTTCCTTGCGGCCTTTCGCGCGGCGGCGGGCCAAAACTTTGCGGCCATTTTTCGTCGCCATGCGAGCACGAAAACCGTGTGTACGGGCGCGCTTTAGGCGGCTGGGCTGAAATGTACGTTTCATCGGCGTCTCGCCTCAACTCAAATGTGATAATCTCGAAAGCGCGGCTATTACGTGCGTGAACCCCCCAGGTCAAGAGAAATCCCGCATGATTTACACGCGGATTGCACCTCAAATGGCGCTCACGGATCAGTGATGCATCGCGACCGGACTGTGTCGTGCATTCGAATAGGGTTGGAAATATATCGGCTTCGAACAAAGTTTCGAAGGGATGCCCAAACTATGCTACGCACACTTTTTGCCGCTGGAGCTATGACGATGACGCTTGCCGCTGGATCTGCCGCAGCAGACGATACCGCCCTGCACCAGCCCTGGGACGATATTCTGGGCACTTATGTGGTTGAGTCTGACGATGGCGTGAATCGGTTCGATTACGGCGCGCTGCAGGCAAACACGGCCGACAGCGCCAAGCTAGACGCCTATCTAGAGCGCTTCGCCGATCTGGATTTTGACACTTTGGATGGCGACGAACAATTCGCTGCCTATGCCAACATCTATAATGCGCTGACGGTACAATACATTGTCAGCAAATACCCAACTAAATCGATCCGTTCGGGCTATATTGTCGGTCCTTGGAAACGCGTATTCACCACGGTGGAAGGCGAAGAGGTCTCTCTTGATCATATCGAACACCAAATTCTGCGCGTAGAGTGGGACGACCCCCGCGTACACTATGCCGTGAATTGCGCCGCTTTCAGCTGCCCGAATCTGCAAACCGATGCCTGGTTCGGCGCATCATTGGACGAAGACCTTGATCGGGCCGCACGCGCCAATGTGAATGACCCGCGCGGCGTAACGGTGCGCAGAAATGGCACAGAGCAAGTGTCC
>JABSQA010000072.1 GCA_013213825.1 Henriciella sp.
CGACGATTTTGACTCGGAGTTTTTCAACAGTATCGGGCGTGTTAAGCCGTTCACCCCATATCCTCGCGAGCGCCCGACATGGACATTGCTTCAACACTATAGACTTAACTCATTTCCGCTCGCTAAGAGGCAGCGCGCGTGGGGCCAAAACCGTCTGCATTCGCGCCTCAATTCTGCCCCTGAATTTAGGCATCGTTAACAAAACAGGCCTAGCTGTTAACGCTATGAATTAGATGGCAGGGGAAGCTATGAGCCGTTCAAAAGGCGAGCCCGACTATGATTTTGGGCCTTATGAAGATGAATATCGCGGTTTTGAGATACGCGATGATGAAACCGGGAGAGGGCCGTTAAATCTGGTCCTGGCATTAGGTGTTTTGCTGATCTTCACCGGCGTCGTTTGGAACACGTATCGTCAGGGCGTACGGCCAACTGAAGGCGGACTACCTGTGATTGCTTCCGATGATGCGCCTTACAAACGTTCGCCTGATAAAAGCGGCGGCGTCGAAGTCGCGGGTCAGGATAAAGCCTATTATGATTCCATGGATGGCCTTGGCGACCCAGCGTTGCAACGCACGGCGGCACGTAATCCGATCGATATTCGCCGCACGGATCCGGTTTTGGCGGGTGGACCATCGCAAGGCACACAGCCCGTTGAGGAAGAGTCGCTTCCGCCGATTGTTTATGGTGAGGCTGAAACGCCTGCCGAGTCTCCGTCAGAGCCTTTGCAGATCGCGAGCATGCAGCCGATCCCTGAGCCTGCTCAGCCGGAAATCGTCGATATTGAAGACCCTGCCAGTTCTGTATTGCCGACGAGCTCGCGGTTCGCGGCCAGTGGCCAGTTCCAAGTTCAGCTTGCAGCCTTGCGGTCGCGCGAGGCGGCCCAGAATGCCTGGTCAGGGTTTCAACGCACCGCGCCCGACCTCTTCTATGGTGCAAATTTAGACGTTCAGCGCGCGGATCTTGGGGCAAAAGGCGTATTCTATCGCTTACGGATCGGCTCTTTTGCCAATCGGGAAGCTGCAAAAGGGTTTTGCGCTGATGTCAAAGCCACCGGTAAAGACTGTATGGTCGTCGCAAAGGCTAATGGATGAGCGTATCCGCATGCATCACCAGCGTTTCCGGCCCGGTTCTCCTTGCGGAGGAACGGGCCTTTTTGCGTGATGCACAGCCTTGGGGCGTGATCCTTATGGGGCGCTCTTGTGAGAGCAAAGCTCAGGTTTTGACGCTCACGAATGACATCAAGGAAGCGCTTGGACGAGATGCCCTCATTTTCATTGACCAGGAAGGCGGCCGCGTTGCGCGTCTAAGAGCGCCGGAATGGCCGAATTTTCCGGCTGCAGCCGTCTATGGTGAACTGTTTGGTGCCAGCCCCGAAAAAGCCGAAGAGGCCTGTTATCTTGGGCATTTTTTTCTGGGTCAGGAATTGTCGGCACTCGGAATTCATGCAGATTGCGCGCCCTGCGCAGATCTTCGCCAATCCGATACCCATGATGCCATAGGTGACCGCGCCTTTGGCTATACGGTTGAAAGTGTTTCACGTCTTACTGAAGCGGCGTTGAAAGGCCTCTCAGACGCGGGGGTCGCGGGCGTCATTAAACATATGCCGGGGCAGGGGCGGTCGACCATGGACACCCATTATGACCTGCCTTCGGTTGGTGCTGATGTCGCAACGCTGCTAGAAGACATGTCTATTTTCAAAGGCTTATCCGATATGGCGGTGATGGGTATGACCTGCCATGTGATCTTTGAGGCTTTTGACCCACACTTGCCAACAACCATTTCGCCAACGGTTATTTCCGAAACCATTCGTAAGCGAATCGGCTTTCAAGGGCTGCTTATGACGGATGATTTGGGGATGGAGGCATTGGGCGGTTCGCTGACGGATCGCGGCGCAAAGGCGCTGGCGGCCGGTTGTGACGTGCTCTTACATTGTTCTGGATTTCTGAAGGATCCAGACGCGATCCTGGACGAAATGCAGGAAGTTGCTGACATTGCCGGATCGCTTGATGGCCAGGCACGAGATCGTGCCGATGCCGCAGAAGCTGCCATTCAGCCAGCCAAAGCGCTTGATTCTGAGCAAACATGGGCCCGTTACGGTGAGCTTATGTCATCTGTGGAGGCGAGGGCGTAGACTATGGAACTCGTTTCAAACGATCTTGTTACAATGGATGAAGATGTCGAAGCGGATGACATCTTTTCGATCGATGTGTCGGGCTATGAAGGTCCGTTACACCTGCTTCTCGACCTGGCCCGAAAACAAAAAGTCGATCTTTTGCACGTCTCCATTCTCGAATTGGCGACGCAGTATCTGGGGTTCATTCAAGCCGCGCAGGACAAACGGATTGACTTGGCCGCGGACTATTTGCTGATGGCAGCGTGGCTCGCTTTCTTGAAGTCACGACTTCTATTGCCGAAGCCCAAGAAAGACATCGAGGAAGAGGTCAGCGCCGAAGACGATGCGCGCAAACTCGCGTTCCGTCTGCGCAGACTCGATGCGATGCGCGAGGCGGGCGAAGCGCTCTTGGATTCGAATGTGCTCGGGCGCGATGTCTTCTTACGCGGCATGCCGGAACAGCCAAAAGTCGTCAAAACCACTGAATACGACACCACGCTGTATCATTTGATGCAGTCCTTTGGCAGCATCCGCCAGCGAAAAGCCAAAGAAGCCCCGCATACGATCGAAAACCAGTATGTTCTGCCATTGGAAAGCGCGCGGGATAATCTGCGCTCTCTCAGCCCCAAGCTCACCGAATGGGCGAGCTTGGACGATATTCGTCGTAATTTGATCAAAGTGGACCCCGATGTTCCGCCGCGATCAGTTACAGCGAGTGTGTTTTCTGCGACTCTGGAATTGACGCGGGACGGCGATTTTGATGTTCGCCAAGATGCGCATTTCGGGCCGCTTTATTTGCGTGGAAAAACTCAGCCAAGAGAGGGGATCGCGCCATGACCAAAGTTGAAAGCTCTATTCCGATCGAAGATGCACCTGAAGATATCCGGCGCGCTGTGCAGCAGCTCTCTTTTGCTTATAAACGTTCTGCTGAGACACTTTATGAGGCCGAAGACGATACGATGGCGGAAGCCGTGCGCCGGGCCGAAGCCGTCTTATTCGCCGCTGGCCAACCGCTTGAGGCGAGTGAAATTGCAGAAGTCCTCCCGCAAGGGGTGGATGTCCCGGCTGTCCTGATGACACTGAAATCAACCTATGCGGAGCGTGGGGTCAATTTGGTTGAGGTGGGCGGACGCTGGCGGTTCCAAACCGCAGATGATCTCGGCTATCTGTTCGTTGAGGAACGTCACGAACAGAAATCACTGTCGCAAGCAGCGCTAGAGACGCTCGCCATCATTGCCTATGGCCAACCTGTTACCCGGGCAGAGATCGAAGCTGTGCGCGGTGTGGCGGTCTCAAAAGGGACGATTGATACGCTAATGGAAGCCGGTTGGGTGAAAATCAAAGGACGTCGGCGCACACCTGGGCGCCCCGTAACGCTCGGCACGACAGACAAATTTCTGGAGCATTTCGGTTTGGAAAGCCTCGATGTTTTGCCTGGGCGGGCGGAGTTGGAGTCTGAAGGATTGCTCTCTGATGTCATCCCAGACGGGTTCTTCGCCGATGGCACCAGCATGCATAATGAAGCCGAAGAGCTCGAATCTGAGGCAGAGTCAGAAGAAAACACTGACTTCGTCACCGATTTTATGGGGTCAGATGAAGATATTCATTAGCGATTTGTCGCTATGAAACATCGGTCGGCCCATTGTAACTGGGCCATCTGCGCGTTATCTCCGGAAGGGCGATAGGAGAAAGATTATGGCTCCAAGTTGGATGCAACTTTTACTAGTGGCGGTTGTCGCCCTTTTGATCTTTGGCGGTCGGGGCCGGATCTCTTCGATCATGGGCGATGTCGCAAAAGGCATTACCAGCTTCCGCAAAGGTCTGAAGGAAGAAGATGCCGACAATAAAGCTGTCGAGGGCGACGATATGGTGAATATCACGCCTGAGAAGGAAAAGGCGAAGTCGACCGATTAAGTCGCCGATGAGAACGCGGAAGGCGTAAAAACATGCTGCCGCAATTTGGGTTTAGCGAACTCCTGTTTTTGGTGATCATCGCTTTGATCATTCTTGGACCAAAGGATTTGTCGCTCACGATGCGCAAACTTGGCCAATTCGTCGCCAAAGGACGATCCATGGCGAATGAGTTTCGCGCCGCCTTTGATGATATTGCGCGGCAAGCTGAACTTGATGATTTGCGCAAAGAGATTGAAGACCTCAAGCGCGACAATGCGGTGACGCAAGCTGTAGATGAGCTGAAGAGCGTCGAAAAAGACATCAATGAAAGCGTCATGCGCGAGGAGCGCGCGGTCGCGGAAGAGCTTCGAAAAAAGCCCGATGCGCCGCAAGCTTCGGACGAAACACAGCCAAATTCCAAGGCGGAGCCTGATACCCCGGTTGCAGCAGACGATGCTGCGCCAGCGAATGATCCCCAGGATAAAGCTGCGTCATGAGTCAGGATTTACCCGCTGATCAACGCCCCGATCTGATCGAGAGCGAAATAGAGGCCTCGCGGGCGCCGCTACTCGACCATTTAAATGAGTTGCGGTCGCGGATTATGAAGGCTTTGCTGGCCTTTGGGGTTTGCACAATCGCTTGTTTCTTTGTCGCGGGGCCGATTTTCAACATTCTGGTTGAGCCGTTTATTGAGGCGTTTCGCACGCATGGCGTCACGGAAGATCCACGTTTGATCTATACCGCGCCGTTAGAATTCTTCTTTGTGAAGCTCAAAATTGCTTTGTTTGCAGGCCTTTTTGTCTCTTTCCCAATCATGGCTTGGCAGATCTACGCCTTTGTTGCACCAGGCCTTTATAAGAATGAACGCGGCGCTTTCTTGCCTCATCGCGGCCCCAGTGCTGTTCACGATTGGCGTTTTGTTCGTCTTTTATGTGATGATGCCGCTTGTAATGACATTCGCGCTCAGCCAGCAGCAAGCGGGTGGGCTCGATGCTGTGCAAATCGAAGCGCAGATCAAGGTGTCTGAATATCTCTCGCTGACGCTCGCTTTGATGACCGCCTTTGGACTGTCATTTCAATTGCCAGTGGTTCTGGCTTTACTCGGACGGGCTGGCCTGGTCGGCGCGGATACGCTTCGAAGTGGCCGTAAATACGCGATCGTCGGAATTTTAGCGGTTGCGGCCTTTGCAACACCGCCAGACTTCATTTCACAGATTATGCTGACCGTGCCGGTCTATGGCTTGTACGAAATCAGTATCTGGATTGTGGCGATGATGGAGCGTGAAGCCGCGGCGGCCGAGGAAGAGGCCTAGAAAGACACACAGTCCGGGAGACTAAGACCCACGGGCAGCTGGGTCGTCTCCGACGCGCACGCCCCTTCGAAATTGGCTGACTCGATGCCGACGGCACTGTCCAGCTTCGCCCCGGTGAACCGAACGTCTCTGAAGCTGACATCTGTCAGGTTCGCACCGGTAAGATCGGCGTCTTGCAAAACTGCATTGTCAAAGACTGAGCCTGTCAAATCCGCCGCGCTCAAGCTCGCGCCGGATAGGGTCGCGGCGGAGAAGTCAGCATTGTGAACTGTACTGGCTTGCAGTTTGGCGTCTGAGAGCACGGCGCCGATGAGCTTTCCATCGCTGAGATTAGCACCGGTGAGAAGCGCACCCCCCATATTGGCGCTGTTAAACGTGGCATGCTGCAGGCGCGCGCCCGTTAGCGTTGCCTGTTCGAAAATCGCGCCGGTGAAATCACCGAGGCGCAAATCGGCGCCTGTGGCCTGAGCCGCTTTGAAATTGGCGTGATGGCCATGAACGCGCTGCAGATTGGCAGCGGTCAAATCTGCGCCAGGATAGTTCAGTTTGGAAATGTTCCAGCCCGACATGTTGCTGCCCATCAAAGAGCAATCCGTGCACGATCCGCTATAAGACGGGGCCCAAGAAATCCGACTTGGTTGTTCTTGAACGTGACCTAATGGAGCCGCAAAAAGCGACAGCCCAATCACAGCCAAAGAACGCATTCCAGTCATAGTCCTCATGTCCACGGTCTTAGGGGAAGTCCGTTCGCGTAAGAACTGAAAATGTCGTAATACAGTCGAGAGGTGAGGGGCTGTTGCAATCATGTCTCACCTGGTCCGGTCAGACACAGCTGGGAATGGTCTTTCCATTGGGAAGACGGGTGCTCGAATCCCCACAGGCTTGGTTTAATTGGGTTTGGGTGAGCTCAATGGCCAAGCTCAAATCTGCGCCTGAAAGATTGGCGCCGGACAGATCTGCACCATTCAAGTTAGAAGCGCCAAAATAGGCCCCAACCGCAACAACATTCTGGAGGTTGGCCTGGCGGAAATCACTGCGATTGAACCGTGCGCCATAAAGGTTGGAGACCGATAAATTGGCACCACTGAAGTTCACATCATCAAATGTCGTCAGGGCTAAACTGGACTGTCTCAGGCGCGCACCGGAAAGGTCGATCTTCTCCGCGTCCTTGTAGGTGAGGTCAGCTTGGAACAGGTTGCATTCGGCACATGATTGCCCGTTTTGAACTTTAGCGATGTGGTCGGCATTCTGCGCGAAAGCTGGCATCGCTGATACGCCCAAAAAGAGAGCGAGTTTGATCGAGTGTGCCAACATGAGACAAGAATCCTCTGGGTGCAGTGCGTTTCCTTTAGAATGAGGCAAGGCCCGCGCCACGTGTTTTTGAGACTATGATAGGATCTTGGGCAGTCGGATTAGAGTGCCAGCTGGAAGTTTCGCGTCCAACGCCAATTTCGCTAAGTCAGGATTCAGCGCGGAAAGATCCGTCAGGGACAGGTTCGGTCGTCGAACGCTGAGATAATTCATCAGGGTTTCGACGCTGATCTCTCGCTTGAGCTCCCATGTCAGCGTGCTGCTCGCATGCTGAGGGGGGATGATTTTAATGTCACCGCTAAACCCAACATAGGCGTTCGACTGCGCGTGCGAAGGAAGCGAGGCATGAAGTGGGGTCATGATCGCAATGAAGCATGATGCGAGGATATGTGTTTTCATGCCACTTATTATGGGGGCAGCTATCAGATGCGATCAACTGAAATCGGCCTGTCAATTGTGACAGGGCAAGGCCGTTCCAAAAGGGTTTGGACACTATTCAGTCGCTTCTAATTCGCCTGAGTGCCCACATGTGTCGCAAATGCGTTCCGCATCGATTTCATCGACATAAAGCGTGAAGCTGCCGCAGCTCGGGCAAGCCTCTGGCAAATAGGAAGGGGAGGCGCCGTCTTCGCTGATTTCAGCGCTCGTTTCTTCCTCGCGCTCGGCCTCGCGCTCCTCACGTTTTTTGTTGAGAATGACAATATTGTCCGGGATTTGACCGCGAGAATAGCCGCGTGAAATCAAATGGGCGGCTTCATCTGGTAATGGTTGAGCATGGGACTTCTCGATCCCGTCTTCTAAGCCGCGCCCGAGACCATCATGGGTAACATCGCCGAGTTCAGCGAGATCTTCTCGCGCTAAATAGGAGACGGCGAGTTCGCGGAAAATATAGTCCAGAATGGAGGTCGCGCGGGTGATCTGATCATTGCCCGTGACTTCGCCGGCCGGTTCAAATCGCGTGAACACGAAGGCATCGACATATTCTTCCAGAGGCACGCCATATTGAAGGCCCAGAGAAACCGCGATGGCGAAATTATTCATCAAAGACCGGAAGGCGGCGCCTTCTTTGTGCATATCGATGAATATTTCGCCCAAAGAGCCATCGTCAAACTCTCCCGTATGGAGATAGACTTTGTGCCCGCCGACCGTGGATTTCTGAATATAGCCTTTGCGCCGATCCGGAAGGCGGGTGCGAGAGACGCCGCTGGGCGCTTCGAACACCGTTTGAGGCGCAGCGTCTTCCGCCATTAAATCTTCCGCCAGAGCCGTGATATGGCTCATTCTATCGGCTGTGAGACGATCAAGTTGGGTGTCGAGCGCGGGCAACCATGCAGAGACCTGGTTTTCGAGTAGGTCTTGGATTGGGATTTCGGACGTTGCCCGGGTCAAAACAACGATAACGCCTTGGTTTTTCTGTAGCTTTGTCGCTGCGTCTAAAGCGTCCAAGGCGGATAGGTTTTGGCTCAAGCCCGCAGAATTGATGGCTGTAGACGCGAGTTTGTCCGGGCGTCCGTCCAGCGATTCCTCAGCCTCTGCAATTTCGCGTTTTGAGAAGCCGATGGATTTGAGCAGCGCCCGCCCATCCGCATCGAATGATTCAGGAGCGAGCCTCAAATCATTAGAGATAATGTCGTCGCCGAGCACCCATCTGGAAAAGGCGGCGTTTAATGGCAACCCTTCGCCGAGCGCGCTTTTCACTTTCTCAATCGCTTGGGTGGAGAAGCCACGCGTCCGTAAAACATCGCCGCCAAAGTGGGGCATAAGTTCTAAGTCAGCGGCGGAGTCGATCTCCACCAGCAGCCCTGGCAGCGTTTCTGGCGCAGTGCGAGAGAGGCCAATGCGCGCCATCATATGCAGACTAGGCTGATCGCCCTCCAACGCTTCGATGAAGCTGGTCATTGGGCGTAGTCCGAGTGTTGTCGGTTGGAATTGAGCAAGCGCCTTGGTTGAGAGCGGCACGATCGCGAACTTTATTTTTCGCTTCGTTTTCAGTGCGGTGCGACGCTCTAGACCCAATATATCGGCTTGTTTTTTGGGGAAGCCAGCGCCCGTCGCTATGGATTGAAGGAGCTCGATCAATGCGCCAATCGCAGCAGCGTTTTCCGTCGAATAAGCGTGACCAAGGCCCAATAGGGCGGCGGCGATCCCGCATGGAACGACAATTAATTCAGGTCCATGTTCAGAAATGGAGGCTGAAAACAAATCATCCAAGACGTCGATTTCTAAGCCATCAGGGGTGACAAAGCGGGCAATGTCGAGCGCCATGGCTGAGGTTCCAGCATCCGGAAGCTCTGATTTCCGCACAAACGCACCCACGCCCGCGCGACGGATCTCGTCAATCTCGCTGGCAGTGGCCTCATCGGGCGCCAAACAGGCCGGCGCGACAGATGCTTCAATGGCGGCGTTTCGGAACGAATCAGCGAGCGCCTCAAATCCTTGCTTTTGCTGCAAAGCGTCTTCGATGAGGGCCAGTGGCACACCCCGGGCGACCGCTTCCGCAAGTTCAGCATTTTTCGGTGTGTCTCCCAGCCCTTCCAGCAGTTCGGCCATGGCCAGTTTGCTGGTGCGGTCAAGCCTTTGTCGCGTCGCATCAGCCATAGCCGCGGGCGCATCTTGCAAATTTGTCATGGGCACCGCGGTCAGTTCAGAAAACGGTAAAATCGGGCTGATCAGCCCTTCTTCCATGGCGGTTGCGAGCAATTGAGCATTGCGATCTGATTTCGACATGAACTGCGCCCTCCAGCCAGAGCGGGCTTGACCTAGCCCGCGACATGATGTGTTGCCTGTCCTAACTAGATTCGGCGCGATGCACGCGCCATAATGCGGTCAAATATCACTGTCAGGACAAACAATATGTTTAAACTGTTTACATGGTGGAATGGCGTCAGCCCGGGCGGCTGGTTCGACATCAAGCGTCGTGGCGTATAGATCGGCAGCGATGAATACGGAAATCGCTATTTCGAGGACCGCAAAGAATCGGTGGAAGGCCGTAAACGCCGCTACGTTATTTATAACGGTGTGGCTGAACCTTCCAAAGTGCCACCCGAGTGGCATGGCTGGCTGCATTACACGTTTAATGAGCCGCCAACCGAGGCGCCATTGAAGCGCCAAGATTGGGAAACCGATCACACGCCAAACATGACCGGGACCGTGTTTGCTTATCGTCCAAAGGGCAGTCTGCGCGAAGGTGGCGAGCGCCGAGATGCAGATGCCGATTATGAGGCTTGGGATCCGAATGCGTGAATCTGTCTTTGAAACTTTGGTCGGCTTAGGCGTTCTCGTCGTCGCCGGCATTTTCCTATGGTTTGGTATGGCCCGCGGCGCCGATGCAGGGGCGAGCGGCGAGACCGTCGAAATCGGGGCGCGGTTTAGCAGCGCGGCAACGATCGATCGCGGCACCGATGTACGTATGGCTGGCGTCAAGATTGGCACAGTTCGCGACGTGTCACTGGATCGTGAGCGAGCGGAAGCTTTGGTGACCTTTGCTGTGAATTCAGACATTCTTCCTCTTGGTGACGGCACCAGCGCCCGTGTTCAATCAGAAGGCTTGCTTGGCGGCGCCTATATTAATTTGGAACCCGCCGAAGGCTTCGGTGAAATCGTCGCGTGCGGTGCCGGTGAAGAATTGTTCGGCGATACGGGGTGCGGCGAAATTCTGTATGCGCAGGGGTCGGTTGACTTGATGACCTTGTTCGCCTCGTTCGCGTCCGGCAATGGCGGAGATAGCGAGTGATCCGCGCGCTCGGGCTGGGCATTCTCGGATTTGGACTAATCGCGCTTGCAGGCGCGCAAGAGAGCGACCAAGGCGTTCGCGACCTTGAGCGCGAGCTTTTCGGCACAGACGATCGTTCTGACGAGGTCGGTGAAGACGGTGAGCTCTTAGAGGACGAGGGTTTGATCCCGACGCAAAAGCGTACCTATCAGCCCAAAGACACGGTGATTGTCCGAGCCTTGGATAAGATTACCGGGCGATCTACCGATTTCGAAATGATTGTTGGCGAGCCCAAGGTCTATGGCTCGCTCCGCATCGATTTGCAGGCGTGTTATCAGACACCGCCAGAAGAGCCGCCAGAAAGCGCCGCTTTCCTCAAAGTAACGACAGCGAATACCACACAGGTTCAGACCATGGCTGAGCCTCGGGATTTGACGGAGGAAGAGCTTTTACAGTCAGGGTCGGAAGAGGCTGAGATTCGTTTTTCGGGTTGGATGTTTGCCTCATCGCCCGGCCTTAATGCGCTCGAGCACCCGGTCTATGATATTTGGGTGATTGCTTGCAGCGCCGTCGACCCGTCTGAACTCGATCCTCTCGCGCCAAGCGAATAGAAATTCGCTTCATGGCGCAGCGCTTGCCAAAGCTGGGTACGGAACGCATTGCGGCTGAGTTCTTCAAGGCCAAACTGTTCTAGGTGCGGATTATGGAATTGCGCGTCCAGCAATTCATAGCCACCAGTAATCAAACGCGCCACGAGATGGACAAGCGCTATTTTCGATGCGTCTGTCGCCCGTGAGAACATGCTCTCACCGAAAAAGGCCGCGCCCAGCGATACGCCATAAAGCCCACCGACCAGTTCATTCTCGTCATTCCAGCATTCGACACTATGGGCATATCCTTGTCGATGCAGGGCGCCATAGAGATTGAGGATGGCGTCATTGATCCAAGTGGCTGGACGGGTCGGATGCGGTTCTGCACAAGCTTCAATGACACGATTGAAGGCGGTATCGATGGTGACCCGGAATGGACCTTGCCGCACTGTGCGCTGCAGGCGTTTTGGCACATGAAACCGATCACGCGGCAACACACCCCGAACATCCGGGTCCATCAAAAAAATCCTCATATCCTCTCGCGAATCCGCCATCGGGAAAACGCCGCGGCGATAGCAATTGAGAAGATCTGTGGTGTCGAACCGATCTGACATGGATGGAGTTTACTTCAGACCGGCTGAAAGACAATTGGGGCAAAGGGCGGTTTTGATCTCTCATCCCAGCTCACTTTCGAGGGCGGGCGGGAGGCCTTGGAGCTTACATTGCGGTTATCGCCCTACAGAGCCCTGGGCGAATGATAACGCATCGAGCGTGCGGCTTGCCGTAGCCCCTCTCCCGATTGCGGGAGAGGGGTTGGGGTGAGGGCACCGGTGTTCGCGTCGAAGCGAATGCACTGCCCGCCGACCCCATCTTGCCCTCATCCCCGGCCCTTCTCCCGCATCCGGGAGAAGGGGGCGCATAAGGAGAGTTTAGCAAGACCGTCAAATGCATGACTGACGGCTCCTACTGTCCCAAAGCGGACATCGCTAGAGTTCGTTTCGGGGCGAGCATAGGATTATGGCATATTACCCTAGATGCCCGTGAATTCTCCACCCGTTGAAGTTTGACGCCGTTCGGAACGAGGTCATGCAACAGTGCGGAGTGACGTCTCGTTGAAGAACTCCTTTTTCAAAGGATTCTTTGTCGTTTCGACAAACCCGAAGGCCGCATGGGTATGGATTGCGGTTTCAGCTTATCTTGCACCGTTAACGCTCAATTTTTCTCAATACCTTTTATTCGGATTGAGCGTGGCTATCACGGCTTTCATTACGTTCGGCGGCTATGCTTTTTTTGTTTTCAGAGCCCTCAGTGGTGCGGCAGTACCAACGGTTTCATGGCTATGCCGAAACCGCATTCGGCGCAGCATTCGGTGCTATAGGTGGTAAACTCGTTTGGCACGGCTTGCGCGACTTGCGAGTTTAGGACGTACGTTTTTCGCCCAGCTATTTCAGCCCCAAGAACCGTTCCAGCCAGTGTATGTCGTAATTCCCATCGACAACATCCTGGGCCTCAACCAAACGTCGATGCAGCGGGAGAGTCGTCTCAACGCCGCCCACAACCATTTCGTCTAGCGCCCGGCGGAGCCGCATGATGCATTCATTGCGGGTGCGGCCATGGACGATCAGTTTGGCGATCATGCTGTCATAGTGCGGCGGGATCTTATAGCCAGCATAGACCGCGCTATCGAGACGAACGTCTGGTCCGCCTGGCGCATGGAAATCAGTAATCTTTCCGGGCGATGGCACGAAGGTCTCATGGTGTTCGGCATTGATCCGGCACTCAATCGCGTGCCCGACAAGCATGACATCTTCCTGAGTGAAAGACAGTTTCTTGCCATCTGCGACGCGGATCTGTTCGCGAATAAGGTCGATGCCCGTGATCATCTCTGTGACCGGATGTTCAACCTGGATCCGTGTGTTCATTTCGATGAAATAGAAATTGCCGTCTTCGTAGAGGAATTCCATTGTGCCAGCGCCGCGATAGCCCATCTTCTTGACGGCTTTGGCGACAATTGTCCCAATCTCTTCCCGCTGCGCTTGATTGAGCGCGGGCGAGGGGGCTTCTTCGAAGACTTTCTGGTGGCGGCGCTGCAGCGAGCAGTCGCGTTCCCAAAGATGGCAGACATTGCCATGCGTGTCGGCAATCAGCTGGATCTCAATATGCCGAGGCTTGCCGAGATACTTTTCGAGATAGACAGCGTCATCACCAAAGGCGGCTTTGGCTTCGGTCTTTGCAGACTTAATGGCGGAATCGAGATCTTTCTCGGTCTCTGCCACGCGCATGCCGCGCCCGCCGCCGCCTGACGCAGCTTTAACGAGAACCGGATAGCCAATCTTCTTCGCGACTTTCTTACCTTCGCTAATCGAGGAGACGCCGCCTTCAGAGCCCGGGACAACCGGCACGCCAGCATCGATCATGGTTTGCTTGGCGGTAATCTTATCGCCCATGGTACGAATATGGTCTGCTGTGGGCCCGATAAAGATCAGGTCGTGCGCTTCGACCATTTCAGCAAATTGGGCGTTTTCCGACAGGAAGCCATAGCCTGGATGCACCGCATCGGCGCCCGTGATTTCTGCCGCCGCAATGATTTGCGACTTTTTCAGATAGCTATTCGCGCTTGGCGCCGGGCCGATACAGACGCTTTCATCTGCGAGACGGACCGCCATGGCATCGCGATCCGCTTCGGAATGCACGGCCACGGTGGCAATGCCCATTTCCTTACACGCGCGATGGATACGCAAGGCGATCTCGCCGCGATTGGCGATGAGAACTTTTTCAATCATCGATCTCTAGTCCTTATTCGACGACGATCAAAGCTTCGCCAAACTCTACCGGTTGTGAGTCTGACACGAGGATTTCTTTCACGGTGCCATCGCTATCCGCGGTCACGGGATTGAAGGTCTTCATCGCTTCGATCAGCATCAGCGTGTCACCCTTTTTCACCTTGTCACCCACGTTGACAAAGACTTTGGCGCCGGGTTCTGGCGAAAGATAGACCGTGCCGACCATGGGGCTGGTGACCGCATTGCTCGGCGCAGCGGCGGGGGCTGCAGCTGCGGGGGCCGCGGCCGGTGCTGCTGCCGGAGCAGCGACAGGCGCTGGGGCGGCCGCAATCGGCGCTTGCACAATGGCAGGGGCAGGTGGAGGGGTCATGGATGTGGCTTTGCTAACGCGAATGCGCAAACCTTCATGCTCGACCTCGACTTCGCCGAGATCGGCTTCGCGCAGGATTGCGGCCAATTCTCGGACCAGGCCAGCATCTAGTTTTGTCTTGCTCGTGGACATCGGTGGGGGCTCCTCAGTCTTTATTATTCTTGGAGGGCGGCGGTTAACGCCATCAAATAGCCGCGTGCGCCAAATCCTGCAATGCAAGCCTTTGCGCATGGGGCCACATAATTTGTGGTTCGAAACGGCTCTCTGGCCGCTGGGTTTGATATATGAACCTCGTAAATATCAGCCTCGCAGGCCCGCAAGGCATCATGTAGAGCAACAGACGTATGGGTATAGGCCCCTGCATTTATGATCAGGATTTGTGCCGCTTTCGAAGCTTCCTGCACCCAATCGATCAATTCGCCTTCTGAATTGGTTTGTCGAAAGGTGATTTCAGCGCTCGGCGCAGCCTGTCTCAATTGCTGATCGATATCGTCCAGCGTCTTAGACCCATAAATCTCGGGCTCGCGTGTGCCGAGCAGATTGAGATTTGGTCCATTGAGAACATAAATCTGTTGCGTCATTGCCACACGCTCTTGCGTTGGATCGCTAAGCTTGGCAAGTCCATTTTGAGCATTCGGAGCAGCGCAAATGCAGATATTTCTGAACGGTGAAAGCCGAGATGTCGCCTCGGGGACCAGCGTTGAAGCTTTGGTCCTGACATTGGCCGACGATCCACGTGGCATCGCGATCGAACGAAACTTGGAAATTGTTCCGAAAGCGGAGCATCGAGAGACGCTATTGGAAGAAGGTGATCGGCTCGAAGTGGTTCAGTTTGTGGGAGGCGGCTGATTCTTGTCGGTGCGTCGACCAAGCGCCTTGCCCTCCATCGCCACCCCAGCTAAGCGAGCCAAATGACTGATACACCATTGACCGTCGCTGGACGGACCTTCCAATCGCGACTTATCGTCGGCACCGGAAAATACGCGTCCTACGCACAAAATGCCGACGCAGCCCGCGCCGCCGGCGCAGAAATGGTGACTGTGGCTCTGCGCCGGGTTAACCTGTCCAATCCTGACGAAGACCGGTTGCAGGACCATGTGTCGCCGGACGAGTTCACATATTTGCCAAACACTGCCGGCTGTTTCACGGCCGATGAAGCGGTCCGCACCTTGAGGCTCGCACGCGAGGCGGGCGGTTGGGATCTGGTCAAGCTGGAAGTCTTGTCGGATCAGAAAACCCTCTATCCGGATATGGAAGAAACGCTAAAAGCGGCGAAGGATCTGATCGCGGATGGGTTTGAGGTTATGGTCTATTGTTCTGATGACCCGGTCTATGCACGGAAACTCGAAGATGTTGGCTGCGCCGCAATTATGCCATTGGGCAGTCTGATCGGATCGGGGCTCGGCATTCAGAACCCGCTCAATATTCGTTTGATCGTGGAACAGTCCCGCGTTCCCGTCATCGTCGATGCGGGTGTGGGCACAGCGTCCGACGCAGCGCAAGCCATGGAGCTGGGGTGCGATGGCGTGTTGATGAACACTGCCATTGCTGAAGCTAAAGATCCGATCCGGATGGCGACGGCGATGAAACATGCCGTCATTGCGGGTCGCGAAGCCTATCTCGCGGGACGTATGGGCCGCAAACGCTATGCTGACCCATCGTCCCCGTTGGCAGGCTTGATTTAGCTCTCGGCGAGCGCGGCTTCAATCAGGGCTTCGACGCTTTGAGTATCTGCGCCTGACACCATTTCAGTGCCAATAATGAAGTTTGGTGTGCCTGTAATATTCAGCGTTCGTGCGAGGCTTTTTGCATCGGCGACAGCTTTCTGAACAGGGATCGACTTCATGTCTGCCCGCATTTTCGCGACATCCACGCCGACGGACTCCGCCGCTGCATCAATCGCTTCAGGTCCAAACCCAGAGCCATTGTCCAGCTCCATAAGGGCCATATGCATCTCTAAATATTTGCCCTGCTTGCCGGCCGCGATGGCGGCCTGAGCCGCTTTCTCACTTTCAGTGGAGAGGATCGGAAATTCTTTGAAAACGACTCTGACCTTATTGTCGTACTTTTCGGGGAGCTGAGTGGCCCATTCCGCCGACCGTTTACAGAAGCCGCACCGATAGTCGAAGAATTCGACCACTGTGACCGGCGCATCGGCTGGGCCAACACTAAAATCGTCTGGATTATTGATCAGTGCGTCCTGATTGTCAGCGATCGCGGCCATTGCCAGTTCGGCTTCTTCGGCGGCGCGTTTTTCACTCAATGCAATCAGAGCATCTTCAATGATTTCAGGGTTTTCCATGATGTATTCATAGACGATTTTCTCAATCGCCTCCTTATCCGCCACGTCCACTTGGCTCTGGGCGCAAGCTGGGGTCAGAGCGATCGCCGTTGCGGCGGCAGCCATAGAAAAGAGACGGGTCATATCGGAATTCCTGAATGAGGTTTATTGGCAAATTATACCAGGCAAATGCTTACAACGCTGTGAAATACCAGATGTCAAACCTGACAATTGTGTGAACGCTCTTATCGGCGGCGCCAGAAAATCTCATTTTCGGGCAAAGCCGGGTCGGTCGCATTGCGAATATCACTGGCCTGACGCCAAGCCGGGGTGTTCGGAGTCAATTCACGAATAGCGCGTTCGGCGAAGGAATAAGCGCGCGGATAATTGCCGATATTGTAAGCCGCTTCGCCTGTCGCGACTTGCGCCATGGGGCGATTATCTTGTT
>JABSQA010000073.1:0-13719 GCA_013213825.1 Henriciella sp.
TCGCGCCTGGTTCGATGCGCTCGACCTCCCGCATTTGCAGGCCTGGCTCGCATCCCACTTAGACAGCGACCTCTTCAAACAGATCATGCCGAAATATAAACAATGGCAGACCGGCGACGCTGAACCGGTCTTTCCCGCACCATAGGCGAACCCCCAATACAATTCGATGAACTCATCGTGAGAGAGCGTGAATTTCAATTGAAGCCGCTCTGAGCCATGCAGGCTGTGCGCTGTCTCCAATCAGCGCCTTCGTCCCCCTGCGCTCTCTTAGGAATTGTCTGCTCATGCCTACACCTCGACTGCCAAGATCACTTTTTTCCGCCCTCGCTGTGTCCGCCCTCGGCGCTCTGTCCGCTTTGCCGGTGACAGCTGAAACCTCTCCCCTAATTGCAAGCTATGATGATACGAGCACAATAGTCGTCGACACAGCTTCATATAGCGAACTGATTTCTGCCCTGTCGGTCAGCGAGCGTGGCCGCACCTTGATCGCCTATGACGTGGCGAATGCACGTGCGTTGCCTTTCTTCAAGCAATATGTCGACTATCTTTCAGGTATACCGGTCGAAACCCTAAACCGGGACGAGCAATTGGCTTATTGGCTGAACACTCGGAACATCCTTTTGGTCCAGGGTCTCTCTCAACAAAAGCGTCAAAGCGGGTTCAAGAGAAAGCGGGGCACGCCCTCTGATCCTGGCGCGTTCTGGACGGAAGACCGGATCGTCGTCTCGGGTGAATCGCTCTCGCTGCAAGACATTGAGCAGAACATCCTTTTCGCCGGTTGGGATGACCCAAATATTATGTTCGGTCTTTACCAAGGTGTTGAAGGCGGTCCGGCTTTACCGCGACAAGCCTTCACGGGCGCCAATGTACATGCCGAACTCGCCGAAGCTGGCCGACGGTTCACAACCATACCCAGCAACTTTCGCATCCGCGGCAACAAAGTTCGGATCTCAACCTATTTCGACTGGTATTCAGATTTTGCCTTCAAAGGTGACGAAGCCGCGCTTCGCCAACATCTGGCGGGCTTTGCCAAGGATGACCAAAAATCATTGGTCAGCGCGGAAGGCGACCTGACACGGAAGAAATTATCGACGTCTTTTGAACAGTACCGCACGCGCCAAGCCAGCACCGGGTCCGGCGCCTCAACGTCAGGCGGCGTCCGTTCGACTCGCGGCGGTTTCGGATCTTAAAGTCCGATGGCTGAAGTCCACCCGATCTTGCGCATTGGCATAATGCTCAGTGTTCTCATGATCGGGCTGGCGGCGCTCTCATACGCCTTTCCCTATGGGGTGAGCCCTGCAGACTCTCCCCTTACCCTTTATGTTGGTATCGCTCTCATTGCTGGTGGATTGTGGGCCTTCCTACCCTTCCGGATCCGGCAGTCGGGTGAGCGTATGCCCACCTTTGTGGCGATCCTTCTCGTCGGTCTCATCATGCGGGGTTCGATGTTTGCCTCCATCCCGGTGCTTGAGGATGATAGTTACCGCTATCTCTGGGATGGGGCGGTCACCGCGAATGGGCTTGATCCGTATAAATACGCGCCGGCTGAAGCGGCCCCTCAGGCTTTATTTGATACGCCAGATTCCAGCGCAGACACGCCCGATCTCGCTGCTTTAAAAACCCTCGCATCCGAACATGCCGAGCCTCATAGCCGAATAAATTATCCTTTTGTTTCAACCATCTACCCACCATTTGCTCAGGCCACTTTCGCTGCTGCGCACGTGATTGATCCATTCGGCTTAAACGGTTGGCGTGCCGTCCTATTGGCGGCCGACTTGGTCGCATTGTTTCTATTGCTCAAATTGTTGAGGTCCTATCGCCGTCCCCCAATATCGATCACCCTTTACTGGTGGAACCCATTGGTGGTCTTACAAGGCTTCGGCGCTGGCCATATGGACATTCCTGTCGCCCCATTCTTGGTCGCAGCGTTTCTGCTTGCCCGGTCCCAACGCATTTGGCTCGCTGGATTGGCGCTCGCGGGGGGGGCTGCGATTAAGCTCTGGCCGATCCTCCTGTTTCCGATCTTTGCCCGCCCCCTTCTGAAAGAGCCGCTCAAACTGATGCTGGTCGGGGCGAGCTTCGGCCTTGCCATCCTGCTGCTATTGCTGCCCCAGCTCTTGCATGTCCTGGGACCTGAAGCAGGGCTAAATGCCTATGCCTCAGAGTGGCGAACCCACGCATTCCTGTTTGCGATCCTTGAAGACATCACATTCGCGCCATTCGATAATGCGGGGCAGTTGGCACGGCTCGCTGTGGCGGTATTCTTGATCACGCTGACGGCGTATCTGGCACTCTAACATGCTGACGACACGGATCGACTCCCCATTCTCGCCGCAGCCATCATTGCCAGCCTGATCTTCCTGTCGCCAACCGGTTACCCTTGGTATTTTATCTGGCTCGCCCCGTTCATTTGCTTCGCACCAAATTTGGGTCTGCTCAGCCTATTCGCGCTCACCCCGCTCTATTGGTTTCGATTTCTGCTTGGGGACCATTCTCCCTTCTATCAATGGGGATTGGTGCCGCTCGCGTTTGGGCTTCCGCTCGGTTTGATCGCTTGGTCTTACATCACAAGGAGACATCACGATGCGTTCCGTCATCATCATCCCCGCTTTGAATGAGGAAGCGGCCATTGGCGGCGTTGTCGAAGCCGTCCGCGACCGTGCTGACAGGGTCATTGTTGTCGATAATGGCTCGACCGATCAAACAGCAGAACGCGCGCGCGCAGCAGGTGCCGACATTATCCACGTCGCGCGACCGGGTTATGGCCGTGCCTGTCTTGCGGGTGTCGCAGCCGCTGCTGACGCAGATCTTATCATCTTCATGGATGGCGACGGCGCGGATGATCCAAACGACCTGACTGCTTTGATCGCTCCCATCATCCAAGGACACGCGGATTTCGTGGTCGGGTCGCGCTTGTTGGGAAAGACCGAGTCCGGCGCACTCACCCTGCCCCAACGGTTCGGCAACAGCCTCGCCACGTTGCTCATGCGGATTTTTTGGAATGGCAAGTTTACAGATCTTGGCCCATTTAGAGCCATCCGTCGTTCGGCATATCTCGCGCTCAATATGCAGGCCCCGACCTATGGCTGGACGGTGGAGATGCAAGTCCGTGCCTTGAAACGCGGTCTGCGATACGAAGAAATCCCGGTCTCCTATCGACGCCGCATTGGCGTGTCGAAAATATCAGGGACGCTTAAGGGCGTGATCCTTGCGGGCTGGTATATTTTGGGAACGATCTTCAAAGAAGCCATCTTGCCACGAAGGAGCGGCGATGCCCGCCACTTCGCGGGGACTGACCTTTAGCCTTTGAGGGCCGCGCGGACAGCTTCAAGCGCCGCATCCGCCTGAGACCCATCTGGCCCACCGGCCTGCGCCATATCCGGCCGGCCGCCACCACCTTTACCGCCAACCGCAGCTGAGGCGACGCGAACCAAATCAACAGCAGAATGAGACTCCACTAGATCTTTGGTGACGCCAACCGCCACTGCCGCTTTGCCCTCATTAACGCCAATAAAAACGGCGATTCCCGATCCCATTTGCGCTTTCGCTTCGTCGATGAGCGCGCGTAAGTCTTTGCCGCCGACGCCCTCCGCAACACGGGCAATTAGTTTGACGCCATTGATCTCTTCTGGACCCGAAGGCGCACCGCTCTCACCCGCCATCGCCAAAGCTCGTTTGGTATCAGCAAGTTGGCGCTCCAGCGTCTTGCGCTCATCATTGAGGCTCGCAACTTTCTTACTGACATCTTTTAGAGGGACTTTCAGCTGTTCCGAGAGATCGACAGCGACTTGCGCCCGGCTCCGCAGGAACGCGATGGCTTCGGCCCCGGTCGCCACTTCGATACGGCGCACGCCGGCCGAGACGCCGCCTTCCGAGAGAATGACAAATGTCCCGATATCACCGGTTCGCTCAACATGCGTGCCGCCACACAGTTCGACCGAATAGGCTTTATCATCTTGTTTCAGGTCCGCGCCCATGCTGAGCACGCGCACTTCGTCCCCGTATTTTTCGCCGAACAAAGCCAAAGCGCCGGCTTCAATGGCTTTCTCTGGTGACGTGACCGCAACCCCGACAGGATTGTTCTGACGGATGACGGCATTGACTTGGTCTTCAATCGCTTCGAGTTCGGCGGCTGTGACCGGACCGCTATGCGAAAAATCGAACCGCATCCGGTCTTCTTCAACCAGCGACCCTTTTTGAGTCACATGCTCACCGAGCACATCACGCAAAGCGGCGTGCATCAAATGCGTGGCTGAATGATTGGCCATGATCCGTGTACGCCGATCGCGATTAATCTTGGCTGAGACAGCATCACCAGGGGCCAATTCACCAGAGACCAGTTCGCCAATATGCGCATGCAAATCACCTGCGCGCTTTTGCACATCGCGGACGATGAAGCGCGCGGTTTGGGTTTCAATCACACCATGATCACCCGCTTGGCCGCCGCTTTCCGCATAGAACGGCGTTTGATCCAAAATCAGTTCGGCTTGTGCACCCACAGCAAGGGTCTCAACTTGGTCGCCGTCCGCAACAATGGCTTTTAGCGTGCCGTCCGCGGCCAGGTTGGAATAGCCAAGAAATTCAGTCGCGCCGACCGCATCGCGAATACGGAACCAGACTTCATCGGAAGCCGCATCACCTGATGAAAAGCCGCTGGCTTTAGAGCCTTCGCGTTGCCGCGCCATCGCGGTTTCAAATCCGTCTTCATCGACTTTCATGCCCCGCCCACGAAGAATGTCTTGGGTCAGGTCAAGCGGGAAGCCATACGTGTCATAGAGTTTGAACGCGGTCTCGCCCGGCAGCGTGTCGCCTTCTGACAAATCAACACTGGCCTCGTCGAGCAACGCTAAGCCGCGGCCGAGCGTCCGTTGGAAACGGCTCTCTTCCTGCTCTAGCGCGCTCTCAATCGCAGCCTGAGCGCGACCCAATTCCGGATAAGCGGTGCCCATTTCGCTGATGAGCGCGGGCACCAATTTGTGCATGCCGGGTTCTCTGGCGCCGAGCAAATGTGCGTGCCGCATAGCACGGCGCATAATCCGGCGCAGCACATAGCCACGGCCTTCATTGGATGGCGTGACACCATCAGCGACGAGGAAAGCCGACGTGCGCAAATGGTCCGCTATCACCCGGAACGAGCCGAGCTGGTCGCCTTTGGCTTTCTGAGAGTAAACCTCTTCCTCTGCCGCAATCAGGTTTTGGAACAGATCAATATCGTAATTATTGTGCACGCCTTGCAGGACCGCGGCAATACGCTCAAGTCCCATACCAGTATCGATAGACGGCTTGGGCAAGTCTTCGCGCGCGCCCCCAGCGAGTTGGTTGAATTGCATGAAGACCAGGTTCCAGATCTCAATAAACCGGTCGCCATCTTCTTCCGGTGTTCCGGGCGGTCCGCCCCAAACATCTGGACCATGGTCGAAGAAGATTTCTGAACAAGGGCCACAGGGGCCCGTGTCGCCCATGGACCAAAAAGTATCGGATGTGGGGATACGAATAATCCGGTCGTCGGAGAGTCCGGCAACCTTTTGGCAGCTCGCAGCGGCTTCATCATCCTCCGAATAGACGGTGACCAGAAGCTTATCGGCGGGCAACCCAAGCTCTTTGGTTACCAATTCCCAGCCAAAAGCAATCGCATCATCTTTGAAATAGTCGCCAAACGAGAAATTGCCGAGCATTTCAAAAAAGGTGTGATGGCGGGCTGTATACCCTACATTGTCCAAATCATTATGCTTACCGCCCGCGCGGACGCATTTTTGCGAGCTGACGGCACGGACAGAGTCAGGTGTTTCGGCGCCTGTGAAGATGTTTTTGAACGGCACCATGCCAGCATTGACGAAGAGCAAAGTCGGATCATTCTCCGGCACCAAAGGCGCAGAGGCTTTGCGGACATGTCCTTTGCTTTCGAAATAGGACAAAAACGCTTCGCGCAATTGATTGACACTGGTCATGAAACTTCCTCTCACCGACTCATATTAAATGAGTTTCAGGCGGTGGATATATGTCCATAAAAGCAACGCGCCAAGCGATTCCGCTGGCGCGTTGCAGATCAACTTAAATTTGTATCCGTTTAACCGGCTTCAGCCTCTTCGCCAGGGCCGCCGCCTTCATTCAGCATGACATCTGATAACAGGCCTGAACGCTTGCGGATTTCAAGCTCAATCTCATCTCGAATATCGGGATTGTCTTTGAGGAATTGGCGTGTCTTTTCCCGCCCCTGACCGATCCGCTCTGTACCATAGGAGTACCATGAACCGGATTTCTCAATCACTTCGCATTTCACGCCAAGATCAATGATCTCACCCGTTTTCGAAATGCCTTCACCATAGATGATATCGAATTCGACCTGACGGAAAGGCGGCGCAACTTTGTTCTTCACCACTTTCACCCGGGTCTGGTTGCCAATCACCTCATCGCGATCTTTCAGAGCGCCAATGCGGCGAATGTCCAAACGAACAGATGAGTAGAATTTCAGCGCATTGCCGCCCGTCGTTGTTTCAGGGCTGCCAAACATGACGCCAATCTTCATCCGGATCTGATTGATAAAGATCACCATACAATTCGATTTTGAGATCGAACCGGTCAGTTTGCGCAGCGCCTGACTCATCAAACGCGCTTGCAAGCCAGGCAGACTGTCGCCCATTTCGCCTTCAATCTCAGCCCGCGGGGTCAAAGCCGCCACCGAGTCAATCACCAACACATCAATGGCCCCGGACCGCACAAGCGTGTCGGCAATTTCCAAAGCCTGTTCACCTGTATCGGGCTGTGAGACGAGCAAATCGTCCAAATCCACACCAAGCTTGCCCGCATAGACCGGGTCCAACGCATGTTCTGCGTCGACAAAGGCGCAGACCCCACCATTTTTCTGAGCTTCCGCCACAATGTGCAGCGACAGAGTCGTCTTACCGGAACTTTCCGGCCCATAAATTTCGATCACCCGGCCTTTTGGCAATCCGCCAATGCCAAGCGCGATGTCCAAACCGAGCGATCCAGTTGGGATCGACTCAATATCCATAGCTTTTTGTTCGCCAAGGCGCATCACCGAGCCTTTACCAAAAGCACGGTCAATGTTGGCGAGCGCCGTTTCGAGAGCTTTCTGCTTATCCACGCCGGAATCCTTATCCACGAGTTGCAGGTTGGGTTTGGACATGAGTCGTTCCTTTTCGTCTATATGTATACTCGGCATTGAATGGCCCCGAGCCCGCCAACTAACCCTCTTGTACCACATTTGTTCACGAGAACAAAGCAAAAACTTCTGAACGCTTTCAAGGCTTTCCTTTGTCGTCAGGATCAGGCATTATGGGCGTCATGTTGAAGAAGACTGATCGCCAACCGGGCGAAGCGAAGATGCGCTATCTCGATGCCGACCTGGAACTGTTAAGTCCTGGGGATTACGTGATTTGCGCCGTAACTGGCCGTAAAATCCCGCTGGCAGCGCTCCGCTATTGGAGCGTGGATTTGCAGGAAGCCTATATCGATGCCGCCGCAGCTGCGACGCGGATGGTCGACCCGAAATAAATGTTTGTCCGAGATTGGCTCCTGATTGGGCTGTTCTGGTTCGGCCTGCCTATGCCGGTGGGCGCCGAGGCCGTCACGCTGTCATGTTATGGTCAGATGAAGCAAGGCGGATTGGTCTTGTGCGAAACCGCCAATACGGACGCCGTGCTGGTGGACAATGGCACACGAGAATACGAAATTCCTGTGAATGAAAATGGTATCGCCACAATTGGCATCCACCGAAAAGCCGATTTGCAGCTCACAGTCACAGCCAAATCCGATCCAAAAGTCACAGAATCACTCTCGCTCACGGCCCGAGATGATCCGTTTCGAACGATTGATGGGCTCGATTGCGACAAAATCGATGCCCGAACCGAAGAACAGAAAGCTCACGCGTCGCGCAGTTGGGTGAAAAAACAGACCGCATTCAAGACATTCGCCAATGGCGAGGGCGCCCGTAATGGCTTCATTCGTCCCTCGGACGGCCCAGCCTCATCCCCCTTTGGTCCAGCTCGGAAATATATTGGCGTCGGCAAAGACGGCAAACCCTGCGACCGGACCTCTGTCCACCAAGGCTATGACATTGCCATCCCAGTGGGCACGGAAATCATCGCACCCGCGCCTGGCACAGTCACCCTCGGAGATCCGGATCTTTATTATGAAGGCGGCACCGTCTTCCTTGATCATGGCGATGGCTTGGTCTCGGTGTTTTTGCACATGTCAGAAGTCGATGTTGCGGCCGGCGATAAAGTCGAAGCTGGCGATCGCTTAGGCGCAAGCGGCAATACCGGGCGCACCAGTGGCCCTCACCTGCACTGGGCCGTGAAGTGGCGCAATCCAGGCACAAGCGAGCGTGGCGGCGATTTCTATATTGATCCCGCTTTATTGCTCGATCTGTCACCTGCGCCTTAGTCTGAGATGCCCAAAAAAGGGATTGCGATCAGATGACTCTTCTCGACCGCTTGGGCATGGATGTCCCGATCCACCAAGCGCCGATGGCAGGCGTCTCTTCGCCGGTCCTTGCTGCGGCTGTGTCTAATGCCGGCGGATTAGGGTCTATCAGCGTGGGGGCAACCGATGCTACGGGCGCGAGGGCGATGATCGAAACGCTCCAGGCGCTGACCGACCGCGCCTTTAACGTGAACCTTTTCGTGCATGCAGACCCAAAAGAAGATGTGGAACGGGAAGCAGAATGGCTAAACGCTCTAAAGCCCGCCTTTGAACGCTTTGGGGCCCAGCCTCCGTCAACGCTCAACACCATCTATCGGAGCTTCCAATCCGATGATGAGATGTTGCAAGTGCTGCTTGAAACCCGCCCACCCGTGGTGAGCTTTCACTTTGGACTGCCGAGACAGAACAAGATCGATGCGCTGAAGGCTGCGGGCTGTGTGCTTGTTGCAACGGCGACATGCCTGCCTGAGGCGATGGAGGCCCAAACTGCCGGTCTAGATGTAATTGTTGCGCAAGGAATAGAAGCAGGTGGGCATCGCGGTATATTCGATTCAACCCCGATTGATTCCGCCCTCAGCACGTTCGCCTTAACCCGATTATTGGTCGATCGGTTGAGCATCCCGGTTATTGCCGCGGGTGGGATCATGGATGGTCGAGGGATTGCATCCGTTCTGTCATTAGGGGCCGCGGCAGCGCAATTGGGCACGGCATTCGTGGCCTGTCCTGAAAGCCTCGCAGACGCGGCCTACAGAACCGCTCTAATGGGCGATGGTGCCCACCACACGCAAATGATTTCAGCGATATCTGGACGTCCCGCCCGGTGCCTCGCCAATGCGTTCACCGCCTGGGCGAGCACTCTTGAAGGGCACGCTACGCCCGATTATCCGCGTGCGTACGATGCTGGGAAAAGCCTGAACCAGGCTGCAAAAAAGGCCGGAGAATTTGGCTTTGGCGCGCAATGGGCTGGCCAAGGTGCCCCATTGGCACGCGTGCTTCCGGCAGCCGAATTGGTGCTCACGCTTGCCCGCGAACTCGCTGAGGCGAAGCGCTAAGGCAGCAAAAGCGTCGCGCCCACCGTCATTCCGCTCTCGATGGCCTCATGGGCCTCCGCGACATCGCTAAGGGCGAAGCTCTGACCGACATGCGCTTGAATGGTCCCCGCGCGGAGGGCGCCGAAGAGTGCGGCGGCGCCGCGTCTTAAACCATCAGCATCAGCGATGAAGTGAAACAGGCCGGGACGCGTGAGCACCAGAGATCCCTTGCCGCCGAGCACGCCTGGCGCAACCGGCTCTGCAGCACCGGACGCATTGCCATAGCTCACCCACCAGCCGCGTGGCTTGAGACTATCAAGTGATGCCTGTGCCGACGCTTTGCCAACACTGTCATAAGACACGTCCACGCCAGCACCGTCGGTGATTGCACGCACATCTTTGGCCACATCCGAAGACGACATGACAACGTGCTGCGCCCCTAATTCACGGGCGCGAGAGCCTTTTGTTTCCGAAGATGTGACGGCAATTACATTCACCCCCAGGGAGGTCGCCCATGGCACCAATAAGGACCCCACACCGCCAACCGGGGCCCAAACCAGAGCCGTCTCGCCCGGCGACGCGCGACGCACTTCAAACAGCAACATCCACGCGGTCAGCCCTTTCAGCAGAACTGCTGCCGCCGCTTTCTCGCTAACCTCATCAGGCAATTTGACCATGGTTGCAGCGGCACCGGTATAGTGCGTTGAATAGGTGCCTGAGCCGAGATAGGCGACCCGATCTCCTGGCTTTAGGTGGGATACGTCTTCGCCCACGGCTTCGACTACGCCAGCGCCTTCCGATCCGGGAACAAAAGGCAGTTTCACAGGATACAGACCGGTGCGGTGATAGGTGTCGATGAAATTGAGTCCTGACGCCGTCTGGCGCACCAGTGCTTGGCCTGGACCCGGCGCGCGCGGCGCACGGTCGACCTTTTTCAGCACATCCACGCCACCCGTCTCGCTCATTTCAATCACATAAGGTTGTGTCATGGCGCTCCCCGCAAGAATCATTGTTGTATCCGCTTATGGCACACATAGACCTGATTTGCGGAGTCGACGAGGCTGGGCGCGGACCGTGGGCGGGGCCGGTCACTGCGGCGGCCGTTATTCTTCATCCGGATCGCTCAATTTCTGGTCTCACGGATTCAAAAAAGATCAGCGAAAAGAAACGGTTCAGCTTGGAACCAGAGATCAAACAGAAGGCCGCATTCTGGGCGGTCGCGCACGCGCAGGCCGACGAGATCGACTCATTAAATATTAGACAAGCAACGTTTCTCGCCATGCAGCGCGCGATTGCAGGTTTGGGGATCACGCCAGTGCGCATCCTAATTGACGGTAACGCTCTCCCGGACTCGCTGCCAGCGCCGGCTGAAGCGATCATCAAAGGTGACCTGAAAGAGCCGGCTATTTCGGCTGCGTCGATATTGGCGAAAACGGAGCGAGCCCGTTTGATGCTTGCCTATGACCAGACCTATCCCGCTTATGGCTTTGCTGGCCATAAAGGCTATGGCACCGCCGCGCATTCGGAAGCACTACAAACCCACGGTCCCTGCCCGGTCCACAGGACCAGTTTCGCCCCCGTCCGCAAGGTTATGCTTAGCAAAACCTTAACCAATTAGGCGTTTTTATTAACGTTTTCGCGATGGAGGCGAATCCATGATCCCATATGGTTGGCATGTTTGGCGCGGCGAAACCAATCGTCGATATCGCTTCAAAATCACCAAGACGATTGAGGCCTTACCGGATGCTGGCGGGATCTACGTCATGGTCCGCAGAACCATGTTTTTCTTCCTCAAGCCTGTCTATATCGGCAAAGCGTCGAACTTGCAGGGTCGCCTGGATGGCCATGAACGCTGGGAAGAAGCCCGAAAGAAGGGCGCGTCTGAACGCCATTATTTGTGCATTCGATCAGAAAATAAGCGGCAGAAGATCGAAGAGGATCTGATCCGCAAATATCGTCCGAAACTCAACAATATGCTGAAACCGCGGAGCTCGCAGGACGCGCCCAATCATGAATCGCTAAGATCAGGCTGGATGAGCGCCCGAGACTATTATGGCCTGCCGCTGAAAAAATCTGACAAGAGTGCCGCAAAACCGAAGCGCAAACGGATCGATAATCGCCGTCGCGATGACGGGCGCAGGAGCCGCGCGGCATAGGCCTTCGAGTAATAAAGATCTGGCAAAGCAGCGCTAACGTCTTGAGCGAGAGTGCCTGAACGTGCATAGGCGGAGCTATGCCCGATACAGCGTCTTTTTCGACCGTCCCGCCAATCTTTAGAGATGTGCCTAAAAGTGTGAGCTTTAAGAAGCTTCGCAAACGGCTCGCACGTAATGCGCTGCAAGTGATCGACACGTATGGTTTGGTGGATCGCACCGCAACGAAACGCCCAAAATGGTTGATCTGTTTGTCTGGCGGCAAAGACAGTTATGGGTTGCTGTCCGTCTTACTCGATCTGCAATGGCAAGGCGCCCTTCCCGTCGATTTGCTCGCGTGCAATCTCGATCAGGGGCAACCTGGATTTCCCAAACACGTTTTACCCGACTGGCTCGACAAAGTCGGGGTCGATTATCGCATAGAGACGGAAGACACATATTCCATTGTCACCGAAAAAGTCCCGGAAAATAGGACGTATTGCGCCATGTGTTCGCGGCTGCGGCGGGGTATATTGTACCGTATCGCGCGGGAAGAAGGCTGTGATGCCATCGTGCTCGGACATCATCGCGATGACGCGCTTGAGACGTTTATGATGAACCTCGTACATGGCGGGCGGTTGGCAGCAATGCCGCCAAAACTGCTCAATGATGAAGGGGATGTGATGGTCTTGCGTCCATTGATCACGAGCGCCGAGGACGATTTGGAGAAATTCTCGCAAGCCATGCAATTTCCGATCATTCCCTGCAATCTGTGCGGCTCTCAAGACGGACTACAAAGAGTCGCCATGAAACAGCTGCTAAATGACTGGGAAACCCGCAAACCGGGCGTACGCCAAGTCATGGCACATGCTTTGAGCACGGTCCGTCCAAGCCATTTGCACGATCCACGCGTATTCGATTTTGCCGGTCTCGCGCCTGGAGACGATGGTGAAAGCGACGATGGCGTGCCGATTTAGAAAGGCGTGATAAGAAAAAAGGGCCCGGCGCGATACGCAGCCAGGCCCTTAAAGTTTGGTTCCGTCTGGGGGAGGAAACGCCCAATCGGAGGAATGATCGGGGGGTGTCCGGAACCTCAACACGGGGGCTATATGGGCCCTTTAGTTGCGATTACAACCTGCAAGAGTGCAATATTTCCATGCATTACTGCATAGATTACTGATAAGTTACCTTCACGTGCGCAAAGGTGATGCACGAAACGCTTCAACTTGCCCGGTGAGAAAATCTCGAAACGCTCCAATACGCTTCGAACGTTTCAGATCGCTTGGGTAGATGAAATAGAGATCGAAACTTGGCCCGGTAAAGTCTTCCAACACCCGCACCAGATGCGGCACAGCGCTAACCATATAGTCTGGCAAATCAGCGATCCCAAGTCCAGCTTCGACAGCGCGCAGCATCGCCGCAACATTGTTCACCGTGAGCGCCGCTTTACGCGGTCCAGCATCGTCCCGCCCGACCCGTTCGGCAAAACTCATTTCCCGGATCGGACTATCGATCTGACCATAGGCAATGATCCGATGATTATCGAGATCTTGCGGCGTCCGCGGCAAGCCATATTGCTGAATATATTCAGGCGCCGCGTATAGATTGGTCGCAACCGTCGCGAGCTTGCGCTGGATCAAGTCAGCTTTATCTGCCGCCCAGAGTCGAATGGCGCATTCGGCTTCGAGTTTGAGCAAATCATATTGCTCACCATCATCAAGACGCAGATCGATCCGCATTTCGGGATTCTGCTCGATGAATTGTCCTAGACGTGGCACCAACCAGGTGGATCCAAAGGCCACGGGCGCGGTCACGATAAGCTCGCCTTGTGCCACATCTTGCTGATCCCGCAAGGCGGCACTGGCGCCTTGAGCCGCTGTGGCCATATCCACGGTCGAGCGATGCAAAGTATGCCCCGCATCGGTCAACACCAACCCGCGTGCATGGCGTTGGAACAATGACACGCCAAGCTGTTCCTCGAGCGCAGCGATCTGCCGCGATACCGCAGATTGCGATATGTTGCGGCGCTCGCCCGCGGCGGGGATCGGGAAGATGCGGGCGCGGTAGGTGCCCCGGTCGATCCACTCGAGAAGGGTCGGGTCGCGCATGGA
>JABSQA010000073.1:13729-16759 GCA_013213825.1 Henriciella sp.
CGCAGATTGCGATATGTTGAGGCGCTCGCCCGCGGCGGTGAGACTGCCGGCTTCTGCCGCAGCGTGAAACGATTTCAACTTGTCCCAGTCCATGATCGAACGTCCTTCCACAAGACACGTCTAAGACGCAAGTCTATGGTGGATAAAAACCCCTTTTGCCAGTTCTATGATCACTCCAGCTACTTACTCACCCAAAGAATGCGCGCAATCCATGCGATGTCTTTAGCATCGTACGAGACTTGTTCTGAAGGAGAAGCCGAGGATTTCAACGATATGCGCGCATCGGTGCGCCGGAGCATTTCATAGGCCGCCAGTTCCCCCTGCTCGGTCATGACCATCACCTGGTCGCCGGTTCGAATTTGGGCCTCTGGCGACAAAATCAGCCTGTCGCCGGGCTCGAAATCCGGTTGCAGGCTGGCATCCGTGATTTCAATCACGAAAGCGCCTTCGGACAAATTCAGCATCGAACGATTTAGCCGGTCCCAAGCTTCGCCTTGAGGATAGCCATCGGCATCAAAATGCTTGGGCGACACATGTTTCGAGCATAATAAGACGGGCAGCGCTTGAATGGATTTCCCATCGATCAAAGCCGCGAAGTCGCTGAATTCTTCCCCAACTGCAGCGAGTGCTCGAGCGAGACTCTCAGTCGACGGCCAACGCAAACGACCATCTTTTGAGACACGCTTTGATTTGTTGAAAGCTGTGGCATCCAGACCCGCCAGCTTCGCCAATCGAGATGCGCTCAGTCCGTGTTTTTCGGCTAGAAGGTCAACGCCACGCCAGATGTCCCCATGTCGCATAGTACAGTCATCTCAGCGGTGGAATCTGGATGATTTCCTAACATAGGAATAAAGTCTCATCAACCAAACAGGGTGAACCTTGCATTCTCGTCCAAAACCAGGGCAGAACGCGGCCATGGTCATGTTGCAACGCCCCTTTGTGTATAAGATTTTGAGCGCTGAGGATTGGCGTGTCGCCGAAACGCTCGGCTATTCAAAAACCGCGCTGGATGAAGGCGACGGCTATGTTCATTTGTCCACACGGGCGCAAGTCGCGGAAACGCTGAGCCTCCACTATCACGGGCAAGCGGATGTGCGTCTTATGGAATATGTCGCCGAAGAAATGAGCGGTCCGGTGCGTTGGGAAGCACGCCGAGGTGGACAGTTGTTTCCGCATCTCTATTCAAACTTGCATATCAAAGCCGCAAAGCGGGTTTGGGTCTTAGAGCTTGGCCCGGATGATGTTCCGAGACTGCCCGCTGATATCGACACATGAGCCTACCTGACCTCGCCTTACCCTTCGTCAAAAAGCTACCCGCCGAAGCGGCACATACGGCGACGATACGTGGTCTGAAACTTGGGGTGGGCTTGCCCAATATCTCCCCGTCGACATGGAATACGCCAATCGTCTTGCCCAAATCCGGCTTGAAATTGGCCAATCCGATCGGACTCGCTGCCGGGTTTGATAAGAATGCCGAAGTGTACCGCCCAATGGCGCGTTTTGGCTTCGGATTCATCGAATGCGGTACGGTGACCCCACGTCCGCAGCCCGGCAATCCAAAACCCCGCGTCTTTCGCTTGAATGAAGACCAGGGAGTCATCAATCGACTGGGGTTTAATAATCATGGGCTCGACTATTTTGTCCGCCGCTTAAAAAGAAGCCCGATCCCCACTGCTTGTCCGGTCGGTGCGAATGTCGGTGCGAATAAGCTCAGCGAGGACTTCATTGCCGATTATGAGATGGGCATTGCAGCCGTTTATCCGCTCTGCAGCTATCTCACGATCAATATTTCGAGCCCAAACACGCCAGGTTTGCGCGGCTTACAAGGCAAGGACGCACTCGAAGAATTGCTCAGCCGATGCGGCACCGCCGCTCAGCGCGCGGCGTCAGACACGGGCAATGAGAAACCCATCTTTCTGAAACTCGCTCCGGATTTAAGCGACTCGGAACTGCGCGATATCATCGATACCGTGAGACAGTCCGGAACGTGGCTTTCTGGTTTGATCGTATCGAACACAACGCTCGATCGCCCAGACTCATTGCGCAGTGATAATCGTACCGAAGATGGCGGCTTATCTGGCGCGCCTTTGATGGAAAAATCGACCCGTGTTCTCAAATCCATCGCCATCGAGCTCGACGGACAATTTGACCTGATCGGCTGTGGCGGGGTTTCAAGCGGGGCCGACGCTTACGCCAAAATCCGCGCCGGGGCGCATGCGGTACAGCTCTATTCGGCGCTTATCTATCATGGCGCTGGTCTGGTCGCGGCGATCAATGCCGACTTGGCCGCGCGGCTTCGCGCCGATGGCTTCAACTCGGTTGCTGAAGCGGTTGGGGCGGATCTGCCGTCGCGCGCATAAGGCCCGGCAAGAACCAGCCATGGGCAATGACGCGGATCACGAACATGCCGAGAAAAGCGAGCCACACGCCAGTATTGCCGAACGCATCGCGCAGGATTAGGTCGAGCGGAATATAGATTAGCGTGACAATTCCAGCCGCGATCCGCAAGGCGCGTCCGCGCGTGGCCCCGAGAAGAAATCCGTCCAGCTGATAGGCCAAGACCCCAATAATTGGGACAAGGGCGCAATAGGGCAAGAAGGTCAGCGCCACCAAGCGCGCGTCTTCGTCTCGAATGAAATTGGAAATGATCCAGCCACCCCCAAGCCAATAGGCAAGGCTAATCAACACTGCGAACGCTAAGGCGAGCTCCGTGGTCAGTCGCATCGCACGCGTCAGGCGCCTCCGATCTCGCGCGCCATAGGCTTCGCCAACTTCTTTCTCGGCGACAAAGGCGAAGCCATCCAGGACAAAGGCGGCGACGGTGATGAATTGCAGCAAGACCTCATTGCCCGCAACATATTCCGTGCCCAGCTGCGCCCCAGAACGGACGAACCAAGCGAAGCAAAAAAGCATGGCCAGGGTGCGAATGAGAATATCGCGATTGGCGTTGAACAGAGCAATCCATGCGCGGCGCTCAACCACTTTGGCTTCTGGTGTGAGGCTGCGAACGCTCAGCGCTAGTCCGCACGC
>JABSQA010000074.1 GCA_013213825.1 Henriciella sp.
CCAATCATGACTGCCCATTCGTCAAAAAGCACTATGCTGAGCCGGTTAAAAATATGCAGTCATTGCAAACCGGCGCCACTGAAAACGACGTGGTTTGGATCCAGGTGATTTCGTCGGCCCCTGGTAAGCAAGGCTATCTGGAAGCCGACGCGGCGATGGCGAAAAATGCGGAACGCGATTCTGCGCCTGCCTATACGATTCTCGACCCAAGCGGCGATTTAGGCCGGGCCTATGATGCGAAGACGACCCCGCACATGTATGTCATCGATGGTGCAGGCATGCTGGCCTATCAAGGCGCGATCGACTCGATCCGCTCTGCAAAGGTCAGCGATATTGACGTTGCAACGAATTATGTCACCGCCGCACTTACTGCGGTTGCCTCAGGTGCGACGCCTGAAGTGACCAGTGCAACTCCATATGGTTGCTCGGTAAAATACTAATCGTGGACGCCTGTCATGATGGGGCAGTCGCCTCATCAACAGGATCAGATGATTAATACAAAACCTTGCGAACTTGTGACTTGCGTCACACTGGCGACACAAAGTAAAAGCGCTCCGTCTCGTGAACACTTTCGGAGTCTGCTTTTGTGCCCAGCATGATCGATCAGCATCTCAGCGCCAAAATTGTTGAAGCGCGGGAAAACCTTGGCCTCTCCATCTCTGACGTGGCAGGCGCGATTGGTCTTTCCGCGGTGGCGCTGACGGAGATCGAATCCGGCAAAGTGCGCATATCAGCCTTTTCCATCGCTCAATTGTCTCGCGCATTGAACGTGTCTCCGCGATGGTTCTATTTTGGTTTGCCCGGCCAGGATGCATTTGATCAGGTTGTCTAGATTTCGCCTTTTGGGCGAGTAAATGTCGCTCGATCGTGGGACAGAAGAATTCGATTGAATGCGCTATGTCTGCGACCTCTATCGATTCGAGGTGCGTTATTTCTATTGTATTTGACATCCAAACGCGGGCTGAATTTCGCGGCGATCAGCAAGAGCACGAGCTGAAACGTATCGCGGATCATTTGGAGATCTTGCGTGCAACAGCACCGCGCAATCCTGCTATGTCCCCGGAAACGTCAAGTGAGTTAGAAGAAGCGCTCGCTCTTGCAGAGGCTGCGTTGCGGCGTGCCAGCGCTGAATTGCTGTTCTCGAACTGACCCGCAAATGCGGCACTATTTCTCTTTTGTATGATAGGCACATTGTCTCAAGACTGAGACTCTATGACAGCAATTGGCGGTTGTGAGCCCTTGCGGTTTGTTCTCGGATGACCCAGTCTCTCTTTCATAAGAAGTTCTCCACGAGCATGAGAGAACCGAGAGGGAGACAGAATGGCGGTTATTTCACAGCAAGGCGCTGACGTGATTACGAAGCCTGATGCGGCTTGCACAGGCCTCACAGAAACATTCGATTTTGGTCAATACGCTGCGGCGATCTCAAATGCGACGGAAGGCGATGACGTTTGGAAACTTATCGATTCGATTTGTCGAAAGGCAAATATTAGCGGCGTGTGTTGTCGCTGTTTTCCAAGCGATGCGGCGGCCGAACAGACGATATTCTTCTCAACCACGACGCATTTCAAAGCTGAACTGGGCGACGCGCTCGAGGCGACGCCAGGCTATCTGGACCCTTTCCTGCACGCGTCCGTCCGAACCACTAAACCCTGTAACTGGGATGAGATTTGCGGAATTCTAGAGGCACGGTCCCCGCAACTGCACTACTTTCGGGACCATATCGAATCGTATGGCAGCGGCGTTGTCGTGCCCGTTTTTGGTCCACTGTTTCGCAATGGGTATTTTTGTTTTCACTCCATCGAACCACGTGCCGTAACCGACATGGATAAAATGGTGCTGCACTCGATTTCGCAGACGGCGTATCTAAAATTGCTCGACCTTATGTACAAATCGTCTGACCGCGAACGCACGCTATCCGGGCGTGAGCTCGAGGCGATCAACATGATTGCGCGCGGCAAAAGTAATCCTGAAGTTGCTGAGGCGATGTCGGTTTCGGTGAATACAATCAACACTCTGCTCAAGCGGATTTTTGAGAAGCTCGACGTTTCAGACCGTGTCAGCGCGGTGATGCGGGCTTATGCGCTCGGCTATATCGCCTGAGGCCATTATCCGCCGGATCCGCGCGCTTGCTTCGCCACCCGAAAGAATACGACTCTACATCCGCGAGATGGAGAGCTAGGAATAAATGAGAAAAAAATCAGGGAGAACACCACAATGATCAGACCGACCATTGCCGCTATCGCTTTATGTGCCAGTCTTGCAACCGCTTGCGCAACGGCAGAGGAGGCGACGGCCCCGCCGCAAATCACAATGGGCAATGGAGAGGCGAACCAGATTGTCGTGGAGGGTCTGACGCGGACAGAAGGTGTCACGCATTTCTCTGAAGTGCGGGTCGATGATGCCGCCGTGTCGACGTTTCGCGCCGATTCCACAGCCATTACGTTTCCCAAAGTGGTGATCGAGAAGCCTGGATTCCTCGTCCTGCACCCTGTCATGGATGGCCGCCCGAATGGCGACATGGTCTCAGGTTTTGCCTACCTGAATGCGGGGGAGAATGAGGATGTGACCATTCGCATCGATCATCCCGCCGATATCGGTAGCAAATTTCTCGTCATGCTTCATAGCGATGTCGATCAAGACCGTGTGCTCGACTTTGTCTTCGTCGAAGACGGCATCAATGTCGAAGACACAGCCGTGTTCGAAGGCACGCATATGATCGCCCACATTATCGCAGTACCGGAGTAGTCACATGCAGCTTTCCAAAGACACGCCCGCGATTATTACCGGTGGTGCCTCCGGTTTGGGACGGGCCACCGCAGAGGGTTTTGCGGCTGCGGGCGTCCCCGTAGCGATTTTCGACATCAATGAAGAGGCCGGACAAGAGGTCGCCAATGCGATTGGCGGCACCTTTCACAAAGTGAATATTCTGGATGAGGACTCGGTGGTCGCCGGGTTCGAAGCGGCGCGGGCCGCGCAGGGACAAGAGCGAATCTGTGTCCATTGCGCGATGGCGTCCACGCGCGGCAAGACGCTGGCCTTTGATAAAGAAACGGGCGGGTACAAAAAGCTCGACACGGAGACTTATGCCCGCGGCGTTTCGGGTGTGCTCGTCGCCTCATTTCGCGTCGCCTCGCATGCCGCGCTCGGGATGTCGTCCGCTGATCCTATGGAGGATGGCGAGCGGGGATGTATCACCATGACGGCCTCTGTGGCCGCACAAGATGCGCAAATCGGCCAGGTCGTCTATGGCTCAGCCAAAGCGGGCGTGAATGGACTCGTGCTGCCCATGGCGCGCGATCTGATGAATATCGGCATACGTGTGAATTCGATCATGCCAGGCATTTTTGCGACACCGCTCATGCTTGGCGCGCCGCAACCGGTGCTCGACAGTTTAGCCGCGTCTGTGCCATTTCCCAAACGCTTGGGTAAACCGGAAGAATTTGCTTCGCTCGCCATGGAACTGGCACGCAACGGCTATTTCAATGGTCAATGCTTGCGCCTGGATGGTGCGATCCGCATGGCGCCACGCTAGCGCTGTCTGAGTGTTAGGTGATCCAGGATGTGAGCGACTGATCCGAGCTGTTCAGCGTGACGGTTCCCGCGCCGGTTTGAAGTTCGAGTGTTAGAGTTGCATTTCTTGCGGATGCGACCCGTTGTTCAATCTCGAGAGTCTCGAAGGCCAGATTAAGCTCAGCTGCATTTGGGCTCGCTATATCGAGGCTAACAAATTGCACTGCGATCGGTGTCGTGTGCGACGGGTGAATTGTATCCTGCCAGTCAATGAAAAAAGGCAAGAGCCCGCCAAACGCATGCCCGCCTAGAAACAGCAGCTCCCAGGATAGGGTGTCTCCGGCTGGCGTTTTTCTCTGCGTCGGCATCGGGCCGAGTGCGGTCAATTTCGGTTCACATTTGCCGCTTCGTTCCGCGACCTCTGCTAGTGAATCCGTCCGCAAGACCCAGGTGATGAGACCCGGCGCTGTGAGGGCACCAATTTTATGTCCGAGACTGCCTTCGGGCCCAGGATCTTCTCTCGGGGCGATAATCACCAGATAGATGCCATCCCCAAGGCTCAGAAGCGCATTCTGAGTGCCCATCCCAGGGTGCTGGCCCCCGAGAACCGGTTTGCAGCCCAATAGGTCTGCCAACTGCTCGCAGCCCTGCGCGAGGTCTGGCGCCCCCCAAACGAAATGGTCGATTCGATAGCGCATGGCTTGGCTCCAAGTGGCGTGGGGAAGAGCGTATCAGCTTGAACTTGCATGTCGATCTTCGTCTCGAGGTCGAGCAAACATGGTTGACAAGAAGCGTGGGATATGAAAAATGATCACGTTCAATTAATTATCCGAATACAATTTGGATGCTGCAGGAGATACGTCATGGCGACGACGCAACCGTCTCAGACTGGCAATCGCAAACTACCAGAGCGGGCCCGGATTGGGCGTTTTCTGGAAACCTGGTTGGGGGCGCCGATCAATGGTCTGGAATTCGTATTGAATTGGGTCATGGTCAAACCGCTACGTTGGTTTTGGCGGCATTTGGACAGCTGGTCTTATCGACTAGAAGGCATGTTGCTGCGCCAAATCCTGTCGCACACTATTTTCCCATTCACCTTGATCCTGTCGGTCTATGTCGGCCTGAAATTGGTCGAGAATGGGATTACCAGTCTGACGCTGCTTGGCTTTGTCTTGCTGCCAATCATTTACGGTCTGTACTGCGCGCCGTTGGAACGCTTGATGCCGTATAGTCGTAAATGGCTGGAAGGCGGCAATGATAGTGCCGTCGACATCATCATGTATTTCTCGGGCGCGTTCTGGAGCGGCATTTCAGGCCTGATTGTCAGCGCGCTGTTTATCGTGGGTATAGTTGAGGCGCTGGAGCCTTATGGCCATGATCTCTGGCCGGACCAGTGGAACCCGGTCGTGCAAGTGGCGATGTTCATCCTGATCAAGGACTTTTTCCGCTATTGGTTCCACCGCGCCTTGCACGAGATTCCTAAATTGTGGCGGATCCATGCCGCGCATCATTCCGTCGAACGGCTTTACTGGCTCAACGGCATTCGCGCCCACCCGCTTGAAATTATCAGCCAGGCCATTTTCTATGCCATCCCGCTCGCTCTGGTGCAGCCAACGGCCGAGATTGCGCTGGTCGCTGTGATCCTGCAGCTCAGCATTGGCATTTTCCAGCACTCCAATATCGATCTCAATCTCGGCTGGTGGGAGTATATTTTCTCGATTGGCGACAATCACCGCTATCACCATTATCCCGACAAAGGCATTGGCGACTCCAATTATGGCGGCGAGCTGATCATCTATGACATCCTATTCGGCACCTTCCACAATCCGCGCGACGAACGCCCGCACGACAATATCGGCATTGGCACCGCGCCAGAATATCCGCTGACCGTGGCCGGGCTGTACATTGCGCCTTTCTTGCCGAACCAGAAGACGGTGTTCGCGCGGGATGAGGAGTCTGAGTCGGAGGTCAGCGCGGGGGAGCCTCGGTTGCAGCCTGCGGAGTGAGGAGTTGAGTTTGGTACGACAGTGAGGCGTGAGAGCCAATCTGCGTCTAAGTCCACAACCTCTCCGGCGATCCCTGAGAAGGCAGGGATCCATGGACGGTACGTTCCACGGGATCCAGACGCTAAGTAAGGTCCCTGGATACCTGCTTTCGCAGGCATCTGCGGTGTTGAAAACCTGCGCAAGCGCGCTCGGGGCGAAAGGCGACCTAATCTCACGCTCTGCCCACGCAAGTTGGCATCCATGGCGGCTGGCTGATCGTGATCCCAGCCGCCATAGGTCCTGACTTTCGTCAGGAATACGGGGAGGTGGATGCAGCCACATCCTCAGTCACTCGCGATAATATTCGCTCCGGTTCTCACCATCGAAAGCGGCCTGATTTGAGGCAGCATTTCTTGAAACAACCTCCCGGATCCGCACGGGCAAGGATCGTTCCGGCCGAGTTTTTCAATAAGCTCTTTCTCACCGCCTTTGACACTGCGCTGGCCGCGTTTGACCTGCGTCTCAGACGGGAACCCTTTGCGTCGTTTAGACGTGACCTCGAAAGGAAGGCAGCTCTTCATAGTCTTTGATCTGACGGGACATGATGACCTCCATGGGCTTGGGATTGGGAGACGGTTGATAGCAAAGTGAGTTGGCTCATACAAACCGCCGCGTGCGCTCCCTTCTCCGGCGATCCCTGCGTAGGCAGGGATCCATGGACGGTACCTTCCACAGTATCCAGTATCCAGACGCAAAGTAAGGTCCCTGGATACCTGCCTTCGCAGGCATCTGCGGACGCATGTGCCATCGCGTTGGCCGGCCTCCTGGAACAAGCTCTTGGGAGCACAATGTGAGATCGACCTCTATCAATCGAAAAGACGTAATACGTTCTCGTCCCACTCGTGTGAGTGTTTCGTCCAGCTCGAATTTGGGGCTGGAAAGCCATTACGGCAATAGCCTCGCCTAGCCTCAAAATCGAAAACCGCATGTGCGTGATTATTGATAAGCAGGAGAGCCTTCAGTCCGTCTGCCGACCATACGATTGAGGCTTCGGATGGAATGTGTTTGTCCGAGACATTGTCCACATTGTAGATGTGCATCGCGTCCACGATCGCGTTATCGGTACGGGACATATCCAACCCATAAAAGTAGCCTGTTTGAGCGTCGTCCTCGAAAACAACGGCAAATGTTGATGAGGGTGAACGACTGTCCAGAATGAACTCCGTCCCGACCTCAAACGTCTCTTTAGCGTAAACCATAGATTCCTGGGCCATCGAGACGAAGCTCCATATTGATACCGCCAGTAACGGAATAAAAATTTTGCTGGTCTACTTTTTTAGTTGCAGACCCACTCCTAATGCGCCTCCGCCCAATTCATCCCAGCATCCGCTTCCACCACCAGCGGGACGCTTAAGTTCAACGTCGGCAGTGGCGCGCGTTCCATCGTGTTGCGGACAATTTCTATCGTCTTCTCCGCCTCATCCTCTGGCGCTTCAAAGATCAGTTCGTCATGCACTTGCAGCAGCATTTTTGCGTTCAAGCCCGCTCTGTCTAGCGCCCCTGGCATTTGGATCATCGCCCGCTTGATGATATCCGCCGCAGACCCCTGGATGGGCGCATTGATCGCTTGGCGTTCGGCGAAGCCGCGTTGCGGACCTTTGGCTTTGATGCCTTTCAAGTGCAGGACGCGGCCGAATATGGTCTCGACCTTTTCATGTTCCGCCGCGTATTTCTTGGTCTCATCCATATAGGCTTTGATGCCGGGGAAGCGCTTGAAATAGGTTTTGATATAAGCGCTCGCCTCGTCCCGCGGGATAGACAGCTGACGGGCCAGGCCGAAGCCGGAAATGCCATAAATGATGCCGAAATTGATCGCTTTGGCGCGGCGGCGGATCATCGGGTCCATGCCCTCAATGGGCACGTCGAACATCTCGCTCGCCGTCATGGCGTGAATGTCGAGCCCATTGTTGAAGGCGTCTTTCAGGGCGTCGATGCCAGCAATATGCGCCAGGAGGCGCAGCTCGATCTGGCTATAGTCGGCGCTGATCAGAACGTTGCCTGGCTCTGGGATAAAGGCTTCACGGATCTTGCGGCCTTCATCGGTCCGGATCGGGATGTTCTGCAAGTTCGGATCATTTGACGACAGCCGCCCCGTCTGTGCGCCGGTCATACCATAATTGGTGTGAACGCGGCCGGTGCGGGGGCTGATTTGCTGTTGCAACGTCTCGGTATAGGTCGAGCGCAACTTGGACACTGTCCGCCAATTGATCACCGCGCGCGGCAAGTCATGGCCCTCGGCGGCGAGGTCTTCGAGGATATCTGCCCCGGTCTGCCAAGCGCCGGTCTTGGTCTTTTTGCCGCCTTCGAGCCCCATCTCGTCAAACAAGATCTCGCCAAGCTGTTTGGGCGAGCCGAGATTGAACTCGCGCCCAGCAAGCTCATAGGCTTCGGCCTCATAGCGGGCCATGGATTGGCTAAAGTCCGCAGAGAGCCGCGACAGGTGATCGCGATCGGCTTTGATGCCGTGCGCTTCCATATCGGATAGCACTTGGACCAGCGGGCGCTCTAGCGTCTCATAGACTGTGGTCACACGCTCCTTGTGCAAGCGACGTTTGCTGTCGAGCCAGAGGCGGAGCGTGATGTCGGCATCTTCGGCGGCATATTCGGTCGCGCGGTCGAGCGGGACGCGATCGAACGTGATCTGTTTCTTGCCAGTGCCACACACGTCTTTGAAGCTGAGCGGTGTATGGTGGAAATAGCGTTCTGAAAGCTCATCCATGCCGTGATTGTGCATGCCGGCATGCATGACGAAGCTGAGCAGCATCGTGTCATCGATCGGCGCGGCCTGAATGCCATAGCGCGCGAGGACGGTGACATCATATTTGAAATTGTGCCCGATCTTGAGAACCGCATCATCTTCGAGCAGGGTTTTCAAAGCCTCCAGCGCTTTGTCTTTATTGATCTGACGTGGCGGGTCGGCGCCGAACATGTCGCCCGAAGCGGCCGCGGGGTCGCTATCAGGATCGATATGCGCGAGGGGGATGTAGCAGGCCTCGCCAGGGGCCAGCGCCAGCGAAACGCCGACCAGGCCGGACTCGTGCGCGTCGAGGGCATCGGTCTCAGTATCCACCGCAACGAAGCCTTGTGCCGTGGCACGGGCGATCCAGTCTTCCAACGTGTCGAAGTCGCGCACGCAGGTATAGGCGCTGCGATCGATCTGGACGGGTTCGTCCTCGGTTGCCTCTTCGAGCGTGCCTTCCAGTTCAAACGCTTCGCGCACCCGGCGCGTGATTGTACGGAACTCCATCCGCTCGAGGAAATCGAGCAGCGTTTTTGGATCCGGGTCCGCAACCGCGAGATCTTCCATCGGAACGTCGACCGGTACGTCCACTTTTAGCGTGACCAAATCACGCGACATGCGGATCTGATCAGCATTATCGATCAGCGTCTGGCGCCGTTTCGGCTGTTTGATCTCTTCCGCGCGAGCGAGCAATGTATCGAGATCGCCATATTCAGTGATTAGCGTCGCGGCGGTCTTCACGCCAATCCCGGGCGCGCCTGGGATATTGTCGACACTGTCGCCGGCAAGGGATTGGATATCGATGACTTTGTCCGGACCGACGCCGAATTTCTCGACCACTTGCTCATGCCCGATATGTTTATTCTTCATTGTGTCGAGCATGGAAATTTTATCGGTGACGAGCTGCATCAGATCCTTATCGGATGAGACGATGGTGACTCGCGCACCTTTGGCTTCGGCCTGGCGGGCATACGTCGCCATCAAGTCGTCTGCTTCATAGCCTTCCATTTCGAGCGCATGCGTATGGAACGCGATCGCTGCTTCGCGCACGAGCGGGAATTGTGGACGCAGGTCCTCCGGGGGCTCGGAGCGATTGGCTTTATATTCCGGAAACATCTCATTGCGGAACGTGTAAGAGGACTTGTCGAACACACAGGCAAAATGCGTCGGCCTTTCATCGCCTTTGAGGTCCTCAAGCAGCTTCCACAACATGTTGCAAAAGCCGGAAACCGCCCCGACAGGCAGGCCGTCAGAGGCGCGCGTTAGCGGCGGGAGGGCATGATAGGCGCGGAAGATGTAGGCACTCGCATCAATCAGATAGAGGTGGCTGTCAGAATTGATCGGCGCGCTCGGCATAGGCAGTGTCCTTCAGTGAAGGAAGACTATTAACCGCGAGTCGCGCGCGTGGGTAGGGGGCGTATCAATTCGATTTTGAGTTCGATTGCAGCCGACGATCCAGGATCGGAAGGCCGAGCCAGTAAAAAAGCGCAAAGATGATGATGGACGCGAAAATCCGCTTCGGGGCCGGGGTGTATTTGATCTCATGGCGATCAAATTCGCCGGTTTTCGAATTATGCACATGTACAAAAACAAAGGTCCCCAAAACACAGGTTTCGGTCAGTACAGTGGATCGACTGCCGTGATAGTCGAGATTGGCGGCATGCGAGAAATTCGTGTCGCGGAAGATAAGCTGGCTTTGGGTTGCGAGTTCCCGATCCCGAACCAGACGCAGCACCTGCTCGCTAGATGACGCTTGTTTCAGGTCAATCAACACTTGCGGCATCGTCAGAACGACGAGGCAGACATGAAAAACACAATAGAGAAGGATAAATTTGATGGTTTTGAGGAACATGAGTAGACCCTTCCAGGTGCTATGCATGTCCCCACCATGAATATCGCAGAGAGAGCGTTAAGGGCGGCTAAAGCGGGTAGAAAATGGCTCTGATTGGCTATGTGTTTGACAGGTTGATGAGCTCGCTGGGCGCGACGCCGAACTGTCGACGAACGGCGCGGTTAAAGTTTGGTGCAGAGGAAAATCCCCATTTCCCAGACACTGACGTGATATCACCCCGTGACAGAGGGCGCTCCGTCAAATCAACAACAGCCCGATAAAGCCGCCGATTGCTGACATATTGGCGCACACCGCCATCTGCTTCGAACATTCGATAAAGCGATGCTCGCGAAACCCCGAACGTTTTCAGGACCGTGGATACAGACAAATCGGGCGAGTCCAGTTCGCGCTCAATATGCAAGCGAATGACATCAGACAGGGCATCGCGTGCTTGTCGTCGCACATCTCTATCTTGATGGGGTGACCGAATGGCCGTTTTCACGCAAGCCACAAATCGATTGAAAGATCCTAAGTCTAGGACGTTGCGCGCATTCAGGCTGGCGAACATGTGATCAAGCTCGATATGAAGCGCTGCGGCGCGGATTGGATGCTCGGAAAAATCGATAAAGGGCGCATGATGCCCGGAGGTATATCCCAAAAGCGCTTTGGGCATCATCAAACCTTCCATGCGTCCTGCAGATTTGAACGAGGTGACGGGCAATTCTTCGTCTGAAAGGTAAAATCTGTCGGGTTCGAGCGATAGGGCAATATCATCCATCGTGGCTTGCAAGTGGCAATTTCTGAACCTGCGAACAAAAACCAGGTCCGCTGCATCCGCCGCTCGCGCTTTCTTTCTGCGCAGAATGGCGGAATCATTTTCGGTTTGAAGAAATTGGCAATTCTCCGCGATCCATACCCGAACCTTCGCAATGCCTGTGTTCTCGGGCGTGTTTATCGGCGAAAAATCATACACGTCAGCGAATTGTTCAAAGAACAATTCTTGCGGCCCTACAAATCCTTCACCTGGAACCGGATCTGAAAAGAAGGACGGACGTCGAAGCGCACGTTTCAATTTCTTCTCCATGACTGCGCCTTAGATGCAAATTGAACCCTAATCGATGACATGAAGCGATGTCGCTTCTGCGTTTTCGATTTTTGACCGATCGAAATGCGTAAGAACTGCGGCAACAAACTCAGCCCTAGCGCATTGTTTTTTTAACTGTTTCAAGCGGCGGCGACGGGGCGTGTTTCTGCCAGCCGACCCAGTGTTTTCAAAGTCATGTTTAAGTAGCCGCTCGGCGATTTTACGATCCCCAGATTTGGACGTTTGCTGAAGCGTATTCGCTGTCCTGGTGGGATATCGTCATAGGCTGACAGATCGACGAGCTCGCCCGGTGGAACGCCAAATCTGCGTTTCACCGATCGATTAAAGTTAGCGCCGGATGAGAAGCCCCATTTATTCGCAACCTGAGTGACGATTCCACGCTGTCCCGGTTGCCTCGAAATTTCAATGACCGCACTTAGCAAACGTCGCTCATTGATGTATTGGCGCACGCCGCCGCGTTCGTTGAACATGCGATAGAGGGAGGCCCGAGAGAGCCCGAAGTCCCGTAGCAGCGTGTTTGCGGAAAGGTCCTGATTTAGGAGGTTCTGTTCGATATGTCGGCAGATTTGATGCTGAAGCGCATCCCGCGCACGCCGCCGGACATCGCTGTGCTCACATTCCGTATTCAAGGCGAGTGTTAAGCAAGCGATGAGTTGCGCATATGCTTCTTGATCATAGGCGTCACCCATTTGAAGCGACTCAAATATCTCATCAAATAGCCGATTGAGGATCTGCCCCATCGGGTGCCAAGATGGGAAGGTTATCAGCGTGTCGTGGACATCCGGATTATAGCCAATCGCGACTTTCGGGATGTGAACAGTTTGCATGGGCGACCGGCCTTGTACGCATTCTGTCTGACAAGCTTGATCCAGCAGGTAGACCACACCGGTGTCGCGATCGACGTTTAAGTCGCCGCTACGCCCTCTAATGATCCCACGTTCGAGGCGATGCACGAAGACAAATGGTTCACCATTCGCGGCTTGCCGGCTCGATTTTCTCACCGTGAACGGATCCGTCTGAAACTCGGTGAAGAGACAATGCTCGATATCCCAGCCCCGTGACAGATAACGTCCTGTGTTTCGGACGGATTGAAGCGGCGTGAATTCAAACAGCGCGCCGGTCGATTCCGGCATATAGATGGACGGCACATCGATTATGCGCCGGTGGGATTCGGCAACGGTTTTCAAATTATCACCGCGTATAGCCGTCACGTCCCCGTCCCATCTTTCGCATCTACTTTCGACAAATGTCGTTCACTTGAATGACATATATAGCAGGTTTTTGTGCCTGATTGTTAGCACTGTGTCTCAAAAATTGGCGCTTGTAGCGCGATCTTGCGCTCTGATTCCCCGAATTGCGTGGACATTGCGCACGCTCTTTCTCTATTTAGCGATGGATGAAATCCTATTTCTCCCCAATGACGGCGATGGCCATCGTGGTTGCAAACATGGTCGGTACCGGCGTGTTCACCAGTCTTGGCTTCCAGTTGATGACATTGGAGTCGGGCTTCGCGCTAATTTTGCTTTGGGTCGTGGGCGGCGCAGTCGCGATTTGCGGGGCGCTTTCGTATGCTGAGCTCGGCGCCGCGCTGCCGAGATCAGGCGGCGAGTACAATTTTCTAGGTCAGATCTATCATCCTTCAGCGGGATTCGTTTCTGGTTGGATTTCGTCGACGATTGGGTTTTCAGCACCCGTGGCGCTCGCGGCGATGACCTTTGGGGCGTATACGACTTCGTCCTTACTCCCGGGGGCATCCGAGACCGTCACCGGATGGACGGAGCGCGGGCTCGCCATCGCCCTGATCATTATTCTGACCCTGATCCATACACGCCAACGCGAAACCAGTGGGACGTTTCAGAACGTGTTCACCGCCATCAAAATCATCGTGATTATTGGATTGAGCCTGGCCGGTTTGGCCTTGGTGTCAGAGGTTCAACCCGTCAACCTGCTGCCCAGCGCTGGCGATACAACGGCGCTGACCTCGAGCGCGTTCGCGGTGTCGCTTATCTATGTCAGCTATGCCTATACGGGTTGGAATGTTGCCACATATTTGACCGACGAATTGGAACACCCACAGCAGAGCTTGCCGCGTGTTCTTTTCATCGGCGCGTTCGGCGTCATGCTCCTCTATATTTTGCTGAATGCGGTCTTCTTGTTGACCACGCCGATGGAAAAAATGGTGGGCGAGGTCGAAGTCGGGGTGATTGCGGCCCGCCACGTATTTGGCGAGGCTGGCGCGGTTCTGACCGGTGGAGTCCTCGGCATACTTCTGGTTTCCACCGTCTCTGCAATGACAATCGCTGGGCCGCGTGTACTGCAAGTCGTCGGGCAGGATATTCACACCTTTCGATTCCTCGCCAAATCGAATGAGGATGGCGTGCCGACGACAGCGGTTCTTGTTCAATCCAGCCTCGCCTTGATTTTTGTGGCGACGGCGACGTTTGATCAGGTTCTGATCTTTGCTGGCTTTACCTTAGCTCTGAATAGCCTGTTCGCAGTTCTCGGCTTATTTGTCTTGCGGATCAGGCAGCCCGATCTGGCGCGACCCTTCAAAGTTCCGTTTTTCCCAATTCTGCCGCTCATTTTCTTAGGGCTGACGGTTTGGACCTTGCTCTATGTCGCGATCGAGCGGCCGCAGGAAGTGGCTGTCAGCTTGGGACTGATCCTGTCAGGTTTGGCGCTTTATGTCATAACCCGAGCCCGTGGAACGGCTTAGCGGCGATCGATCATCTCTTGGAACGCATTGATCCGGGGTACGATTTGTTCTTGGAACCGTCGCCCGTTGAACACGCCATAATGGCCGACGCCCGGCTGGATATAATACATCTGCATTTTGTCGGGCAAACCGGTGCATAGGTCGTGTGCCGCTTGGGTTTGACCAATGCCAGAAATATCGTCTTTCTCGCCTTCCACAGTCATCAAGCCAACCTTTTCGATTGCGCCAGGATTGACCAGGCGTTCGCCGCGATAGCGGAAGATCCCCCGGGCCAATCTATGTTCGCGGAACACCCGGCGAATAGTTTGCAGATAAAACTCTTCGGTGAGATCGAGGACAGCGAGATATTCATCATAGAATACGCGATGTTTCTCAGCGCTATCCTCATCGCCTTCGACCAAATGGTCAAAGAAGCGCGCTTGGGCGTCGACATGCCGATCCCAATTCATATGCATGAAACTGGTCAGCTGTACGAAGCCCGGATAGACACGGCGCATCATGCCAGGCCAGGGCGCCGGCACGGTATAAATCATCTTCTCGCGGAACCAATCAAAACTACGCTCCTCGGCGAGCAAGTTCGGCACCGTAGGTGACTTTCGCGCATCGATGGGGCTGCCCATAAACGTCATCGTGGCGGGCAGGGCAGGATCCTCATCTTCCGACATCATCGATATCGCAGCCAAAACCGCCGGACCCGGTTGGCAAACGGCGACAACGTGCGCGCCACCGCCAATATGCTGCAATGCCGATCGGACATGGTCGATATAATCGTCCAAATCGAACCGCCCGAACCAGACCGGCGCCATTTTAGCGTCAGTCCAATCGGTGATGAACACCTCATGGGTCGGCAGGAAGGCTTCCACTGTACCACGCAACAGGGTTGCGAAATGGCCCGATAGCGGTGCGCAGATGAGCAGTCGCGGGCGGCCTTTCGGAGCGCCTTCAGTGGCGAAATGCACCAGATTGCACCAAGCGGTCGACCATGTGGTGACGGGCGTCACGGCGCATGTCTTGCCATCAATTTCGGTGGTTGGGATTTGCCATTCGGGTTTGCCATAATAGCGCGTAGCGCGTTCAAATACGCTGCTGGCGGCATGCGCAGAGCGACCAAAACTTGTATTGGCGAAGGGGTTTAGCGGGTTTTCCAGTGCCTGCATTGTGCCCTTTGCGAGCAGGCGCATTGGGGCGAGCGCGGCGCGGTTCATCTCTACGAGCGTGTACAGCATTTGGTCTCCAACCCCTAAATACTGCAGTGCAACATAAGCCAGGCAATTAGGAAAGCCAATCTAATCCCTGCTTTGCGATAAGCTGCGTGCAGATTTCACGCCGGATTCGCGGCCGAGTTTTCGTATTTATGAGGCCGCAGAAGTCTTAACCAATTGTGAAGCGTTTCAACTACAGGTTTAGAAAATGGCGGATCTAGCGCTTCCTTTGATGCAGTCGCACGCATTTCAACGCACATGCGAACAGCTTGGCCTTGCTGTGACCCGCGTCGATGTGCCAGGCGGGACATGCCTCGTGCAATCGCGCCGCCTCCCCCTTATCGGGAGCTTCCATCTGGCGTCGCGTGGACCCGTCCTGGAGGATGAGCGGTCTATGCCGGGTGCGATCCACGCTGTTCGTAGACAGTTTCGAGGGCCCATGGTGATGAATGCTCCAGCTTATTCGGGGTCCATTAGCGGGATTAAAATTGCCGCTGGCGCAGAGCTCGCAATGATTGACCTGATCTCGCCGAGTGAGATGCGGGTTCGACTGGGTCAAAAGTGGCGCAATCAATTGAAGAAGGCCGAACGTTCGGGTCTGAAAATCAAAGACGCCCCCCTCGATGCGACGCGCGATAAGTGGTTCCTTGAGGCTGAAGCCGCGCAACAAAAATCGCGAGGATATAAGTCTTTTCCGACCGGGTTCTTGCTCGCATTCGCGGCCATAAACCCTGGCAAAGCCCGCCTGTTCACGGCCTCAGTCGATAACCAACCCGTTGCTGCAATGCTGGTCCTGCAGCATGGGGCGATGGCAACTTATCAGGCGGGCGTCACAACCGAACTGGGGCGACAAACCTGCGCTCATAATCTCTTGCTGTGGACGATCATGAACGATTTGTACGCACAAGGCATACAGTCTTTGGACCTCGGCCGCGCCGACCTTTCGCCTGGTTTACGTCGGTTCAAGCTCGGCTCTGGCGCGTCGATTGAACACCTGGCTGGCAGCTTTTTCTCTCATCATTTATTCATTGGAAAAGCGCGCACGCAGACCGAAAACGCGCAACGTCCTGAATTGCGCGCCAGAGCGTAATAAGCACGCCCGGTTCCATCGGAACGTTCAATTGGATTTGACCAAAATTCGTCACGAAATTCTGGGACAAAAACAGTAATTCGGCAGGGTCTTCTGCCTATGTCTGTTGTGGAACAGGGGAAACCAGTTAAGCGCGCGCCGATGACATTTGATCCGAGCAATTCGAATGCGGATAGCGATGGCCATTATTTCAATGTTGGCCGCTATTCGCTCTATTCCCATCGCACGTGCAGGGAAGCGCGT
>JABSQA010000075.1 GCA_013213825.1 Henriciella sp.
CCGTTTGATAGGCGTCGAGCGCCGATTGCGGATCCCCGAGCCGAAGATAAGAGCGCGCGAGAAGCACATACCCATCGACAGGTGGATTTGGATCCGCTTCGAGCCGCGCGCGCAATTCAACCACCAATTCTTCCAAAGTGTCTGGAAGCTCCGCCACTTGCTGAGCTTGGAATTCAGCGAAGCTAATCGGTTCATAGGCGGGGCTGCCAATCTGGGTATAAATGCCCACGCCGCCGAGCAACAAAACCGCTGGCACAATGAAGAGTGCAGCCGATTTGATATCTGGCGCCCCCTCGTCCGAAGTCTCCGCATCCAGCAACGCCAATATGCGCCGGTCGAGCGCCTCTCTCGCCTCGTGAGCGGCCTGCGGCGTTAGTCGCCCTTCCGCTTCATCGAGATCGACCGTCGCGCGTTGCCGACGCGCTTCGTCCAGAGCCTCAACACCTGACGCCACAGACGTCATGAAGGGCTGCATGAGATAGTATCCCGCAACTGCGAGCAGGAGCACTAAGAGAATCCAAATCATGAATCTGGACCCTTTTTCGCCAAGGCAGCTTCAATACGAGCTCGGTCTTCGTCCGTCAGCTCAGCAATCGCCTCAACAGGTGCAGAGCGAAGGCGGGTGATAAACCAAATGCCGCCAAACAAGACCAAAATCGCGGGCCCGATCCAGAGCAAAATCGTGTTCAACTGAAATGGCGGCGACATCAAAACATAATCGCCATAGAGATTGCGCAAATATTCGCGCGCTTCATCGTCCGTATCGCCCGCCTCGACCCGTTTGCGAACGAGGCGTCGCATGTCTTCCGCCAGCGGCGCATTTGAATCATAGATTGACTGGTTCTGACAGACAACGCAGCGCAGGGTTTTGGAAATCGCTTCCGTACGCGTGTCGACCTCTTCGACCGGCACCTGGTCCGCATCCTGCGCGGTTGCTGCGGTCAGTCCAACCATCAGCGCAAGAATCAGAATGGCGACCCAGCGTGTCATAAGTTGGTCTCTTGCTCACGCGCTATCGCGTCTAGGACGGGCCGGATCGTCTCGCGCCAAACATCTGGCGTGATCGGTCCAATCTGCTTGTAGCGGATGCGACCGGCAGGATCGATAATGAACGTTTCGGGCGCGCCTGTGACGCCCATCTCAATGACCAAGTCGCTTTCAGCGTCAAAAATGATGTCCGAATACGGATCGCCATGTTTGGCCAACCAGGTCAGCGCGTCGTCGCGCTTGTCGCGCCAATTTACCCCGACAATCCGAACCGTTCCCGCTTGCGAGAGCTCCATCAGCGTTGGGTGCTCCTGCAAACACGCCACACACCAAGACCCGAACACGTTCACCAATGCTGTCTCGCCGATTAAATCAGACGTGGTCAACATCACCTCATCTTCTCGCAATTCGGGCAATTCGAAGCTCGGAATTTCGCGATCAATCATCTCGGTCGGGATGACACTCGGGTCGCGGGTCAGACCGATGGCCAGAAACACGACAATCACCACAAATACGCCAGCGGGAAGGAGACGGGATAAGCTCATCGTCTACTCCGCGGCCACAGCTTGCGGCGTCTGGACGGGCGCGCGCCGTTTGGCAAATGCGTGGCGGCGGTCCGCGACTGACACAAACCCACCGACCGCCATCATCATGGCGCCAATCCAAATCCAGATCACCAGCGGGTGATAATAGACGCTGACGACCCAGCCATCTTCCGGATTGCCCTCGCCTTTCGCGGCATAGAGAATGCGCAGCGCGCCAATTTCCATGGCCCCTTCGGTCGTGTTGTTGCGCTCCACTGGATACATGCGCTGTTCCGGATTGAGCGTGGCAACCTCTCGCCCATTGCGCCGAATGACGACTTGCCCTGACTCCGAGATAAAGTTCGGACCTTGCGCCCGAACAACATCTTCGAGCGTGAATTCATAGCCAGCAACGGAAATGCTCTCGCCAAGTTTTAAGCGGTCAACTTCCTCGTCGGCCCATATCCCCATTGCGACAACGCCGATCGTACAGACGGCCAATCCGAAATGCGCCAAGGCAAAACCGTGGGTCGCCCCTGGCAACAAAAAGAAGCGCTTAGGCAAATTGCTCAGCGTGCTTTTCGCCTCACCGAGGCGGAGTTTACGGGCATAATTCGCGGCCGTTCCCGCGAAAAGCCAGATTGCGAGCCCCACGCCGATGGCGCCAAACACGGTATTGCCGAACACAGCGACCGCGATGGTCAACGGGATCGCCATCAGGGCCATAATCAGCAAGGTCTTTTTGATCCGGCGCCAAGAATCCGAGCGCCATTTGATCAAAGGGGCGACCGCCATGAAGACAATTAGAACCGCCATAATGGGTCCGAATGTCATCTCAAAATATGGTGGGCCGACCGTGATTTTGTCACCCGTCATGGCATCGATCACCAAAGGATAGAATGTGCCGAGGAAGACGGTGGCGGTCGAGATGACGAGCAAGACATTGTTCAACACCAATCCCGCTTCACGGCTTTCCAACTCAAAATTGGCGCCATGGGCAATTTTCCCGGACCTCAGCGCATACAAGGCGAGCGCGCCGCCGGTGGACAAAATGAGGAGACCAAGAATGAACACGCCCCGATCCGGATCGACGGCGAAGGCGTGCACGCTTGTCAGAACACCGGAGCGGACAATAAAGGTGCCGACGAGGCTGAGTGAAAACGTGGTGATGGCAAGCAAGAGCGTCCATCGAATGAAACTGCCCCGAGCTTGCGCGACGAGGGTCGAGTGCAACAAAGCCGTACCCGCCAGCCACGGCATAAAACTAACATACTCAACCGGGCCCCAGAACCACCACCCGCCCCAGCCGCGCTCATAATAGGCCCAGACACTGCCCAGCACGATGCCAATGGTCAAAAAGCTCCAGGCCAGTAGCACCCAGGGTCGAACCCAGCGGGCCCACATCGCATCGACACGCCCTTCAATCAGCGCTGCGACCGCGAATGAGAAAGCGACTGAGAAGCCGACATAGCCGAGATACAAAAAAGGTGGATGCAGCGCCAAACCAGGGTCTTGTAAGAGCGGGTTCAGCCCGCTGCCATTATCCGGGATCGGCGACAGACGCTCGAACGGATTTGACGTGAAAATCAAAAAGGCCAAAAAGCCAGTCGCGGTCAGCCCTTGAATGGCAATTGCCCGTGCCCGTAGGCCAGACGGCAAGGTCTTGCCAAACCAGACCATCGCGGCACCGAAAAGTGCCATCACCATGACCCAAAGCAACATCGAACCTTCATGATTGCCCCAGGTGCCGCTGAATTTATAAATCATCGGCTTGCTGGTGTGCGAGTTTGTGGTGACCAGCTTGACGCTAAAATCTGAAATCATGAACGCATGCGCCAAGAGCGCAAACGCCCCGATACACAGCAGCGCTTGTAGAATAGCCGCGCGATCCGCAAACGCCATGGCCCGGCGATCATTCTGATGCGCGCCTTGTAGGCCCATCCATCCTTGTAGGGCGCTGATCAATAGCGCCAGGATGAGCATGATCTGACCAATCTCTGGAAGCATGGGTCCTCAAGATCAAAAAGGCGGGCCACTGCGGTCCGCCTCAATGGGTTCTATATGTCAAACCGCGGGATGCAATCCAATGCTTCCTCTGGCCGCAGTCTGATATCGATCGAACGCCCAATTCAGTGGGCTTGGCAAATCCGCGCCAGCATAGTCGACCCGCAATGCGCGCCTCTGGCTTGGTTTTGCCGCCGAAGACGACCGATGCAGCGTGAGGGCCTTGATAAATAGGACATCGCCAGGCGATGATTGGCAGGTCTCTAGAGCGCAAGACTCGGCTTTCGATTTTGCGTCCGACGCGCTGACCGTTCCAAATTCATGACTGCCAACGGCCAGTTGTAGCGTCCCATTCTCCGCGCTCGCATGATCGAAGCAGATACGCGCGAATATCATTTCGCGTAGAACGGTTTCTGGCGGTTCAACATGCCAATAAGTGTCTTTTCGCACCCAATTCGAATATCCATCGAGCGCGTGGCGCTCCGCTACGGCGATCACGCGATCTTGGTGCCAAGGGACGCTCCAATTGGTCGACTCAGTCTTATTGAAGGCGACCGATCGGACCGGTCGAGCACTGGGCAATACATGTCGCGCCAAATCACCGACGGTCGAGCCGAGCGACAGTTGTTGCAACAATTCTGCTACCGGTTCGGGCCGGACCCCCGGACGGGAACCTAGGTCGCAATGCTTTGACAATCCGGCGAGTTCAGCTGCCCCGAGCGCTCCACGAAACCAAACGAAACCGCGCTTCTCTAGAAGCTCGGAGGCGTCGGTCATCGCCGCAGTCTGCCTATTCAGCCGCGACGCGGTCCGCTTGTTCGTTCAGAATGTGCAATGGTGGCTGGCTCGCCCAGTCTGCAATCTGCTCGAGATCATAGTGGCGACAGGATTCCATGAGCATGCGAACTTCGGTCCACATATCGCCATCGACGACCGGCATGAACAAGTCGGCGATATTGTCGATGCCAAGATAGGTGCGAACGCCCGCATTTTTCAGCTTCACAAATGGCCCAATCGAATTATGCAGCGGCCCTTGCATTGGCAATTGCTTCATCGACAAAGCGGCTGATGGGCAAATGACAATTCCAACGTCAGCTTTCTTACACAGCTCGACGATCCGGTCTTGTTCGCTTTCATCCTTGGCCGAGACCGAGATGGAGTGAATGCCGTAGACGCGGCCTTGCATGCCATGCTCGATCGTCTTGAGACAGAGCAGTTCGGTTTCGTGTTGGAACGGGTTGTTCTCTTGGTCGACATGAACTTCGACCATTTTATTGAGTTCTTTCGCTGTCTCCATGACGATATCGAGATGTTTCTCTTCTTGCGGACGGTCACGGGATGGTAGGCCACCACAAAAATCAGCCAGTTTACAGGCTTCGATATATTGCTTGCGCGACGCTTCATCGAGCACACCTTCCAGCGGTTGCACCCCGATTTCAAAGCGAATTTTATCCTTGAATCGCTCTTTCACTTCGACCGCTGCATGGATCGGCTTGAGGCCAATAATGCTGTCCGCATCGACCATGGTTCGGCAATATTGAGAGCCTTGATCGACCACGGTTTGCAGCGCCCGTGAAATGCGTTCGACCAGATCCTCGTGCGTGTAATTCTCTTTCAAGTGGCGATAGAGTTCCCACTTCTTTTCCATATCGGCAAAGCCAAGCGCCAAATTTTCCGGCGAAATCAAATAGGCTTTGTCGAAATGGCCATGATGGTTCGAAAAGCCGCCGCGCTCACGCACCAATTCAAGGAAACGCGTGCGCAAATCCCATGGCCGGTCAGCATTGTCGATTTTATAGCTATAGGTGCCTTTTTCGAGGTCGGAGAGCACCAGCTCAATCGTCTCTTTGGCGACGGAGCGGTCAGTGTAGAGCGGGATGCCATGCTTTACGGAGAGCGAACGGATGCTGGCAGCGTCTGAGGCTTCGTCATAAGTTGAGTCGCCGGTCAAAATATTGACGACGAAATCGACCTTGCCCTCTTGGATCAGGGTACGGATATTTGGTTCTTCGTCGCTGGAAATCTTCCGGGCTGCAATCGACTCAACACCCTTTTCGGCAAGAAAACGATGCGTACCAGGCGTCGCATAGAGACCCACACCGATATCCGCCATTTTGCGGCAGGCTTCGAGAAGGAATTCCTTATCCTCAGCCGCCCCGGCGCTAATCAGCAGCGAGCGTTTTTGCCCTCGCGCCAGCATTTTTAGGTTGAACCCGATCAGGTCAATTTTTGAGTGAGTGTCCAGCGCAGCCATGGTTAGTCCTCTCCGTTGTGCCATGTTCGCCCTCACCGCCATGCGGGCAAACGGCCTGAACATGGTTCGATTCCCAGCCCTGTCAATCGAGCCCATGTTGGTTTCTTGTGTTTATCGCGTTTCGGCGGCTTCCGAAAACCATTGCAGTCGCAACAAAGCAAGCCTCCCTGTGAAGGAAGGCCTGCGAAAAACGAAATTGTGATCAGATGTTTCGAGCCTAAGCTTTTGCTGGAAACACTTTTGGGTTGCGCAAAAGCGCTGCGCTGATCAAGGCCAGGACCAAACCGACCGGAAAGATCTCGACAAAGGTAATCGGGATCCGGAAAAACGGATTGCGATAGCTCGCCATCATTTCATCGAGCGTCGCAACTTTTTCCGCCAACGCATCGCCTGTCAGACCTTTGGCTTCATAGCCAGCGACGGTCGCTTCTTTGTACGAGTCTACAAACGCAAAGTCTGTCAAATGCAAACTGGCCTCCCATGACACGACATAGAAAATGGCGGCGACGGCCGCGATGCCGACCCCCAGCCCCAGAGCCGGAAGAAACTTGATCACCCCACCGAGGTCGTTGTCTCGATATCGTTTGATCCCTACAAAAATGAGCGACAAGACCACCACCATTGTCAGATAGCCCTGGACCTCGGACCCACTGCCTCCAGAGAGCACCATTCCAGCGACCATCATCAAAATAATCACCACACCCGCAATCGCGCCATATACCAACATGATCCGATACATATGCTACCTCCTTTAGTTCAAATCATGCCGCTAGACCTGATCGAAACGCGGTGTAAGGGCTATCGCCCGTTTGGGTGATTTTCGTGAATGACCATAAAATCACCCTATCGAATGAGCCTTAACTCCTTGGCTTTCTGAACGGCTTGAACCCGCTGATTGACGTCCAATTTTTCATACAGTCGCGAGACATGCGTTTTCACCGTATTTGGCGAGACATGCAGTTTTTGCGCGATTTCTTTGTTTGATTGACCTTCCGCCATCTGTTCCAACACAGCATGCTCACGTTGCGTGATCCCCAGCGACTTAAGCGCTGCTTCGTTCAACGCGAACTTTGGCGCTGGCGCAGATTGGGTGAGCGCTCGCCCAATCCAGAGCCCCAATGCGGTAAACCCAACTCCAATCAAGAAAATGTAGATTTCCGTGGTGAAGGCCTTGGTCAGATATTGATACTCGATCCATTGCAGGGCGAAGGCCACTGCTGCAAGCGCGAGCGCGTAGAGAAAAATCGATCGTTTCACCCCGCCAAACATGCCAATTGGATCGAAAATGACCAGCCCCAAATTCACCCCATTCCGGCGCTCGATTCTCTTTTGAGGGGAATCAAACAAGATGCCGTTCGCTCAAAAACAGAAATGGATGGCGTTTATAGCGCTCCATAATATCCGTTCCGCAGCCAAATATCAGCCAATTTAGAACCCTAAACATCAATTAATTTACATATATTACAATACACTACAGCCCAAACTCAGGACTTCCACGTAAACTTGGTTCGCGCATTGCATCCGTGACGTCGAAGAAATGCTCTGCCCTCTCGCAATTTTGCCCCAGTCGAGTGTATACTGAACGCCATGAGTGAAGTGACCAAACCCGATAGTCTCAGCCCTTCCGACGCCATAGCAAGGCTCGAAGCCGCCCAGAATGCGACCGGTTGGGTCGCGTGGGGCGCTTTGGGACTTGCCTTCCTTTGGTGGGTGTCTGCCTTTGTGGGTATCGCAGCTATGGTCGGCGCTGAAGCGCTGAGCCAAATGTCTCCGGCCGTGATCATAGCCGGTGTGATTGCGATTGTGCTTCCGGGTTTAATGTTGGTCCTAGCTGGCATGATGGCCCGTGAACAATCGCGCTCTACCGCGGCGAACGCCGTCGTGTTGGAGGCCGCCGCCCGTTTGCTTTTGCCGAGCGAAACCATGGCGAGTGATGTGCGTTTATTTGCCGATGAAATGTCGAAAGCCAGCGACGAGGTCGATCGTTCTATGGGCCACGCTTTATCAGCCATGAAAGCGATGGCGGGTGAGCTTGGCGATGAACGCCAGAGGCTTGAATCAGTGACTTATGCAAGCGCCGATAATGCGCGCGATCTTGCAACGCGGCTCGGCAATGAACGATCCGGCCTCGAGCAGCTCGCCAAGGATCTTCGCGAACAGACCGATATCCTCAACGAAGCCATCCCGGAACAAGCTCACCTCATGGTGGAGTCCGCGCGCGTCGCAGCGACCGAAGTTGCCGCCGCCGAGGATGCGCTGCACGCCAGACTGGAATCGCTCGACCAAACCGGCCGCAGTTTGGCGCAAAAAATCTCTGCGATGGACACGCTTGCAGCCGAAGCGGATGAACGGAACGAAACGCTGCTCTTCGCGATTGCGCGCATGGAGGAGAAGTTAGAGAAGTCACGCAAGACGGTCGAAACCGCGGCGCGCGCGGGTGAACTCGCTGCGGCTGCGGCAGGCACGACCGGTGATCGCCTCATGGAATCCGTCAAAGTCGCCCTCGAGGGCGCCAAAGATGCAAGTCATCAAATCCAACTCCAAACGCTTGAAGCCTCAGAGTCGGCGGCGCGCGCCTTGGCCGAATTGAAAGATGCGGGCCAGCAAGCGGCCGCCGCTGTGCGAGCCGCAGGCATTGCTGCCCGCGCCGAAATGGATATCTCCGAGCGCCGCGCCGATTTGACGAGCAAGTCGCTTTTGAAAAAGAAACGCACGCTCGATGATCCGATTGAAGCGCCAGCTCAAGTTTCAACACGCTCAATCATCGAAGAAGCCCGCGCCGCCCGGCCCGCTCCAATGCCTGAGCCAGAGCCCATTCAGGCCGATGAACGATCCGAACCAACCCTTGAAACCCCATCTGCCTCTATCGAGGAACCGGTCGCGCAATCCCCGTCGCGAGCGGTGGAAGACGACTTGTTCGAAGCTGGCGTCGATCGCCTTGCCGACTCCATGCTCGACGACCCGATTTCGGTCCCGCGGTCTAATGGCGACGATTTTGCGCACGCGAATGGTAGCAACGGCCATGAGAAACGCACGTCCATCATGCGCGACTTGGAAGACTTGAACGTTTCAGATGCGGCGGGCGATGCCGCGCCTCATTTCGATGAAAACGACGAAGTGGAACTGGTTCAAACGCGTATGCGCGGCGATTCCTTGAGCGACATAATCGCAGATATGGAACGCGATGAACGTTCAACCCTTTCGCGCGAAGAGACCGCTGAGGCCTTGCTCAATCAATTGAAAGAATCCGGCATTGAGCTGACCGATGTGTTCCGGCCGAAGGATAAAAAGAAGATCGCCCAGGCTGCGCGCAAAGGGGAAGACCAAAGACGCAGCGCGATCAACCAGCAAGTTGGACGGCAGGTCGAACGTGTCCGGCTGCGGTTGCGCGGAAACTTAGAAATGATGACGCTCGCGCGCGATTTCTTGGCACTCGAAGAATCGGATGCCTTAAACGCGTTGGAAAACACTCACGCGTCGAACAAGAATGCTAGCGCGCGCCTCGCGACTTATCTTCTGCTCGATGCCGCAGTGACTTAAGCGCGTAACGCGATTTGTTGGTGTGCCTCGCAATAAGGGCTGCCCTCTTTGCTCGGCTTGCCGCAAAATTTAAAGCCGGCTGTCCCTGGTTCTCCAATCGGCCATTTGCAGTGAATATCGCGGAGCGCATAGACCGCCCCTGCCCCAGTTGTTTTGCGCGTTTCTCGAACGCGTTTTGATCGTTTTACTCTACTCATGTTTCAGATCATAGCTCCGCGCGCCGGAATGGCAAACGCGGAGCCATTTTGCCGATTTAAGTCCTATTCGCCAATCCACTCAAAGCCTGGCTCTTCCCACCACGGGAAGAAGTTTGGCATGCCGTCGGAAACTTTGACGGGGTAAACCGGCTTGCGCTTCTCCAGGAAGCTCATAACGCCCTCGCGCGCATCGTCGGTTTGGCCGCGCGAATAGATTGCTGCGCTGTCCACGATATGCGCTTCCATGGGATGACTGGCGCCGAGCATCCGCCACATCATGTGGCGCGTCAGCGTCGTTGAGACAGCAGCCGTATTGTCAGCGATCTCATTCGCCATCGCCCGGGCAACCGTCATCAATTCGGCTTGCGGGTGAACGGAGTGAACGAGCCCACCTTTCAAAGCTTCTTCAGCCGGGAAGACACGGCCAGAATAACACCATTCGAGCGCTTGCTGAATACCGACCAAGCGCGGCAGAAACCAGCTCGAGGCCGCTTCTGGATTGATACCGCGGCGGTTGAAAACGAAGCCAAATCGGGCATTGTCAGAAGCGAGGCGAATGTCCATCGGTAGCTGCATGGTGACGCCCACGCCGACCGCTGCGCCATTAATGGCACCGATAACCGGCTTCAAACTGTCAAAGATTCGAAGTGTCAGCCGACCGCCGCCATCACGCTGGATATCGACTTTGCTTGTGCGTCCAATCTCGCCTGTATCAGCGCGCGCTTCATAGTCAAACGTCTTGGCGCCTTCGGATAGGTCAGCCCCGGCGCAAAACGCTCGGTCACCAGATCCAGTAATAATAACCGCGCGGATTTCATCATTGGCGTCGGTCTTATCGAACGCATCAATCATCTCGTACATCATCTTGCCGGTAAACGCGTTCATCTTGTCGGGGCGATGCAAGGTTAGGATCGCGATGGCGCCCTCTTGCTCCAGTTTGATGGTCTCATAGTCGCCGAGGCTGCTCATCTTGCTCTCCTAGTGGTTTTCTTGTGACAGGAAGCGGTGTCTGCAGACAGGCGTCAAGCGTGACGCAGCGTTGCCCCTTTTCATTCGTGACGCCTGTGTCATCTTCTCAAAAAACATCGCCCGCCACCGGAGAGCAAAATGGCAGAGTTTGACTATATTATCGTCGGCGCAGGCAGCGCCGGATGCGTCTTGGCCAATCGATTGACCGAGGATGGCAAATCAACGGTTTTGCTGCTCGAAGCTGGCGGAAAAGACAGCTCAATGATGATCCACATTCCGGTAGGCTACGCCACGACGCTGAAAGATCCCAAGGTCAATTGGCTATACGAGACTGAGCCTGATCCAGGGACCAATGATCGTGTTCATACCTGGCCCCGCGGGAAAGTGCTTGGCGGCTCATCCTCGATCAATGGCTTGCTCTATATTCGTGGCCAACGCCAGGACTATGACGGTTGGGCACAACTTGGTCTTCGCGGTTGGTCCTATGATGATTTGCACCCCTATTTCTTGCGCAGCCAGAATCAAGAGCGCGAGGGCATGGACGGACATGGCAAAGGTGGCCCCCTAAACGTCTCTGATGTCACCGAGAAACACCCCGTATCAGACGCTGTTATTGAAGCCGGCCAAAAGCTGGGCCTGCCACATCGTGATGTGAACGGAGAAGACCAAGAAGGCGTCGCCTACTATCAGCTGACCGTGAAGAACGGCCGGCGATGGAGCGCGGCGGTGGCCTATTTGAATCCGGCCAAGAAACGATCCAATCTAACCATCGAGACCAAAGCCTTGGCCGCGCGCGTTCTGTTTGACGGCAAGCGCGCCATTGGGGTTGAGTATACTCAAAATGGTCGCTCGATGACGGCGAAAGCCAATCGCGAAGTTATTCTCGCGGGCGGCGCCATCAATAGTCCTCAACTGCTCGAACTTTCCGGCATTGGCGAACCAGAGCGATTGAAAGCGCATGGCATTGAAACCATCTCGGCGTTGCCAGGCGTAGGCGAGAACCTGCAAGATCACTTTGTCATGGGCGTGCGGTATCGCATGAAACCCGGCACCCCGTCAGTGAACCAGCAGTCACGCGGATTGGCCATGGTCGGCGAAGTGGTGAAATACCTGGTTCAGCGCAAGGGACTTCTGACTCTCTCTGCGGCCCATGTGGCGGCATTCATCAAGACCCGCCCTGAATTGGCCACGCCGGATGTGCAATATCACATACTTCCTGCCACCATGAATCTTCAGAAGATGACGGAGACCGGTGACATGGAATTAGAAAAAGAACCCGGAATCACCATTGCCCCATGCCAATTGCGCCCTGAAAGCCGTGGCAGCGTGCATATCAAATCTAGCAAGCATGACATGCACCCGGCCATTTTCCCGAACTATTTGGCGGATCCCTTGGATCAGCAAACCGCCATTGCGGGCCTACGTTGGGGCCGCGAATTGGCCGCTCAGGACCCTCTGGCACAATATATCGACCACGAAATCGAACCCGGCGACGCGGTCCAGAGCGACGATGAATTCCTCGCCTATGCCCGCGAAACAGGCGGCACCATCTATCACCCCGTTGGCACCTGTAAAATGGGCACCGAGGGTGACAAGATGGCGGTCGTCGACGATCAGCTGCGCGTTTACGGGGTCGATGGCTTACGCGTCGTTGATGCGTCCGTCATGCCGCGTCTGGTCAGCGGCAACACAAATGCGCCAACCATTGCGATTGCGGAGAAAGCGAGCGATATGATCCGGGCGGCCGCGAAAGAAGGTGCTACTGCGTAATCTATGCCTGCTGGAATTCCCATTGAAGCGCTTTTTGCGCCGATATTTGTCCTATCGGTGATCATTGAATGGTGGTCGGTTAAAACCGGCCGCGCCAATGGGCGTTACGAAACGGCAGATGCGATCACCAGCATGGCGATGGGGCTCGGCAATGCCATTATCGGGACCCTCACCGGCGTCGCGGCGATTTGGATTATGATGTTGGCCTGGCCATATCGCCTTTTCACCATGCCCGAGACCTGGTGGAGCTTCCTGATCGTCTTCGTGCTTTATGATTTAGTGTACTATTGGAAACATCGTTTCGCGCACCGGGTTCGGTGGTTTTGGATGGAGCATGTCACCCACCATTCTAGCAAACACTACAATCTGACCACGGCACTGCGTCAGCCTTGGTTCGGCCCATTCACAGGCTTAATCATTGTCGGATGGATCTTGGTCTTGATGGGCTTTCATCCGATTTTCATCGGCGTCGCGGGCGGCATAAACCTTGTCTATCAATTCTGGATCCACACAGAGGCGATCGATAAATGCCCACGCTGGTTCGAAGCGGTATTTAACACGCCAAGCCATCATCGCGTCCATCACGCGACCAATCCACGTTATCTGGACGCCAATTATGCTGGCGTGTTGATCATATGGGACAAAATGTTTGGGTCATTCATCCCCGAACAGTCTGAAGACAGGCCTGATTATGGCATCGTCAAACCGCTCAACTCCTACAATCCCGTGATCGTCGCTTTTCATGAGTTTGCGGGTTTGTTGCGCGATTGCTGGTCAGACGGCTTCAAGCCTGTGACCTGGCTCAAGCGTGCTGCCAATGCGCCCGGCTGGAGCCCGGACGGCGCGCACAATCGAACCGAAGAAATTCGGGCGCGATGGCAAGAAGGAAGACGCGCGGACCCTTAGGTATCGGGCAAGACCTGCGCGTGCTTCACTTGGCCATACGCGAAACTCGTATCGATACTGGCAATGCCCGGCACACGCTGCAGCTCCCGGCGAACGAATTGCTCATAATCGTCTAGATCCGCAGCGATGACGCGGAGCAAATAGTCTGATCGCCCTGTCATCAGCCAACAATCCATGACGTTCGGCATGTCGATAATCGCCCCCTCGAAAGCCTGGACAGCATCATCGCTATGCCGTTCGAGCTTGATCCGAATGAACACGGTCACGGGCAAACCCCAGGCTTTTTGATCGACTAGAGCCGTATAGCCTGTGATGACGCCCACCTCTTCCAGGAGACGCAGTCGACGCAAGCACGGACTGGGTGAAAGATTCACCCGCTCCGATAGGTCTTGGTTCGAGAGACGGCCATCCGCCTGCAATTCCTTCAAAATCTGGCGATCTTTGCTATCCATAGGTACATCCTTAGCAGATTCTGCCAATATATAAGCAAAATACTATCCAATTTGCAAAGTTCTGCGGACGATTCTGGTGTATTCTATTGGTAACGGAGGTGCCTATGCGAGACGATCAAGACAAAGGGTTCTCAACCCGCGCCATCCATCATGGCTATGATCCTTTAAGCGCTGAAGGCGCTCTGACCCCGCCTCTGCATCTCACCTCGACCTTCGCTTTTGAAACGGCAGAGCAAGGCGGCGCGCGCTTCGCCGGAGAAGCGCCCGGACATATCTATACACGCATCTCCAACCCGACGACCGATCTGCTTGAACAACGCATGGCCTCTTTGGAGGGTGGTGAGGCCGCGGTGGCCACAGCTTCTGGCATGGGCGCGATCACATCCGTTTTGTGGAGCTTTCTGCAAGCGGGCGACGAACTCATCACCGACAAGACGCTTTACGGGTGCACCTTTTCTTTCTTCCAACACGGGCTCAGCCGGTTTGGCATCACCGTCACCCATGTTGACTTGACCAATCCACTGGCACTGGAAACGGCGATTTCAGATAAAACCAAGATCGTCTATTTCGAAACCCCAGCCAATCCGAATATGCGCCTGGTCGACATTGCAGCGGTCAGCGCCATCGCGAAGCGTCATGGCGCAAAAACTGTCGTGGATAACACTTACGCGACGCCGGTGCAGACTCGTCCTTTGACGCATGGTGCGGATGTGGTGGTGCATTCTGCAACCAAATATCTTGGCGGACATGGCGACTTGATTGCGGGCATCGCGGTCGGTTCGGAAGCGGACATGGCTGAGGTGCGCATGGTCGGCGTCAAAGATATGACCGGTTCGGTCTTGGCCCCGTTTAATGCGATGCTGATCTTGCGAGGTCTGAAAACCCTTTCCCTGCGCGTTGAACGACATGCGCAAAGCGCGATGCAGGTGGCCAGCATGCTGGAGGCTCACCCCTCGATCGGCTCAGTCTACTATCCAGGCCTTCCGAGTTTCGCCCAGCATGATTTGGCCAAACGCCAAATGGATGGCTTTGGGGGTATGATCGCGTTTGAGTTGAAGGGTGGCTATGCGGCTGGAATCTCGATGATGAATCGATTGCGTCTCATTCGCCGCGCTGTCAGTTTGGGCGATGCGGAGACCCTGATTCAACATCCAGCAAGCATGACTCATTCGACTTATACGCGTGAGGAACGTGAAGCGCACGGCATCGCCGAAGGCTTGGTTCGTATTTCGGTTGGATTGGAGGATGTCTCCGACCTGTTAGACGATTTGCATCAAGCGCTCGGCTCAAACGACGTCGCGGCGGCTTAATCTGCCTCAATCTGCAGAGACCCAATCAAAAAATCAAAACTCGCTCTTGCAATTCGATATATCGAAACCATTATTTAGATATATCGAAACAGGAGCTCAATCATGTATTACACGCATCGCATGCGCAAAGCTGCCGCCGCCTATCGGAAAATGCATCGCCGTGCCGCGGGCGCGCGCCGCCGTCGGCCGCTGGATCACGGCGATCTTCGCCTCCTCATCCTCTCGCTGATCGCAGAGCAGCCCCGCCACGGCTATGACCTTATTGCTGAAATCGAGGCGCGCACGGGCGGAAGCTATAAACCCAGCCCTGGCGTGATGTACCCCGCCCTATCGGTGATCCAGGACATGGGTCTGGCCAAGGTCAAAAAAGAAGAGGGTAAGAACGTCTATTACATCACTGATGATGGCGAAGCCGAACTCGAAGCGAACGCTGAAACGCTAGAAAAGATCGAAGACCGGCTGGAAGCCTTAGCCCATCCAGAATCTGACCTCGATCCGAGCGATGTTCGTGCCGCCAGCCAACGCTTGCGTCATACGCTGTTCAAAACCGTCACCACTGCCTGGCCAGACACGTCAAACTATGAGGCGATTGTCAGCATCCTCAATCAGGCACGCGCAGATATTATCGACCTTGGCAAACAAGCGCCGGGCAAAGACGCGTCTTAGCCTTTCTCCAGCACAACGCTGAGATTGTTCGCAGGCATGGCTTTGACCGTGGCTAAGCGCAACCCGGCGGCGTTCGCCAGAGGCAATATTTCGAGATCGAGGTCGCGTACGCCCCAGCTGGCGTCTCGGCGTTGTAAGTCCTCGCTGAATCGCGCATTTGACGGCGCGATCTCACCTGCTCTCGCGAAGGGGCCGTAAAGCATCAATCGCCCGCCCGGTGCCAGCAAACGCCCTGCTCCAGCCAACAATCCCTCTGCGGCGGAGAATGGCGCGATATGGATCATATTCGCGCAGAACATGCCGTTCCATGGCGCCGCTTTCTCGACGTCGCCCCAATCTGCATGGGTCGTGTCGACCGTCATCGGACCGTCTAAACGGTCATGGCTTACATGATTGCGCCACGCCAATTGGCTGGCTTGACTGACCGGATCAATATCCGAGTAAGTCCAATTGAGATCGTGCGCCACGGCCGTGATATGCACGCCATGCTCACCGGTTCCAGAGGCGATCTCTAATACCCGCCCTTGGCGCGGCATCACCTCTAGAAACGTGTCGCGCACGATATCCTTATTGCGCCCCGTTGACGGAGAGAAGCGACGGCCATCGGCTTCCTCAACGCGCTTCTCCAATGCCAAAGGCTCGCCCGATTGCGCGTTTTGATAGCCCGCGTTTTCGTCTGTCATCCAGACGTATTAGCATAATCCAAGATGATCGGTCATCCCAACAAAGGCTCATCATAGGACAGACGCACGCGTATACGGGCGTCCGGTTTGGGGCAATTCTGTTGAAAAAGTCGCCGCTGATCTCATCCACTTCCTGATCCGACGTTCCTGGGTGGCCTGTATCT
>JABSQA010000076.1 GCA_013213825.1 Henriciella sp.
AAAGCCGCGGACTTCGACACCGCGACACCATTAACCGCCTGGCGGTCATTGGCGCGGAAAACCAGCTCCACCGGTGGCAGCTCCTTGGTGTCGAGGAATTGCTGAAGATTGAACGCAACCAGATCGCCGGTCTTAAACGTTTCGTCTCCAACCATCCAATCTTCTTGCAGCGTCACAAACTGCCAACCTTTAAAATCCGACCCGAGTGAAGCCTTCTTTGGTAGGGGGAAAGCCGTCGCCTCACCGTCTTGGAGTAAATAATAGATCCGCGTGAAGAATGTATCCGACTCGACCGCACCATAAATCATGGTGCCGTCTTCGAGCTCAGACGACCATGGCCAGATGCCCACATCGGTCTTTTGGCCGACATAGAGTTCTGTTGCGTCCTCAAGCGCTTCACCGCGCTTCCACAGACGAACAGATGACGGGTAGCCCGACTCCGTGAGTGTCGCGCCGTCGCCGCCCCAATCGGTCCCGATCAGAACGGTATCATGGTCAATCCATGCGAGGCCTTGCTTGGCCTCAGCTGTCTCAAATCCGTCTTCAACAAAGGCTTTTGCATCGAGATCGAACTCGCGATTGATCACCGCATCTTTGCCGCCATCTGAAAGAGAGACAAAGCAAAGCGTCTTGTCCGCGCCCTTAGGCTTGAAACAGTTTGAGCCTTTGAACACCCAATTCTTGTCTTCATCCGCTGCCAGCTTGTCGAAATCGAGGACGGTCTCCCACTCGGGATCATCGCTCTTATAGCTGTCTAAGCTTGTGCGGCGCCAAACACCGCGGACATTGGTTTCGTCTTGCCAGAAATTATACACTAGGCCATCGCGAACCGTTCCGTATGGAATGCGGTCATTCGATGTCGCAAGCTCCAAAGCCTTGGCATGATTGTCCTCAAAAACGGGAGAGCTTTTGATAATGGCCAGCGAACGCTCATTCTGCGCATTGACCCAAGCCAGCGCCGCTTCACCTTCAACCTCTTCCATCCAAAGATAAGGATCGGTCGCCACGTCCTCGGCGGCTTCATTCATTGCTTCACCGTCAGGTTCAATTGCTTCAGCCACGCTGGTCTCAATCTCGGTTTCTACTATTTCGGTCGTCTCTTGCGTTTCGGTCGCACAGGCGACCAAAAGGGCACTGGCCGCCGCTGCGGTCAAAGCAAAACGCATCTTCATCCTCCATGATTTGGGGAATGGTTTAGCGCTGCTTCGCTGCAGAACAAGTCATTTGTTCGAATAGATTGAATTTTAGTCGGAAGCTTTGCCCGTTGACTGGCGAATGATCAGATCAAAGTCGAAGACTTCTTCCAATCCGTTATCATCGTCAGAATTCATCAATCGCTCGGCAGCACGACGGCCCATCTCAGCAACGGGCTGGCGAATCGTCGTCAGCGCAGGCCAGACGGCTGACGCGAGTCGCGTATCGTCAAATCCTGCGATTGAAATCTCGCCCGGTACGATCAGACCGGCCGCCATAATCGCGGTCATAGCACCAACCGCCATATCGTCATTGGCCGCGAATATTGCCGTCGGTCTCGGATCGGCGTCAATGAGCTTGCGCGCCGCTTCCAATCCTGATCGCAGCGAATAGTCACCTTCGGCAATCAAGGAAGGATTTGATTTCAGGCCAGCTTCGCTCAAGGCATCGAGATAGCCTTCATACCGTCCTGTTGAGGCATTGTGCCCGGCGGGGCCAGCGATGAACGCAATACGCGTATGGCCCAGGGCGATCAAATGGCGCACCATTTCCATAGCCGCCAAACGATCATCAAGACGCATGACCGGAGTGTTCTCTGGCTGACGGGCCGGCGACAGGCTGGCATAGTCGGTGCCATTGTCATTGAGGAGCGCAAGAATATCCGGATCGTCGCAAAGGGGTGGCGTCAAGACAACGCCATCGGCGCGGGATGTCATCAAAAAGCTCTGCAGCCGATCAAGAAAATCAGGCGCATTCCGATCCACAGGTTCGGGAAGCAGAAAATACCCATTGGCCCGGCAGGCTTCATATATGCCTGAATTCACGGCCGTAATGTATTCCGGAACCGGGTTGTCGTGCAGGTGAGCGATGAGGAATGATCGCGCCCCGGCCAAGCTTCGTGCGGCGGGGTTGGGACGATACCCGAGCTCACGCGCGGCCTTCATGACCAGCTCTCGCTTGGCCGGTCGCACATTCGGCTCATTGTTCAGGACTCGTGAAACGGTCTTGGCAGAAACACCCGCTTTTTCAGCGACGTCATCAATTGTAATCGCGCGTGGGGGGCGACTTAGGCCCATACGTGTTCTCCCAGTGTTACCCTTATTTGGCGCAATCCGGTTTGGAACGCAATCTGTCCGTGTGCTGTTAAGCTGACCAAGGTGAACCTTGTCATTAGAATTGGAAGTATACAAACGGTGTTGCCTCCAAAGGGTAAAGAGCCAGCAAAATGCCCGAAAGAACGCCAAGACTGCCCCAATAAAGGGTCGGGCGCCTAAGCAGTTTTACGGATTTTAGGCGTTTCAAGGCTCCACGACCAAGCATTGCGTCCAGCGCAATCAAGGGAATGACCATCCAAACCCAAAGGCTGAGTCCCATGCTGCCGCCTTCGCGGAGCCCGGCAAAGGCAGACCAAATGGTCACCATGTCGGAAAAGCTCTCAGCCCGGAATGGCACCCAGGTCAGCAAGACGAAGAGCTGTGTGGCAATCAATCCGAGGCCAAATCGTAGCGCAATATCGCTTCGGAAGACCGCTTTCTGGAAAATCAACGCGGCCCCATGCAGCGCGCCCCACGCAACAAAGGTCCAGGCAGCACCATGCCAGAGCCCCCCGAGCAGCATGGTCGCCATCAAATTCCGGTAGGTCTGGCGCTTGCCGCCCCGATTGCCACCAAGTGGGATATAGACATAGTCGCGCAACCAGCTGGACAGCGAGATGTGCCAGCGCCGCCAGAAATCCTCAATCGAAGGGGAAGAGTATGGAAAATCAAAATTCTTCGGAATGTAAAAGCCAAACCAGCGGGCGACGCCAATCGCCATCAGCGAATAGCCAGCAAAGTCGAAATAGATCAGACCTGCAAAAGCAAGCGTTGCTCCAATCAGTGCGAGATTCGACCAATCGCTGAGCTGGGTGTCACCAGCGACCAAGGCATCCCCATAAATCGGATCGACAAATTGTGCGAGATTGTCGGCAATCCCTGCCTTATAAGCAAAGCCAAGCACGAAGGCCCGCAATCCCGCGAAGAATAACGCGCTGGAAAGCGTCTTTTCACGCTCCATCTGAGGAAAGAAGCTCGCCGCGCGAACGATCGGACCCGCGACCAATTGTGGAAAGAAGGCGATGTAAAGCGCGACGCGACGCAACCGATGCTCTGGCGCCATATCTCCCCGCGCGACATCGACCATGTAAGAGATCGCTTGAAAGACGTAAAAGCTGATCCCGACCGGCAATAGAATATTCAACGCCGTCCAACCTGGATCCAGCCCGACCCCGGCCAGCATCGTCCGGGCGCTATCAGCGAAGAAGCCGAAATATTTGAACACAGCAATGACAGAAAGATTGAAAACGATCCCGCCAATCAAGGCAAATCTGCGATCTCGATCACCGGGTGCGCGTGTCGCAGCGAACTTTGCCACGGCCCAGCTGACCAGGATTACCGAACCAATCAGGCCGAGAAAGCGCCAATCCCACCAACCATAGAAAATCGCGCTGGCGACGAGCAACAGTGTCAGTCGCTCTTCTTTATCCTGCAGAAGCCAATAGCCACCAAAAATCGCGGCGAGAAAAATGAAGAAGGTCGCGTCGGTGAAGATCATGATCGGCGCTCCAAAGCTCGTGATGCGATTAATTCTTCGACCAGCCAGCGATTATAGATGGCGGTGCCGCTATCCAGCAGATGCGCTGGATCGAACCAATGGTCGCCATTCAGCTGTTGCATAAGGTTGGGATCATTCGGCGAAATACAGACATATTGGACGAATTCGCCCGCGCACAGGCCGGCCATATAGGCGCGGCCACTCGGAGCGAGCGTTGGCGGTTGATAATAACCAATCGTGCGGACACCGAGCTGTGTCAGACGGCCTTGTTGTTGATAGCGGAAAGAGCGTACCCATTGTGGGCCCTGGAACACAGAAATGGCGTCCTGCTTCAAGGCGAGAGATGGCTGACTTTTCGCCCGCGCTTCGACTTGCGGATCATAGGCGGGCACGGCATCGACGTCGTCGAGCGACTCCCCGCCGCCAATCAGTCCGACATTTAGAACATTCAGGACCGTATGCAGACCAAGATAGGCGGTATCTTGCACACAGCCCTTTGCGCCCTCACAAGCGCCGCCAAGAATACCGAAACTGGTCCAAACTGCACTTGAAAGATCGAATTGTTCGATGGCCCGCATGTTAAATTTGGAGTTTCCAAACATGTAGGCGGCGCGTTGATCAAAATCGCGAGCGACCTCAATGAAAACCACTTCCGGCACGCGGCCAGATTGTTCGATGAATTGACTGAGATGGGCGTCGCGCTCCAAAATGGATGCGGCCTCGATAGACAAATTGACCACGCGGTGGGGATATCCGTGTTCTCTTAGAGCAAGCGTCATCCGCTCCGGATCGATGCCATTGCGCGAATAGCTGGCACCGGTGAAAACAATCAGCGGCGCATCATCTTGCGTCGCCTCAATCACCGCAGCTTTGACGAAGCGATCAAAATCCGTCGTCCGACCGATCCCTGCCGACGCCGCCATAGATTTCACCGCAAAGGCGGTGATCAGTAAACCGCAGACAAAAGCCGTAATAGAAGCAGCCCGTGAGCCGGATGTCGGTAGCTTTAAGCCATGCGCAAACACCAAGCCAAAACCAGCTAAGACAAACAGGCTCCAATGCATTTGGCTTGACCTCTCCTTGCGCGCCAGAATGGCACGACACAAATTCGCGTATTAGGAGAAAGCAAATGGCTTGCCACTTATGATGGGACGACCTCAATCGCCCTCATTGGGGGCATTATCGGCCATCGCGCGCATCATGAAGAGCGGGATAGATCCTCGTTCCGTCATCACCCAATCCAATGGAACATCGTGAAGTTCGGCAGGTACGGATTCAACTTCTTGGCCGAAAAAGGCCAATCCACAAACGAAAACCCGCCCCTCGTTGCGCAGTCGTGTCAAGGCGCGATCATAATGACCTTTACCATAACCAAGCCGATTACCGCTGCGATCAAACGCCAAAAGCGGCGTGATCACCAGCGTGGGGTTAACCTCTGGAACTTCCGCATTCGGCTCTAATAGGCCAAACGCTTTTTGCTCCAACATGTCGCCGCGCTGATAGGCTCGATAGACCATGCTGCCATCGTCTTGAACGCTGGGAAGAGCGAGCTGCGCCCCGGCTGTGATCAGCTTGGTCATGAGCGGTTTAGGGTCTATCTCGCTGCCAATCGGCAAGTAAACCGCAACCACAGGCCCATAACGCTCGAATAATTTCATTGGGAATTTGTCAGCCAGAGTCTCTCCCGCATCGGGATCGCGCGCAGACAATTCATCACGCATGGTTTTCATCTCAGCGCGGAGCGCTCGTTTCGCGTCGCTCATACCAATTCCGTGTCTTCCACCGGCATATCCGCCAAGCCAACCAGCGCACGCGCATAAGCGCGAGCCGAGAAGGGTTGCAGATCTTCCGCCTTCTCGCCCACCCCAACAAAGTGGATGGGCAGCGCATGCGCCTCTGCGATGGCCACCAAGACCCCACCCTTGGCAGTACCGTCTAGCTTGGTCATCACAATGCCTGAAACGTCAGCAGTATGTCGAAACGCCTCAACTTGGCTGAGCGCGTTTTGGCCGACTGTCGCATCCAATACCAAAATAACATCGTGCGGCGCTTCGGGATCGAGTTTTCGCGTTACGCGAACGATTTTGGCCAATTCCGCCATCAGCTCTGTCTTATTTTGCAAGCGTCCAGCCGTATCGACCAATACCAAATCCAAGTCTTCCGCCTTGGCTTTTTCGATCGCCTCATAGACAAGCCCTGCTGCGTCCGCGCCGGGTTCTTTCGCCAATACGGGAATACCTGCGCGTTCGCCCCAGACGGTCAGTTGTTCAATCGCTGCGGCCCGAAACGTATCACCCGCCACCAATAAGGCCTTCGCTCCCTGCTCTTGCAGCTTTGAGGCGATTTTACCGATCGTGGTGGTCTTGCCGGAACCGTTCACCCCGACGAACAGCACCACGCGCGGACGCGATCCATCCGAAAAGTCGACAATCTGTTCGCGCGGCGACATAATCGCCTCAATTTCATCCGCCAGTGCCCGCTTGATTTCCTCGTCCGTGACGTCCTTGTCCATGCGGGTTTTGGCCAAGTTCTGGACGATTTGTGCGGAGACTTTCCCGCCCATATCGGAGGTCAGTAAGATGTCTTCCAAATCTTCCAGCGCTTCGTCATCCAACTTGCGCTGCGTGAACAGGCTGGAAATGGACTGACCCATTTTCGACGACGATTTGGCGAGCCCGGTTGAGAGTTTGGAGAAAAAGCCAGGCTGCGCCACTTCGGCATATGGGTCCGGTTCACCGCGTGCGATGGCGGCTTGGCGCTCAGCTTCTCGGCGGGCTCGCTCCTCTGCCAGCTTCTGACGCAAAGCTTCATCCGCACGGCGTTGTTCAAGCAACGCCAATTCAGCTTTGGCTTTTTCTTCTTGAGCGCGACGGGCCGCTTCGGCTTCACGCGCCGCTTCGGCTTCTGCGGCAAGACGTTCGGCTTCAGCCTTGGCACGTTCGGCTTCCGCGGCAGCGGCAGCGTCGGCTTCTGCTCGCTGGCGCGCCGCTTCTGCCTCTTGTTCCGCCTTTATACGCGCAGCCTCCCGTGCCTCCGCCTCTTGAGCCAATCGAGCGGCTTCTGCCTCGGCCTCCGCCGCTTCACGTTTTTGACGTTCTTCCCAAGCGCGATTGGCTTCAGCCACTTTGCGCTCGATCTCAGCTTGTTCTTCGGCTTTGCGCTTCGCCTCTTCCTCAGCGAGACGCGCAGCTTCTTCTTCTGCCTGCTTTTGAGCGACAAGTTCTTCGGCCGATAATTCCGGCGCTTCCATTTCGGCGCCCGCTTTTAGCGCTTCTTCTTTTTTCTTTTTCTTGCCGAACCAAAGGATCATAGGGCCTGAGCTTTCAATCTAGTCTTATCGTGTCCGATTATCTGCGCACGGATCGGGCGTCCAGCCTCCCCGCTGTGGGTTTCAAATTTGACCGGAGTGAAGTCTGGCAGCCGCCCCTGCTGATCGCGCTCGATCAGGACATCGGTTTCGCGGCCGACATATTGCTGGAAGTGTTTCTCAAGCACCACCTGCCCAGCCGCCCTCAAGCGTGCAGCGCGCTGCTTGATCACGCTTTTCTCCAATTGCGGCATCCTCGCCGCCGGCGTGCCCGGACGCGGGCTATATGGAAATGCATGCAAGAAAGCGATGTCGCACTCTTCAATGAGACGCAGCGAGTTTTCGAAGGCTGATTCCGTCTCCGTTGGGAACCCTGCAATAATATCCGCTCCGAGCGCCAAGTCTGGGCGCGCATCTCGTAAGCGCGTGGCAAGTTCTATCGCTTGCTCGCGTGAATGTCGTCGCTTCATCCGCTTAAGCATCAAATTGTCACCGTGCTGTAAGCTGAGATGCATGAAGGGGGCGATCCGGGGGTCAGACATGACGTCGAACAAAGCTTCATCCATTTCGATCGCGTCGATGGACGAGATTCGGAGCTGCTTCAGCTGCGGCACCAATTTCAGGATCCGCTGGACGAGATTTCCGAGTTGCGGTGCGCCGGGTAAATCGGCCCCCCATGAGGTCAGATCGACACCCGTCAACACCACTTCATAATGTCCGGTCTCGACCAATCTTTGCACCATGCGCACAACGTCGCCGGCCGGCACTGAACGCGAGTTGCCGCGGCCATAAGGAATGATGCAAAATGTGCAGCGATGATCACAGCCATTCTGGACCTGAACATAAGCCCGGGCGCGCCCGTCCATGCCATCAATTAAGTGCGCAGCGGTCTCCTTCACCGACATGATATCATTGACGCGGATTTTTTCCGTCCCGCCGAGCAAGTCGACGGGTTGCCAGGTTTCGGCTTGCATTTTCTCGTGATTGCCGATGACGCGGGTGACTTCAGGCATCTCTGCAAACATATCTGCATCGATCTGAGCCGCACATCCGGTCACGATAATCGGGGCTTCTGGATGATCTTTGGCGGCCCGGCGGATGGTTTGCCTTGCCGTGCGCACGGCTTCAGACGTAACGGCACATGTGTTGACAATAATCGCGCCATCGAGCCCAGCGGTTTCGGCATGACCGCGCATAACCTCGCTCTCATAGCTGTTTAGCCGACAGCCAAGTGTAATGACCTGCGAGGGTCGAGAAGAGGAATTGCGATCCGTCATGATAAGTCTCAGGCGATATCGCGCTGCGGCTCTGTAAAAACAAGCCTTGTTTGACGGTTTAAGGACGACGGAACTGAGTCAGAGGACCGCTGAGACTGAATAGATGGATCCCTAAGGCAAACGCCGATAGTACAAATCTTAGCCGAGACGAATGCACCGCGACATCCTGCATAGGCGCTTATACGGTGAAGGTTTCTTCAAGCTCGACAGGCCCAGTCATTGTGACGTGATCTGTCTCCTCGTCCCAATGGATGAGCAGGTCACCGCCATCTAAAATGAGACGTGCTTTTCGGTCTGTCTTTCCAGCCCGGGCGGCGCAAACCAAGGCCGCACATGCCCCCGTGCCGCAAGCTTTGGTCAAGCCCGCGCCGCGTTCCCACACCCGCAAACGGATCGTCTCACGGTCAATGATTTGCGCGAATCCGACATTCACGCCCTCCGGGAAGGTCGGGTGCCATTCGACCAGAGGGCCGATTGCCGGGATGTCATAATCATCAACATTGTCGACGAAGAAGACGGCATGCGGATTGCCCATGCTGACCACGGCAGGCTTGTACAAATAGGGGTCATCCATTGGGCCGATTTTCACATCAACACCTCGGACATCCATTTTTTCAGACAAGGGAATATCTTCCCAGCCCATCAAAGGAGAACCCATATCGACGCTGACCAAGCCATTCTCGGCGCGGGCGCCTTTTAATAGATCAGCTTCCGTTTGGATCCGGACTTCGTCTTTTTTCAACTCTTCAAGCAGGAGATGTGCGACCGCGCGCGTGCCATTGCCGCACGCCTTCACTTCGCTGCCATCAGCGTTCCAGAAGCGCAGGAAAGCATCCGCTCTCAAATCGCTCTCAATGGCCATGATTTGATCGGCCTGCATCGTCTCTGCGATCTCTCTCAGCTGTTCTTCAGATGGCAGGAAAGATCGATCGCGCGCGTCAAACACGGCGAACGCATTACCAGCTCCGTTCATCTTCCAAATTCGCATGGGTTCCCTCTGGGTCAGGCTAGGCGAGTGAGATAATCGCATCAAGCAGCTTTTAAAAGGATTACTTTGGCAATCGTGTCGCGCTGAGCCACGCACCGGATTGTATCAAAACCGCGATCAAAAGCAGGATTTGCACCGCCCAATGACTGATAATAAAGGCCCCCAGGCCCGCAAGAATGGAAAACCAATGTAAGCGGGGATCGCTCATTAAGAACCCTGCCAGGCGACGTTTTGTTTCGATTGTCGTGAGCGTGACATTGGCCCACACGCGGTTCATGCCGGGTGGACCAAAAATATCTTGAATGTCTTGAGGGTCGGTGACGCCGGACAATTCCGCCAGCTCTCGTACGCCCGTATACCCAATCTCAACCCGCTGACGCAGCTGCATGGTCTGCACCAAACGAATGAAGGCAGAAATCATCACAGCAAGCGCTATCGATACAAGTGGCAGACCAGTAAGTAAGGACATGACGCGGATATGGGGTTTTCAGCGAGAAATTAAAAGCCAATCAGGAATGCGTGATGTAGCGGAACACCGGATTGAGCTTCGACGTTAAAACATGGTCGCGCCATGCGCCGTCAATGTGCAGATATCGTTTTGCTAAGCCTTCGCGCTCAAACCCCAAGCGCTCAAGCAGGCGCTGACTGCGGATATTTTCGGGCACATAATTCGCCATTACACGGTGTAGGTTAAGCGCTGTGAAAACATGATGGAGACTCCCCTCCAAGGCTTCATACATATAGCCCTGGCCTTGCGCTTTCTCGGCGAGCGAATAACCGAGATGACAGGCTTGGAACGAAGCGCGGACAATATTGGTATAATTACAGACCCCGATCAATTCATCGTCATCGCGTCGGCGTAGGACGAATTTCAGAGACCGCCCAGCATCTTGCTCCTCCATCGCAGATTGGATGCGCTTGCGCCAGGCGTCCGGTTCGTGAAAATCGTCCACACGCCCAGGTTCCCAAGGCCCGAGGTGAGCGCCATTTTCGAGATAGTATTGTCTTAGGTCCGCAACATGCTTCAGAGCTTGCGGTTCGAGAATGAGGCGCTTGGTCCAAATCATCACACGCTCTATCTCGGGATAGCCGCCCAATAATCAAAGTCGAGGCAAACGCCGGGCGCATATTTGCCATCTGGCCCGCGCAAAGCGAAGTCGGCCGGATCTTGATCCTTCACCGCAACCAAACGTAGGCGCAGCGCGCCTACCGTGTCGCTCAATTCAACTTTGTCCAACACATCGCTCCAAGCATAAACCGTATCGCCAGCGAAAAGCGGGCCGGTATGCGTCCCGCCATTGATTGCGATCAGTTCTGCCGCATTTGCCAGGCCATTAAAACTCAGAGCGCGGGCGATTGAAATCACCACGCCGCCATAGATGAGGCGTTTTCCGAACCGACTTGCTTTTTGGCCATGCCCATCAAAGTGAACCTTAGCCGTATTCTGATAAAGCCGTGTTGCAATCTGATGCTCGGCCTCTTCGACCGTCATACCGTCAACATGGTTGATCTTTTCGCCTATCTCAAAAGCATCAAACTTGTGCTCTGAGCCTGCGAGCACGGTGTCCCAGTCGGCATAATTACGGTTAAAATTCAAACCCTTGGGGTCAACGGACTGGGGGAGGTCTGGAATCACCGTCTCCGGGGCGGGCGCGTCCAAATTGCCCTTATTCACCATCACCCACCGGACATAGGAGAGCGCTTCTTCGCCGCGCTGATTAAAGCCCTTCGTACGGACATAGACCACACCCGTTTTGCCATTGGAATTTTGCTTCACACCAATCACTTCGGAGACCGCCGTCAGCGTATCCCCGGGATAGACTGGCACCGGAAACGTCCCATCAGCATAGCCGAGATTGGCCACGGCATTGAGCGATATATCAGGCACCGTCTTGCCGAAAACCACGTGAAAGGCGAGCAATGGATCCACAGGCAAGCCTTCATAGCCATTGGCTGTAGCAAATGTCGCTGCGCTGTACAGCGCGTGGCGCGCGCCGGTGAGCGCCCGATAAAGGCTAATATCGCCTGTGCTAACGGTTAGCGGCGTGGCATGGCGGAGCGTCATGCCAACGTAAAAATCTTCGAAGAAGTGTCCGGGATTGGATTTGGTCATGCCGCCTTAAACAAGGCGCGAGCGGAAAAGGTCAAGCCTCTCCCAGCGAAATCTAATTAAGCCAGGGTTGAGGACAGGACGATCGCTTCCAACGTCGCAACGTTCAGCGCGCTGCTCTCTGTTGAAACCGCCCCATTCAAGTGCGGCGCCATGACGATCATCACCAAGATTGAGGTCAAGCAAGCACCCACAAATTGAACCTGCCCTTGGCGCACCATTTCGCCCAGTGCACGCGGACCGTAAACCGCGAGACGCGGCCCGAAGCAGAACAGCACGGACAGAGCCAGGAAAAACAAAGCGATCAATTGGAGCGCGAGCATCAGCACCACTTTCAACAAAACTAGAAAGCCGTTATCGCAAATCCGCGTTGAATTGACGTGTCAGTGATCGGTGAAATTTCACCGATTAAAGTAGGTCGAGCAGCTGCTCGATCGGACGACCCAAAGCCGCTTTATTGCCCTTTATCCCGATCGGACGCTGAATCAGACGCGGATTCTCCGCCATTGCGTCGAATACGTCGGAATCACTGGCCGTTTCGGGCAGCTCAAACTTCTTAGCATCTTTCTCGCGCAAAAAGGCGCGGGGTGAGACGCCGCCCAGTTTTTTGGCGATGTCTTTGAGCTCATCGACGGTCAAACGCTCTGAAGCGTTCATATATTTACGCACCTCCGGCGTCACACCATTCTCTTCGAGCAGGGCTAAGCCTTTTCGAGATGTGCTGCATCCAGTGTGATGAAGGAGGACATAAGTCATGGTCCGGGCTCCCAGCCTGTCGATGAAAGACGGTGCGTTTGTGGCCTATTCGGCTTCAGCGATTACTTCGTCCGTACCGCGCGCCAGAGTCTTCATGACGCCATCCGATTCCTCAACTGATTCGCTTGGCTCAGCGGCTTTGCGAGAATATGAGCGGCGACGTTTCGGTGCCTCTTCGCTGGCCTCTGCAGCCGCTTCTTCTGGCATGTCTGATGCCTCAGGCCCGTCAGATGGGGCCGCATTATTCTCACGCGGTTTGCGGCTTCGACGGCGCGGCTTGGGTGTTTCAGAGGCCTCGATGCCCTCTTCTGGCGCGGCGCTTTCATCACCGCTCTCTTCAGCGACGATTTCACCGCCATCTTCAGACTCGGCTTGCGCGGCGCGCTCGGCTTCGCGCTGAGCGCGTTCTTCGGCTTTAGCGGCTTCGCGGGCTTCGCGCTCGAGCCGGGCTTCTTCTTTTTGTTTTTCGAACACCGCGACGATGCGCGCATAGTGTTCGGCGTGCTGGAACAAGGCTTCCGCCTTTACGCGATCGCCAGAGGTCTGAGCGTCTCGCGCATATTGCAGATACTTATCGAGGATTTGCTGTGCAGAACCGCGAATGCGGACGTCAGGCCCGTTACTTTCATAGTGACGGTTGGGATTGGGATTATTGTTATTGTTCCCACCCGAGCGGCGACGGCGCTTGCGCTGCATAGCCATAGGCAATTCCTGATCTTCAAAGTCCGATAGACGGACGGTTTACGCGCGAGGTTCGACCTGTGTTCTGAACTGTCGCGCTAGCTTAAGGCCGGACAGGTTGCCCCCGTGTCGCTGGCCTGAAGGATACGTAGCGTGGCAATTCGGATTCGCCAAGGGGGTTTCTGCTAAGTTTTTCTCGCCGCGATTGCGCGGTCATGACCGCCCAGGTCTTGTTTATACTGTAAATCGGTGAAGCCAGCTTGCATGAGAAGCTCAGAAACGGCTTGTTTTTGGTCATAGCCCGTTTCGAACACCAATTGCGCGTCCGGTTTCATATGCGCCGCCGCCAATTTTACGATCTCTCGATAGGCGTCCAGTCCATCCGCGCCACCATCAAGCGCTTGCATGGGATCATGATCGCGAACTTCGGGTGCGAGATCCGGTATCACGTCGCTACGAATATAAGGCGGATTGGAAATAATCAAATCGCACTCAGACCATCCAGACCAATCAGCCCATGCCCCAAGAACCGCTTGAACCCTTGCGTCGATCCCAATTTGAGCGAAATTTTCCTCCGCAAGCATTAACGCACTGGGATCACGCTCGACCGCAATGCCTTGCGCCAATGGCCGTTCGTTGAGAAGCGCCGCCAATAGCGCGCCTGAGCCAGTGCCAAGGTCTGCAATCCGAATAGCTGTTTCTGCGGGAATCTTTTCCAGCGCGAGATCGACAACGCATTCACTATCGGCCCGCGGAATCAAAGCGCGGGAATCTGAAAGTAGGACCATGCCGTAGAAAGATGTGCCGCCCGCAATATGCGCAAATGGCAATCGCTTCCCCCGCATCTCGATCATCATCTCATAGGCTTCGCAGTGGGCGTCAGGGGCGGGATCATTTTCCGCTGTGATCAGTCCTGCCGGTGGCAATCGGCTGGCCAGGATGAGCAGTCTTCGCGCCTCGCGAACCGGGTCTTCTAACCCTTTTTCGCGCAGGCGGCCTGCACCGCTAATTAACATGTCCCGATAGGTCTGGTCGGTCACGCCTCTTCCATCGCCGCCAAGCGGCGCGCTTGATCTTCGGTCATGAGGGCTTCAACGACGTCTTCAAGCTTGTCGCCCGCGATGATCTTGTCCAAGGCATAGAGCGTCAAACCAATCCGGTGGTCAGTGACGCGGTTCTCGGGGTAATTATAGGTCCGAATTTTCTCAGATCGATCACCAGATCCAACCTGCGACGCGCGCGCTTCTGCACGTTCAGCATCGCGTTCTTGTTTTTCTTTTTCATAGATCCGGATTTTCAATTGCTGCATCGCTTTATCGCGGTTCACATGCTGCGATTTTTCCGAACTGGTGGCGACGATGCCGGTCGGCAAGTGGGTGATCCTAACGGCCGAGTCGGTCGTGTTCACGTGCTGCCCACCTGAGCCCGAGGCCCGCATCGTGTCGATGCGAATGTCTTCATTGCGAATTTCAATTTCGACGTCTTCTGGCGCCGGCAATACCGCAACGGAGGCGGCAGACGTATGAACCCGGCCTTGGGTCTCAGTGGCAGGTACCCTCTGCACGCGGTGAACCCCAGATTCCCACTTCAAACGGCCATAAACGCCATCGCCTTCGACATTAGCGATAATTTCCTTATAGCCGCCAACATCGCCTTCGGACGCGCTCTGGAGGTCAATCTTCCAACCTTGCAACTGCGCATAGCGCGAATACATCCGAAACAAGTCACCGGCGAACAAAGCAGCTTCATCACCGCCCGTTCCGGCCCGTACTTCCAGGACAATACTAGCCTTATCATCCGCATCCTTCGGCAGAAGCAAGAGTTGCATCTCGCTCTCGGCGTCTGGAATTCGGCCTTTTAGGTCTTGGATTTCTTCTTGTGCCAGTTCGGCCATGTCTGGATCGTCGCTTTTGGCCATAGTTTCGGCTTCTTCCAAGCCTTCGCGCATGGCAATTAGCTGACGGGCGGCCTCAACCACGGGTTTGAGCTCGGCATGCTCGCGCGATAAGGCCACGATCTCATCGCTATCCGTGGTCGCACCCATGCGGGCCTCGACTTCGTCAAAGCGTTCGATCACTTGTTCAAGGCGGGACTGAGGTATTGTAGCCATGCCCCGCCTCTAAACCGGATTGGGCGCTACAGGAAGACCCGAATGACTTCCTTGCCCGCCATCACGAATAGGACAATCGTGCCGAGTGAGAAGACCAAGAATCTGAACATCACTTTCGGCGACAGAATTTGAACCAAACTGTGTAGGACGCGAACCCCCACATAGCCGAATGCCAGATTGGTCATCAGCGAGTCTGCCCCGCCTGTGAGGGCTGCAAAAACCATCAAAGCGTAAAAGATGGTCGGCTGTTCATGTAGGTGATTATAATTGTCGGCGACCGCGCGAACATTTGGCGGCAATTTATCAGCATAAGTCCCAGGATGGCGCGCATCGTCCGGATCGATTTGGGCTTTGGTCATTGCCGGGATGCGGGTCGCATACATCCAAAGCCAGACAATCAATGTCCAAACCACGAGCAAAAGAACGGGCGTCAAAAAGGCCAGCATTTCGCCCTGATAACCCGCTATAAATTCACCAAGCGTGTTGGTGGGAATTTCCATTTCCATCGATTTTTACCTCCCAGTCTATTGTTTATCTGGGCAGGCTAGGCCTCATTGCGCGGATTGCAAACCCGTCTCGCTAGGAGAGTCGTCGCCAAAATGCGCCTGCATGAACGCTGTAAACGCATCAATGTCTTCGGAAACAACGCTATGTCCGCCCACGCGGAGCCAATATGAAATATCTGCCGATGGATCGAAATCGCGCATCCCGGCACCATCTACCAGCCCCTCAGCGCCCGCCGCCTCATACACTTGGTCTGCCGCTTGCGCCAATATGAAAGAGGAGTTTGGATCAGACCAGACATCACGACGACCATTGCCAAGGAAAATCGGCTTCGGGGCTGACAGCGCTAAGAGGAAATGCTGATCCAGGGTTAGGTCGAGCCCGTTCTCTAAGTCTTCCGCCAAGCCGGGACGCAACCAATGCGGATACTCTCTGGCCATACGAACCAAGGTCTCGCCTGTCTTTGACCTTGATGACGAACCACCACCAAATCCAGATTGATGCGCGACCGCGCCCGCAATCCGATCGGACCATCCCGACGCGATCAGAGCAGACTTGCCATAACGTGAGTGACCAATCGCGGCGATCGCATCGCCTCGGATCCGCGGGTCAGTCGCAAACTCGCCCGCTGCGGCATGGAAAGCAAAGGCCCAAGACATTAGAGCGCTGGTGGGTTGCGGCCCCGGTTCGAGGTCCGCCATCACCAATTGCGCTGCGCCAGCACTGTCAGGAACAAAACTCCACCCTGGGAAACTGGCATAGGCAAGTCCAGCATCGAAATAGCGATCGATCGGCGCATAAGCGATATAGGTTCCGAAGATATTCGTCGCGATAAAGCCGACTGCCCCTGTCATATTGGTACCGTCGCAAATCGTGCCCCCGAATTCGGTCA
>JABSQA010000077.1 GCA_013213825.1 Henriciella sp.
TATACCCACTTTAACATCACTGCTGATGCCGTCGTGGCAGAGGTTGAAAAGCGGGTTTAAGGCTTCGGTACACCGGGCAATAGCCGGTCTGGAAACGCACAGAGTGTGATCGTCTCGGTGTCCGGCTGATCCGGAGCCGCCAGATAGGCACTCAAACTCGCGCGTGCAGACGCATCGAAATCGTGCGTTGCGATCTTAGTATCGATTCGACCCAGCGTGCGTCGCCCGCGGCAGCGGTTTAAGTCGACATAGCGAAAGTCAAAATCTTCGGCGGCGCGGGCCTTTCTCAAGGCCATGCGCATACGGTCATGCGAGAAACTTAAAGTTGCTGGAAAACCGGGCCCAAATGGCACAGCCACCCAAGCCGCGCGCGTTCTGGCTTCGCGGTCGAGTTCGGAAAAATAGACTTGGTAGAGCATGCCGTGTTCGAGCGCTTCGGCCGATACTGACACGTTCGGATGACGATCCAGTCTTGTCCGCCAAGACTCGACCATTTGATCGCGCACGCGCCAGGCGGATTGGGTGTCGCCAGCGGCGGAAAAAGTCGAGATGGCATAGAAGTTTGACATCAAATCGCTCATCCAACCTGCATTGCGAAAATGCAGCGCAGCGGCGGTAGCATCCTGCATATCTGCAGCGGCAATTCCGGCGATCCGGCTAGCATCCTGGAATTCAGGTCGATCTGGACAATCAGATAAGAATGTCTCTGTGACCTCCCGGATATAGGCTGGACTTTGTTCTTGTTCGGTGTCGTGCAAAGCCAATTGCCATTCGGTGGCATCCCGCAAATAGCAGGTTTGCGCCCGTGTCTCTGTCTGTGCCTCTGCCACCAAATCCATCGCAGCGACGGTGGTGACTATGGTTGCAATCACGGCGCCTATATAGCGACGTTTGCGTTTTGAAACGTGATATTCTCCGCCCATGAGCGACAGCGCTGCAAGGTCGATGCCGTTTACCCTAAGAAGATCCGCTCAAAGGTCCAAAACGCGCCAATCGCGCCAATCACGGCGCAGCTCGGCCAGATTATGACATGCCGATAGGCGCCCTCACTGATCAGTCGCCGAACCGGCCATAATAGCAAAGCCGCAAGGGCGATGACGCTCAATTGTCCAATTTCGACCCCGATATTGAACCCAAAGAGCGCGCTCCAAAACTGTCCCTGTGGCAGCCCGAGAGAGCCAAAAAACCCGGCAAACCCCATGCCGTGAATGAGCCCGAAAGCAAATACGACGGCTGGTCGCCAACGTGTCATGTCTTTGAATAACAGGTTTTCCACCGCGACGAACGCAATCGTGGCGGCAATCAGCGGCTCAACGATGGAGGCGGGTGGAGCAAATACACCCGCTGCAACCATGCCAAGGGTGATTGTGTGCGCAATCGTGAATGCTGACACTTGGATTAAGAGCGGGCGCCATCGCCGCGTCGAAAAGAAAATCGCCAGCACAAAGAGGATGTGATCAAGGCCACCCGGTAAGATGTGCTGGACGCCAATCTTGATATAGAGACCAAGCGTCTCCAGCGCGGGGCGATCGAAATCAATGGTTTCGGTTTGGGTAAACCCGGCGCCGCGTTCGGTCGGGTCACCGGCCCGGTCCATGTCCTGCAGAGCCTGACAAAGCGCCGGATCCATACCGCCATCAAGGGTGCAAAATTCGTCTTCTGGATGGCCGTGCGCGAGCCCGATCCAGGCGACAGCACCGATCAGACAAAGGAAGAGAATCCGAAATCCCATGGTTGGCCTGCTAATGGGCATGGTCGGGCGGGGGCGAAGCGTCTTCATCTTGGTGATCATGTCCGTCGCCATGCGTGTGATCATCCGCTTCATGCGAGCCGCCAAAGTGATTGTGATCATGGCCATGAATCGGCGCGAGCATCAACGCGACGGCGATGAGAACGCCTGAGCCCAGCGCTGCGAGCCCAAGCGTAGGCTTGGTTTCGCGCATCGGGGCCATAAGCGGTCCCGTGGCGACGAAAAGGAGCAAGCCTGCGGACAAAGCGAATAAGCTGCCCAAAACCTCTTCGCCTAGGCCAAACATAAACGGACCGGAGACCAGCACGCCGAAAGGTGTTGTCGCCGCCGCTGCAAGGAAAGCAAACAGAAACGCATTGCGATTGGACACGCCGTGTCGCCGCAAGATCGCGAAGGCGATCACGCCTTCTGGGAATTCATGCAGAATGAGTCCAACAGCCGCAAAAACGCCGGCTGAAAAGCTGGCGGCGAAGGTCACCGCGTACACCACGCCATCGATGAAAGAGTGAATGGCAATGGCAAGAATGGGCGTAATAGCTTCGCTGGGAAGGTTCGACTCTTCGCGTTCTGGGAACAGCGTATTGATCAAATAGTGTAGGATTAACCCAGAGAAAAATCCCACGGTCAGCCAAATTGGTGCATTGTTAGAAAGAGCGAACGCTTCAGGCACGATGTGCAAAAACGCCATCGTTGTGAGCATACCTGCAGCCGCTAGACCAAACAGATTCGCATAGCGTAAACTCCAATCGCTGCGCAGCGCGACCGCCAACAAGCCCAGCGTCGTCACGAAGGCGGCGATGAGTCCAAAGAAGAGGGGCGCTTGCAAGGCTTCAAACATGGCAGAAAGTTACAGTGGCGACAGGCCAGTTTGTCCTATGTTTTTGTACGGAGTGTTATAGTATCTCAATTCTGTTCGGGCGAGGTAGTCCTCGTGCCTTGCACTGTCAAACAAAAGCTGGAGTCGTTTATGTTACGTTCGTCCTTGTTCGCCGCAGCGAGTGTTTTGGTCCTTACTGCTTGCCAACCGGCGTCAGAAGCGCCGACGGATACTGTGGTCGCGGAAACACCCCCGATTGAAGTTGAAGATGTGGTTGAAGTCGTCGTGGAAGACACCGCTGCCAATTCCGAACCGGTAGAAGTGGCCGTCAGCGATTCAGACGAAGAGACGCACGATCATGATGAAGCGCATAGCGACGACGATCATGCCGACGAAGATCACGGCGACCATGTGCATGACGATGACCATGATCATGATGATCACGATCATGCCGGGGGAGAAGCGCACGTTCATGGTCTCTCTGATTTAGCGGTTAGCCTTGATGGCAATACGGTCAGCATCAGCGTCGAGGGCGCGTTGGCGAACTTTGACTTGGACGAAACCATTCGCACTTTGGATGACACCGCGCTCTATTCGGATAATCTCGTCGCACTGGTCGGCGGTGATTGCACCCGCGATCAAGCCGATGTCAGCATTCGCCCGATTGGCGATCATGGGAATCTTATGGTCGACATGGTCTATAGCTGCGCCGATGTAAGCGCCTTGCAGGCCATTGATGTCACCGCGTTTGGAACGTTTTCGGGGTTTGAAGAGGTCAATGCTGTGATCTTGACCGAAACCGGTCAAACCGCCAGCACCTTGACGGCGAGTGCGGCGCGCCTAGACCTCCCTTAAATGACGCAACCAATTGTCAGCCTTTCTGACCTGAGCTTCGCTTGGCCGGGCCAACCGCCTGTGCTTGATGTGAAAGCGTTTGAGCTCAATCGCGGCGAGCGTTTATTCCTGCGTGGACCAAGCGGATCCGGCAAGTCGACTTTGCTCGGGCTGATTGCGGGCGTCTTGGAGGCAAATTCCGGTGCGGTGCATGTCCTCGATCAAGATCTGACTGAGCTTTCAGGCGGTCAGCGTGACCGTGTTCGTGCGGACCATTTGGGCGTGATCTTCCAGATGTTTAATTTGGTGCCATATCTCTCGGTCGTGCAAAATGTTGTCTTGCCATGCCGCTTCTCGAAACGTCGTCTGGGCGAGGTTCAGGCGGCAGGCGGGGCCGAAGCGGAGGCGAAACGTTTGCTGGCACGATTGGGCCTGTCGGATGAGGGTCTGTTGTCGCGCAATGTCACAGAGCTTTCAGTGGGTCAGCAACAGCGCGTGGCCGCTGCACGTGCCTTGATTGGCAATCCAGCGCTGATCATCGCAGATGAACCGACCTCGGCATTGGATGCGGATAGTCGAGATCGCTTTATCCAACTTCTGAGCGATGAAGCACAGAAGACTGACGCCGCCTTGCTCTTTGTCAGTCATGATGGCGCTTTGGCCCCTTTGTTTGATCGCGCCATCGATCTGGCCGAAATCAATCACGCCGCTTCTATTATGGAGCAGGCGTGATGGGTGTTTCGATTTTCGGCCTGGCGTGGCGCAGCCTGATGAACCGCAAAGTCTCGGCTTTTTTGACGATTTTTGCCATCGCATTATCGGTCGCTCTGTTTCTGGGTGTGGAGAAAGCCCGCAATGCCGCGAAAGATGGCTTCGACAACACGATTTCTGGAACAGAGTTGATTGTTGGCGCCCCATCAGGGCAAATCAATTTGCTCCTCTATTCGGTCTTTCGTTTAGGCAATGCCACGGCGGAAATTTCTTGGCCGACTTATGAAGCCATCGCCGCGCGTAACGATGTCGCCTGGGCGGTGCCGATTTCGCTTGGCGACAATCATCGCGGCTACCGCGTGCTCGGCACAACCCAGTCCTATTTCGAGCATTATAAATACGGACAACGCCAATCCCTCGCCTTCGCTGAAGGTGAAATGTTCGATGATTTGTTTGACGCGGTGATCGGCTCAGAAGTCGCCAAGCAGCTCGGCTATGAGGTCGAAACACCGCTCATCATTACGCATGGACTGGGCGCGGGTGGGCTCACCGATCATGACAATCGTCCGTTTCGCGTTGTCGGTGTGCTGCGTCCAACCGGCACGCCCGTGGACCAGACGATACATGTTTCTTTAGAGGCTATAACGGCCATCCATGTCGGCTGGGAGACCGGGGCGCGAAACCCGCTCGCGGATAATATTCCCGAGGAGACCATTCGCGGGTTCAATCTGACGCCGCGCACGGTGACGGCGGTGTTTATCGGTCTGAAAAACCGAGCAACAGTGCTGCGGACTCGGCGCGATTTGAATACGAACATGACCGAACCGCTTTTGGCTATTATTCCCGGTCAGGCGCTGGCAGAATTGTGGCAAGTTATGAGCACGGCTGAGCGAGTCTTGCTCGCGGTTTCCGCATTCGTCATCGCAGTTGGGTTGGTCTCAATCTTGACCAGTATCCTGACCAGTTTGAACGAGCGTCGGCGTGAGATGTCGATCCTTCGCGCCACGGGGGCCAGGCCCTCGCACATCATGACATTATTGATCGCGGAAGCTGCTGTGCTCGGTTTTATGGGGGCAGTGCTAGGTGCAATCTTGATCCAAATCATTTTCGCAGTCGCAGCGCCAATCCTCTCCGCACAATATGGCGTCGCATTGATGGGAACTGGCCCTGGTTTGGTGGATGCCTATACAATTGGTGCGGTCACTTTGGCCGCTCTATTCTTAGGGATTTGGCCCGCCATCACAGCCTTACGAAGATCACTCGCCGACGGTCTAACTGTCAAAGTCTAGTCACAAGCACGCGATAGGACTGGTCGTCAGGCCTCGGCGGGTCTAAATAGCTGCATGATGAAGAATGCACTGATTGTCTCTGTTGCCACTTTGGTGGTGACCGCTTGCGGAAATGCTACGCCGGTGGACACCGCCATGGCCGCCCCGCAAAGCACAAGCGCTTCGAATGAGCCTGAAGTCGGGGACCGTATTCCTGAGCCGCGGGCGACGGATGAAGAGCGCCAAGCCGCCGCTGAGGCCAAAGCTGCGGCGCTGCGCGCGCGCGGTGTGCGCGAAATAGGCTGGGAAGAATTACTGCCCGAGGGCGAAGAAGAAAGACTGGCGGAGCTGTATCAACAGCAAATGGCCATGCTCTATTCTGGCGGCCCGATTGCTGAAGGATCTGCGGCAGACGTCATGGTCCAGATCGGCACCTTCAACACGGTAAAAGAGTTAGACCAAACCAAGGTTAGAATCCCCGGTTATACCGTGCCATTTGAGTTCGGTGCCAATGCTGAGATTTCCGAATTTCTGCTCGTCCCCTATTACGGGGCTTGCTTGCACGCGCCGCCACCGCCGCCAAATCAGACCGTGTTCGCGATTGCAGATGAGCCGATAAAACTGCGCAATCTGGCCCAAGCGGTATGGTTGGAAGGCACGCTCTATACCCAAACTCAAGAGTCAGAACTTGCCGACGCAGCGTATACGATCCGCATCGAACGGGTTGAGAAATACCAGTATTAGGGCGCGGCTGCCTGCCCCATGGTCGAGGCCGGAGATCGGCACTATGTCAGTCGCAAGTCATTAGAAAGGGTCATGCCAATGGCCAGCGCACTCACCATTGGGCTCTATATCGCGATTGGGATACTTATCATCGTTTTGGTGATGGGCTTGATCAATCTCACCCGCACCGATGATGGCCAACGCAGTCGCTCCAATCAATTGATGCGGATGCGAGTCATGGTGCAGGCTGTCGTTATTGGGATTTTGGTCTTGCTTGGCATTGTTGTCGGCTCGATCGATCTGTTCTGATCTATGGTCAAGCTTGATAAGATTTACACGCGAACCGGCGATGGCGGGAAAACGCGCCTCTCGACTGGAGAGCCCGTTGATAAATGGCACCCGCGGGTCACAGCTTATGGCACTGTGGACGAGACCAATGCCGCCCTCGGTGTCGCTGCCTTGCAGGCAGAAGGCGAGTTGCTTCTGGCCATTCGACGGATCCAAAATGATTTGTTTGATTTGGGCGCAGATTTGGCCACGCCCGATCGGGGCAAAAAGCTCGAATGGGAACCGTTGCGCATCATAAAATCGCAAGTTGATCGCTTGGAAAGCGAGATTGACGCGATGAACGCGGATATCGCTCCGCTCGACAGTTTCATCTTGCCAGGTGGCAGCGCGCTCGCGGCGCACCTTCATGTCGCGCGCACGTTGTGCCGACGGGCCGAACGGCAGATCGCGGAACTTGCTGCGATGCCAGAAGAGGTCGTCAGTGCAGAAGCACTGGCCTATGCCAACCGCTTGTCTGATTGGTTATTCGTGGCTGGCCGCGTGGCGAACCATAATGGCGCCGATGACGTCAAATGGGTCCCGGGCGCCAATCGCTAACCGCTATGAAAGTGTCCGTGAATGCGCTCAGCCAAAGCTGCTGAGACGCCCTCGACTTCCTTTAAATCGGCAAGTTTTGCGCGGGCCACCTCCTTGGCGGATCCGAAATATTGGAGCAGAGCTTTCTTGCGCGATGGGCCAATGCCTTCAATCTCATCGAGCGGGTTTTTCTTAATGTCGGCGCTCCGCTTCGCCCGATGCGCACCAATCGCCCAGCGGTGGGCTTCGTCGCGTAGGCGCTGTAAATAGTATAAGACCGGGGCATTCTCGGGCAGTCGGAACGGCGCTCGCCCGGGCTGAAAGAATTGTTCGCGTCCAGCATTGCGTTCAACACCTTTTGCGATCGACACCAAATTAACGTCAGATGCGGAGAGGCCGAGATCGCCAATCGCTTCGACCACGCTGCTGAGCTGGCCAAGTCCACCATCTATCAAAACCAATTCGGGCCAATTGGCGCCATTGCCTTCTTCGCGCTCTTTCAAAGCGCGGGCAAAGCGGCGGCGCATCACTTCGCGCATCATGCCATAATCATCACCCGGCTCGATGCTCTCGTCCTTGATGTTAAACTTGCGGTACTGGCCTTTTTCGAACCCGTCTGGCCCCGCCACGACCATACCGCCAACCATATTCGACCCCTGAATATGAGAATTGTCATAGACCTCGATGCGTTGCGGTGGCTCTTCCAGATCAAAAGCTTTAGCGACTTCTTTCAGCAAGCGGGCTTGGCTGGCACTTTCGGCCAGTTTGCGACTGAGCGCCTCGCTGGCATTTCGCGTGGCCTGCTCAACCAATCCGCGTTTCTCGCCACGTTGCGGTGTGCGAATTTCCACTTTGCGATCGGCTTTTAGAGACAAAGCGTCTGCGATCAGAGCGGCATCGACAGGCTCCTGATTGGTCAGGACAAGGCGCGGCGGTGGTCTTTTATCGTAGAATTGTACTAAAAAGGCAGAGAGAATATCGGATTCTTGCTCACCTTTTTCATGCCTCGGAAAGTGGATGGTCGCGCCCCAATTTTGGCCCGCACGAATGAAGAAGACCTGTACCGCGGATAAGCCGCCTTCCATGGCGATGGCGAATATATCCGCCTCTTCGATACCATCCGGATTGATGTCTTGCTGGGCCCTTACATGCGCCAGAGCGCGAATGCGGTCGCGCAGGCTTGCGGCGCGCTCAAACTCCATAGCTTCTGCGGCGGTTTCCATTTGTTGGGCTAGGTCCGCTTGTAGATCGGTCGCTTTACCCCGCAGGAAATCGGCCGCCTGATCGGCCAATTGACGATAATCTTCAGCTTCGATCAAACCCACACAAGGTGCTGAACAGCGCTTGATCTGATGCAGCATGCACGGGCGCAGCCGGGTCGAGTAGACGCTATCCTCGCAGGTGCGCAGCAAGAACGCCTTCTGCAATGTGTCAATCGTCCGGGTCACGGCATTGGCGCTGGCAAAGGGGCCGAAATAATCCCCGCGGTCTTGTTTCGAGCCGCGATATTTCAAAACTTGCGGCGCCTCATGGTCGCGTCGGATCAGGATGTACGGGAAGGATTTGTCATCCCGCAGCAAAATATTGAAGCGCGGTTTCAGCGACTTGATGAGGCTGGCTTCCAGCAAAAGCGCTTCGGTCTCACTTTCGGTGACGACAAATTCCATTCTCGCTGTGGCCAGGATCATCGCCGCGATCCGCTGGGTGTGGCCGCCAATACGTGTGTACGACGAAACCCGTGCGGAAAGGTTCTTCGCTTTGCCCACGTATAAGACTGTGTCGTCTTCGCCGAACATCCGATAGACGCCAGGCTTCTTCGGCAAACGCGAGAGATTATCTTTAATCACATCGACACCGCGTTTGCGGGTCGTTGAATGTGGCGAGTCAGACATGCGGATTATCTAAGGTGAACGCATACGCTTGCCTAGAGATGGACTAGATGCTGAACAGGCCAGCATAAGCACCGGCGCCCCCACCAAACAGAAGATTGCCGCCAAGCATCACCACAGCAAGCACTAAGATCGCGGTACCGAATTGGCGACTAAGGCTACCTGGATTGTATTTGCGGCGCGCGCGGGAGACGATCACCCAGATCAAGACCAAAATGAAAGCGCACAGCGCGAGCAAGCGCTCTTCAAGCGTTAAGTCTACAAAATATGTCCGAACTTCACCCGCATAGAATTTCACATCGATCATGAACTGATCGAAGGCGCGTTCATATAGTTCTGTGCTCGTTGAGCGTCCAAACCACATCGCTTTGATCCTTGGGTCTCCACATCCCGCCAGTTCTAGCGGCAATTTATAAAAACAACGCTAAATGGAACCGAGAAAATTTATCATAAGGGGTTATAAATCACCTAGTTGCGCCTCAGTGCGTTGCGGCGTAAACGGAGCGCCTGTTTATGGAGCTCGAGTCATGGCCAGCCAACTTTTCCTCAGTGATGCCGTTAACCGTGTTGCCCCTTCGGCGACCATTGCTGTGACAACAAAAGCAGCCGAGTTAAAGGCCGCTGGCGAGAATGTCATCGGCCTCGGTGCTGGCGAGGCTGAGTTCGATACAGCAGACCTTATCAAGCGGGCGGCTATAGATGCGATCGATTCCGGTAAGACCAAATATACCCCAGCCGATGGATTGCCGGACTTGAAGCAAGCGATTTGCGCCAAATTTCAGCGTGATAATGAACTGACCTATACGCCGGCCCAGGTGCATGTCGCGCCCGGAGGAAAGCCGGTAATTTTCAATGCGCTGATTTCCACGCTCGATCCAGGTGATGAAGTGGTCATTCCTGCGCCTTATTGGGTCAGCTACCCCGAAATGGTGAAGCTGTGCGGGGGCACGCCGGTCATCGTCTCGTGTGGTCCGAATGCCAAGTATAGGCTAACCCCTGAGGCGCTGGAAGCGGCGATTACCCCGAACACCAAATGGTTGATCCTGAACTCGCCGTCCAACCCGACCGGCGCGGCATATACCCGCGAGGAATTGAAAGCTTTGGCAGATGTATTGATCCGCCACCCGCAAGTTTGGGTGCTGACGGACGATATGTATGAGCATCTGGTCTATGATGGATTTGAGTATTGCACGATCGCTCAAGTTGAACCGGCGCTTTACGATCGCACATTGACCATGAATGGCGTTTCTAAAGCCTATGCCATGACCGGTTGGCGGATCGGATATGCGGCAGGTCCGGAATCGCTGATCAAGACAATGCGCAAAGTGATCAGTCAAACCACGTCCAACCCCTGTTCAATCTCGCAATTTGCGGCGATCGCAGCGTTGAATGGCGATCATAGCTTTTTGGCGCAGCGCAATGAGGTGTTTCGACAGCGGCGCGATATGGTCGTGGCAGAATTGAACAAAGCCGAAGGCTTAACTTGTGGCACGCCAGAGGGCGCGTTTTACGTTTACCCCTCTTGTGCGGGCGCGATCGGAAAGACTGCACCATCCGGGAAGCGGATTGAGACCGATACGGATTTCGCGTCAGAATTGTTAGAGCAAGAGAAAGTCGCGGTGGTGATGGGAGAGGCATTCGGTCTTTCGCCTGCATTTCGTGTTTCATACGCGACGTCCACGGAAGCTTTGCAAGATGCTACCGCGCGTATCCAAGCGTTTTGCGCAAGCTTGAAATAAGAGAGCGCCAATAGAGAAAATTTATACCCAGATTGCCTGATATCAATTTGATTGTTGGCAGTGGTCTTCCCAACTGAGCGCTATCTACAGGATAGGAGATTATTATGGGTATCGAAATTGGGCTCACGGAGCATGAAAGAGAGCAATCGGCCAACGCGCTCAAACGTCTGCTTGGCGAGACATATGCGCTATATGTCAAAACACACGGTTATCATTGGAACGTGACGGGTCCCAGGTTTCAGGCGTTGCACGCTGAGTTTATGACGCAATATCAAGAGCTTTGGACTGCGCTAGATGAAATTGCCGAACGCATTCGTGCCCTTGGCGTATTTGCGCCGGGCTCGTCCGCTGAACTGCTCGAACATGCGACCATCCCAGCGGACAATGGGGTGCCAGACGCGGAATCGATGTTGGCGAATTTAGTCCGCGGTCATGAGACTGTGGCGCGCGCGGCACGAGAAGGTATGACCCAGGCGTCTGAGGCCGGTGATGATGTTACGGTCGACTTGCTCACGCAGCGCGCAACTATTGCCGACAAAACCGCATGGATGCTGCGGTCGAGCCTCTAGTTCATCGCCATGGCGCTATCGCTCGGTGTTTCGAACAAACGATAGCAACTGCGGCCGTCGCCTTTGGCTTCGTATAGGGCCAAGTCGGCGCACTTCATCAGTGTGCGTGCGTTTCGAGCATGAATCGGAGCGCACGCAACACCGACTGAGGCGCTACAATGCAATTCTAAGCCGCCAATTTGATAAGGTCGCGAAAGCGCCGTGACCAAACGCGCGGCCATCAAACACGCATCCATTGGGTTGGCGACGTCATGTGTGACAACGACAAATTCGTCGCCGCCGAGTCGCGCCGCCCAATCTTTGCCTCGTGTGACTTGGCGAATGCGCTTGGCGACGAGGTTAAGCAAGGTATCGCCTGCTTGGTGACCATAAGTGTCGTTGATGGCTTTAAAATTATCCAGATCGACCGCCAATAAGGCGACATTGTCGTCTTCGTCGCTGGCGCTGACATCTGTTTCAATGCGGTTCTGAAAGGCATAACGATTGGCCAATCCGGTGAGTATATCATGTTCTGCCATATGACGCAGACGGCCTTGGGCTTCGATGCGGCGGGTGACATTGGTTCCGACGCCAAGATAACCGATGACTTCTCCTGAGGCATTGAAACGCGGGGTGGCTGATAGAGAGATGAAATAGCGCTTGCCCTGCGGGTCGAGCATTTTCGAGAGAATATCGGAATAGGGTTTGATCTCTTGCAAAGCGCTGAGCATTTTCTCGAGCTCGGCCTCTTCCAGGTTGATCACGTCCATATAGTGTTGGCCTAAAACACGGCTTTTGTCTGGGAATATCGTACTCATCAAACGCCCACCGGCAGCAATGATCATGCCTTCAAGATCGGTTTCCCAATACAGATCGGTTGCAAAATCCGCGAGATGAGACAGTTGAGACTCGGCGATTGCGTCGGCTTCACCAACGCGCTTTTCGGCGCGGGCGACAATGGCGACGCAAACCAATGTGACAAAGAAGGCTGCCGCAGCTTCCGTCATCATGACCCAGTGCGGGAACTGAAAAACCGCATCTAAGGCTAGAAAGGCGAGTTGAAGAACGCCAAAAACGATCAGCGCGACAAGCGGGAAAGATACCCCCTTTTTGTCGCTCGATTGATCGCTATTGACGAAATTTCCCATAGTGCATCTGTGCACGTCACGGTTGATTTTCGGTTATTTTCCGACCGAATAGGTTAACGACGCCCAAACAGACGTTCAATGTCAGCGAGCTTTAACTCGACATAGGTTGGGCGGCCATGATTGCATTGTCCGGAATGAGGTGTGGCTTCCATTTGGCGTAAAAGCGCGTTCATTTCTTGCGCATTCAGGCGCCGCCCTGCGCGCACAGAGCCACGGCAGGCCATGTTCCCCATAACCTCTTCAAACCGTTCTTTCAGGGCGAGCCCGGCATCATATTCTGCAAAATCGTCCGCCAAGTCCTGGATCAACCCAGCCGCGTCCATTTCCCCGAACAGGGCAGGGGTGGCGCGAATGCAGATCGCCCCAGCCCCGAAGGGTTCGATTTCTAAGCCAAGCTCGCTCAATTCATCCGTACGCTCTAAAACTCGTGCGGCTTCATCTTCAGAAAGCTCGACAATATCTGGAATCAGCAAGGCTTGGCGTTTAACACCGCCAGCCGCCATTTGCCGTTTCATATCCTCATAGACCAGCCGCTCATGCGCGGCATGCTGGTCGACAATGACAATGCCGTCTTCTGTCTGCGCCACCACATAGGTTTCGTGCAATTGTGCGCGCGCGACGCCGAGCGGGTGATCGGTCGCCGGCGCTTCCGGCTCGGCTTCCACGCGGGTGGACAAGCCGCCATCATAGTCGCTCGGCGGGGGGGTCGAAACCGATTGCGGGGCTGGCGCGCGCGTTGGGGATGTATAGGCAGGTTGAATGACGGGCTGATGTGGACGATCGGCCCACAGCGTAGAGGGACGAAACACATCTGCCTGTGCCGGCTCCGTACGCGCTTTACCCAGCGCTGCCGCCGCCACTGTCGTACTCGCGCGGTGGCCCGCTGCTGCGAGCGCATGGCGCAGCGCCCCAATGATTAATCCGCGAACATTGCCCGCATCTCGAAACCGAACCTCGGTCTTTGCCGGATGGACATTGACGTCGACATATTCTGGATCAAGATCGACGAAGAGGGCGGCCATCGGATGGCGGTCTCTCGCCAGAAAGTCTTGATAAGCGGCGCGAATGACTCCGTTAAGCATGCGGTCTTTTACGGGCCGTCCATTGACGAACAAATATTGCCGCTGTGCATTGCCACGGTTCAGGGTCGGCAAGCCAGCAAACCCGGTGAGGCGCACACCTTCACGATCGGCATCAATGGCAAGCGCATTGTCATGAAAGTCACGCCCCATAATAGCACCGAGACGCTCTAATTGCCCTTCTGGTGTGTCAGGGTGCGCCGCATAGCGGAACACATTTCGGCCATTGCTCTCGAGCGAAAACCCAACATCTGCGCGTGCCATCGCCAAGCGCTTGAGCGCATCGGTGATGGCCATGGTTTCGGACCGCTCCGATTTCATGAATTTCAATCGTGCGGGTGTCGCATGAAACAGATCCCGCACTTCAATTCGGGTTCCCGTCAGGCCCGTTCCGGAAAATGCGGCTGGCTTCGGGCCTTCGATCCGACCGGCCTCTACGAACATTTCAGCGGCATCTTCACCGGCGGCTCGCGAGGTGACGGTCATCCGGCTGACCGATCCAATCGATGGCAAAGCTTCGCCGCGAAAGCCCATTGTGTGGATGTTTAAGAGGTCGATCCGCCCGCTCTCATCGGGGCTGAGTTTGGATGTGGCGTGGCGCTCTAAAGCGAGGCGCATATCATCGCCGCTCATGCCGCAGCCATCATCCTCGACGATCATGCGTTTGAGGCCGCCATCTTCGATCGATACGCGCACCGTTCTTGCGCCTGCATCGAGCGCATTCTCGACCAGTTCTTTAACCGCAGCCGCAGGGCGTTCAATCACCTCTCCGGCCGCGATGCGATTCACCGCGTCGGGGGGCAATTGTCGGATCACCGGGCGTGGAGGAAGACAAGCGCTATCTGCCATACATGAGCGTTAAAAGCGTTTGCCGATTCGCACCAGCGAGGCAGCCAAGAAAAAAGCGGCTGCCGCAGCAACCGCTTTTCATATCTCTGTGTCGCAGCGGTTTAAAAAACCAAACTGAACAAGGTCACGAGCAACTGGACGAATAAAGCCAGCATGGAGAGGGCCACCATGGTTGCGACCCACGCGCCGCCAAAGCCCATGCCTAAGCCAATAACGATGCCAGCGCCGGCGCAAATCACCAGCGCAACCAACCATGGCATGCCCATAGATAGGATAAAGGTCGAGTAACCGAGGATGAGAAGCGTAATGATTGCGCCCCAAGCGCCTGCTTTCATCGTACCCACATACATGCTCTTTTGAGCATCTACATTCATTTCGCCGCGTGTGTAATCGCTTGCCGCCATAATCGACTCCGAACCAATTTCGCCTGTGTTTACTTCCATCGCTGACGGCGTCAAGCGCCGTATGTGTCGCAGCGACAGCAGATGGCTTTCTCCCTTCCCAAGCCGCTCGGATTGTTCCAGGGTCACGTCATAAGCGCAGAAAGAGAGCGCGGCTGGAGGATTTTGAATGAGTCACTCACCCGACCCGAGCATTGTTCAAACAGAAGCAGTGACCGGAAAGGCCCTTGGTATTAAAGGCATCGCGTGGGCGATATTCGAGTGGGCGCGAAATCCATACTATAATATCATCGTGATTTATGTCTTCACGCCTTACTTCGCCGATCAGGTCGTCGGGGGCGGGGCTGCGGGTCAAACCGTAGTGGCAAATACGATTGCCACAGCCGGCCTCATCATGGCGGTGCTGGCGCCGATATTAGGGGTTATCGTCGATTAAGGAGGGCGAAAAAAACTATTTATTCTGGTCGTGCTAGCGACCATTCTGATCTGTGCCTTTGGCCTCAGATTTGTCCTTCCGGACTCGCTGGGTGCGGTTGGTCTTGGGGTGTTTCTATTAGCGACAGCCTATTGTTGCTACACGATCTCTGAATTGCTCCACAATGCGCTACTGCCTGCCGCAGGTGAGTCGAAAGCGCTCCCAATGATTTCCGGCCTCGGTTTAGCTATGGGCAATGTCGCGAGCGTGACCTTGCTACTGGCGCTGATCGCAGCGACCAATCTTAGCTCTTGGGTGAACGCGCAGCCAGGTGGTATTGGCGCACTTTCAGGCCCGATCGTCGCCGTTTGGCTGGGCCTATTTATCATTCCCTTTTTCCTCTTCATGCCGGATCGGTTAGGCAGCCTCGGCAGCTGGCGCAAAGGCGCCATAGAGACGTTCACACCGCCCAATTTCAAGCTTTGGGGACCACCGCCGGTTTTGAACTATGCTTGGTCTGCGCCCATCAATGCGGCGATCTTTGTAGTCCAAAAATTCCGTGAGTCCCCCAATGTCATGAAGTTCCTGTTGGCACGCATGATTTATGCGGATGGCATTGCAGTCCTTTTGACCTTGGGCGGCGTTTATGTTGCGGGTGGGCTCGGCTGGGGCCTCACCGAAGTCATGATTTACGGCATCGCTGGGTCGCTGATCGGGGCACTTGGTGGCG
>JABSQA010000078.1 GCA_013213825.1 Henriciella sp.
TGCGCTGCAAAGTGACTATGGCGCCGTCACGACCGGTGTGGCGATCGGAACAAACGCGCTGTACGATCGGGTGGTAGAAGATGATCGGATCTTGTTCGCCCCCGTCACGTATACGCACGCGATCACGACGCTCGCGGATATCCCGCATTTCAAAGCCATCAACTCTTGCATCGAAGTCGATCTATTCGGCCAAGCGAATGCTGAATTCATCAATGGCCGCCAAGTTTCGGGGACGGGTGGCTTGGTCGATTTCCTCAGAGGCGCGAAAGAGTCGGATGGCGGCCGGGCGATCCTGGCTTTGGCATCGACAGCCAAACAAGGCACGCTCAGCCGTATCGTCCCGCGCCTACCTCAAGATGCAACCTCTATCGCCAGGGCGGATGTTGAAACCGTGGTCACCGAACACGGCGTGGCTGATTTACGGCACAAGTCAATTGATGCCCGGGCAGAAGCGCTTATCTCCATTGCCGATCCTCAATTCCAAGATCAACTCGCCGCCGATTGGTTGGCGATTCGAAAGGGCCTCTAAATGCCATCCTCCCAACCGCGTTACCGGCAATTGGCGGAGCAGTTCCGCAAAGCGATCACGTCCGGCAAGTACAAACCGGGCGACGCCTTGCCGACAGAGATGGAGATTTGCGAGACCCATAAAGTCTCGCGCCATACGGCGCGCGATGCCCTGCGCATTCTCACCGATGATGGATTGATCGAACGTCGCCGCGGCGCCGGCACAGTCGTTGCCGCAAGGGGGACGCCAGCCTTTGCGCAACCGATCGGCGACTTTGACTCCATTTTGCAATATGCCCGGGATTCTAGTTTTGAAATCTCGGTCTCCCAGACCGCGGATCAAGACACTTTGGATCGGTTGGGTTTAACCGGCGACTATGTCCAACTCATCGGCTTTCGCCGCGTCGCCGAACAAGAGCCGCAGGCCATCACTGCTGTTTACATTCGCGCCGACGTGGCACCGGAGAAGTCGATCATTGAATCCCTTTCCGGATCCATTTCTGAATGGATTGAAGCCAATCGCGGCATCAGCGTCGAACGCGTGGTTCAGCGAATGGAGGCGGTGGCCCTGAATAAAAGTCAGGCGGATCGCCTAAATGTTTCACCTGGATATCCAGCCTTGCGCACAGTTCGGCGCTACCGCGATGGGAGCGGTGAAATCCTATTGCTGTCGGAAAGCCTGCACCCCGCGGGGCGGTTCGCCTATGAAATGCGTCTTGATCGAACCAAAATTTAATCGACCCGCTTTTCGTCGCACAGCGTTCGCCGATACAATTGACCGTCCTTAAACCAATGCCAGGTTCGGGCGCGGTGAGTCCCGCCCTCGCCCATGATAATTACCTCAACAAAATGCGCACCTGGCTCGTCCTTGCGCTGAAGGTTGAGCAGGACAACGCCATCCGCAGTTTCCCAGCTTTTGCCGATAAATGTTGGCGTATCGAACCAAAGATGATCGCCGCGATCGATGCCATCAAAGCCAGCATGCGTGACGCTGCCATCGGCATGCTTGAGCTCAATCGTCTGACGATAGAAAACATCACCCTCTTCTGGAAACTCGCAAATCACATGCGACTGGATCAGTTCTTCTTGCTGCGCGAGGAGATCGATATGGCGATAGGTCCCTTGCCACACGCCAAGATGCGCCCGGTGCGCGGGGAACTTCTGATCGGTCATATTGTGCCCTTCGATGTCAAACGCGCAATCGTTTCTGCGTCGACCCCAGCCTCGGCGGCAATGCTTTCACTATGTTCACCAAAGTCAGGGACGTTCGGATTGGGCTTGGGTGGTTCATGGCGGAACTTTATCGGCGGTCCAACATGCCGATGTCCGTCATCATCCTGAAACACCATGCCGCGTTCTTGCGTGAATGGATCGTCAAATGCATCTTTGAGGCTTCGAACCCAGGACCAAGCGCAATCAACTGGCTCAAGAAACGTTTGCCACTCCGCCAGCGATTTCGATTTGAACGTCTCGGCAAAATATGCCCGCAAGGGGGCTTGCTCCGGACCTGGCGGACGTTTCGCGATCTCGATCAGATCTGGGCGATCAAGCGCGTTCAGCAGATTGGTGGCGAATTTCAACTCAGGTCCTGAGAAGACTAAGAATTCTCCATCCGCGGTTTCATAAAGATTGGTCAGTGCCGAGCCGCCGAAACTCCGCATCTCTTTGGGATTCGGATGGGCGCCAGCCGCGAATGTTGGACCCAGTACATTTGGCGTCCATGCAATTGCCGCGTCATACATGGCAAGATCGATATAGTCGCCCTTCCCTGTTTCCGAACGCCGAAGCAGCGCCATCAGAATGGCCGACAAAGCCATGAGAGAGGCACTGGCATCTGCAAACGGAATATTGGGCATAGCCGGCTTATTGTCAGTCAGGCCACGATTGAGGTCGATCAAGCCCGCCAGACCTTGCACGCCTGTATCATGAGACGGTTTCGCAGCCAGTGATGAGTCCTGCCCGAACGCCGATATGGAACAATATACAATACCGGGATTGAGGGCCGCCACGGCTTCATAGTCGACCCCAAGGCGTTTCACGACGCCTGGCCTGAAGGCTTCGACAATGACGTCTGCGGTCTCCGCAAGTCGCAAGAACAGATCCAGACCTTCGGCGTCTTTCAGATTGAGCTTCAGGCTTCGCTTGCCGCGCGCGATGTTTCGAAACCAAACGGAGATGCCATCTTCGGTTGTCTCACCAATAATCCTTGACGGTTCGCCTGTGCCATTGGCCGGTTCGACTATGATCACGTCAGCGCCATGGTCGGCCATCATCATCGTCATATGCGGCCCTGGCAAAAAGGCCGAAAGGTCGAGGACTTTCAGGCCTTCAAGTTTCATACGGACGTTTCCTGTTTGAGTAAGGCGTCGCTATGCTCACCCATTTTCGGGGCACGGGAGAGCGTCGGTCTCTCCCCGTTCACGCGGAAAGGTGACGCCAAGGTTCGCATACCATCTGTTGCATCAGGATGATCAATCTGTGCCGTCATCTCCACGTGCGCGACATAGGGGTTATCGAGGGCTTCGCCGATATCGAGCACCGGCGCAAAAGGTACAGCGCCGCCGAAAACGTCCATCCATTCAGATGTTGTTTTGGCCATCATCACTTGATCAACCGCATCGCTGAGTGCTTGTAGATTCTCGCGGCGCGCAGGGATTGTTGCAAACCGTGGGTCTTCGCCAAGCGCGGTGCCCGTGAGCTGGCACCAAAGCGACCAAAATTTCGGTGTCTGACACATCAGCAACCCCCAGCCATCTTTAGTTTTGACCAATTGGCTTGGCGCAATCGATGGATGCGCACCACGCGGAAGGCGCCCGGTGACATGACCCTGATTGAGATACCAAGTGGCAGGATAAGACAGTTGGTGTAAGGCGGTATCAAACAAGCAAACATCGACATCGCACCCTTCACCTGTTCGGCTGGCGCCTAATAAGCCGGCCAGCAAAGCGGTCGCCATCTGGCTGCCTGTATGGAAGTCTACCATGGACAATCCAAACCGAACGGGTGGACCTTCCGGTTCGCCAGTCACAGACATGAAGCCCGCTTCGGCTTGCATGAGATAGTCATAGCCCGGCCAAGCTGCGCGCTCCGATTTGCGACCATAAGCGGATAAGTGAGCGCAGACGATTTTCGGGTTGATGCGCTTTAGCCGCTCATATGTCAGGCCGAGCTTTTCTGGTTGATCGCCTCGTAAATTGTTTGCGACCGCGTCGGCACTTTTGACCAATGCCTCAAACTGCTGACGCCCTGTCTCTGATTTCAGATCAAGCGTGACCGATTTCTTTCCGAGCGAGAAGGTTTGGAAAAACTCACTGTCTCCGTCTCCGAGCATATACGGCCCGACCGAGCGCGAAACATCTCCGCCGCGCGATGGGTCTTCGATCTTGATCACCTCAGCGCCGAGATCCGCGAGCAACATGGTGCCATAAGGCCCAGCGCCATATTGCTCCACCGATAGGATGCGGATGCCTTCAAGCGGCAATTGGGTCATCAGACTGGGTTCCGCTTGACGAGCTGTTTCGAAATAATGATGCGCTGCATCTCATTGGTGCCTTCACCGATACACATGAGCGGTGCATCTCGGTAGAGCCGCTCGATGACATATTCTTTGGAATAGCCATAGCCGCCATGAATGCGCATCGCTTCAGTGGCGACTTCGACCGCAGTTTCTGACGCGAAATATTTCGCCATGCCGGCTTCCATATCGACCCGCGCGCCGGTGTCATAAGCGCGCGCAGCATCCTCAACCAGCAATTCTGCGGCGCGCGTCTTGGCGCCCATCTCGCCCAGCTTCAATTGGATCGCCTGATGCTCACAAATAGGTTTTCCCATTGTGTGTCGCGTTTGGGCATAAGCGATGCTTTCTTTCAAAGCGCGGCGTGCAATTCCAACCGAGCGTGCGGCGATATTAATGCGACCAATCTCCAATCCGCCGGTGGCCATGAAGAAGCCTTTGCCTTCTTCGCCGCCAACCAGACTCAGTTCTGCATCGCACTCATAGCCGGTGTAAATCAACTCGCCGCTATCGATGCCTTTATAGCCGAGCTTTTGCAGCTTGTTGCCATTGGTGACGCCAGGCAGATCCTCCATCGTGTCGGGATTCTTGGTCTGTGTGATCAGCATGGTCATGCCTTTGTAACGCGGCTCCGCACTCGGATCCGTTTTACAAAGAAGCGCGACGCAATGCCCTTCAATCGAGTTGGAAATCCAAGTCTTGGCGCCCTCGATGACATATTTGTCGCCGACGCGTGTGGCCTTGGTTGTCAGGGCTTGTAGGTCAGTGCCTGCATTCGGCTCGGTCAGAGCCAAACCGCCACGCAATTCACCACTGGCAAATTTTGGCAGCCAATATTCTTTCTGCTTGTCCGTGCCAAAGCGCTGAACAATTTGCGCCATCATTAAGTGGGAATTGAAAATGCCGGTCAGCGACATCCACTCTTCGGCAATCAAAGTCACAATCTTCGCGTAGAGCGATGCGCTTAAGCCAAGCCCGCCATATTCAGGCTCGATCAAGGCTCCGAAAAGGCCGAGTTCTTTCATATCCTCGACCAGGTCCATCGGATACTCATTGGCGTGCTCCAGCTCCATCGCCACGGGACGGACTTTTTGTTCGAGCCATTTTTCGATGGCGTCGAGCATGAGGCGCTCTTCTTCAGCTGCCTCGCTGGTCAAAACTGCTGTATCTGCCATGTCGGCCTCCTAGTACGTCCCAACTTTGTCTTCGACCGCCTGGCCGCGTGATGGGATCAACATGTTACGCTTAAACGTGCACACCATAGTGCCGTCTTGATTGTATCCGCGGGTAATAATGGTCACGATGCCTTGACCCGGACGCGACTTGCTTTCGCGCTTACCCAGAACTTCGCTCTCGCCATACAGCGTGTCGCCCGCAAAAACTGGAGCGGTGAACTTAACTTCATCCATGCCTAGATTGGCGATGGCTTTTTGCGAACAATCGGTCACGCTCATGCCTATGAGCAGCGCCAAAGTATAGGGCGAGACGACCAAGTTCTTTTTGAACTCTGAGGCCGCCGCGAACTCAGAGTCGAAATGCATGGGATGGGTGTTGAGCGTCAGCAGCGTGAAGGCATGATTGTCATATTCGGTGACGGTTTTGCCGGGGCGGTGCTCATAAATATCACCCTCTTTGAAGTCCTCAAAATAGCGGCCAAAGGTTTCGCGATAGCGATTGGGGCCGACTTCTTTCCAATTCTGAACCATGATTATCCTCTCTCTTCGCCAGCCTTGGCGAGGGTTCTATGCGCCGCCAGAACGACTGGGCGATCGATGAGTTTTCCATTGTGCAAAGCCGCGCCGCCCTGACTGTCTTCCAACGCTTTGATGATGGCGCGGGCTTCCAAGACTTCGGCTGGCGTCGGTAAAAAGACCGTATTGACGGTGTCGACTTGATTGGGATGAATACAGGCGCGACCTGCAAAGCCCATGGCTTTTGCTTGGCGCGTCGTTGCTTCGAGGCCCGCTGGATCTTTCACATCCAAGAATGGAACATCATAGGCGGGAACGCCAGCTGCGCCGCAGGCACCCGCAATCGTCCCGCGGGCGACAATCATTGCATCCCAGTTGGACAAATCTGCGCCTAGGATGGCGCTATAATCCGCACCGCCAAACAGCACACCTGCGGAGGATTGCTTGGCAATATCGAACGCGCGGCGCAATCCGCGACCGCTCTCGATCACGGCGATGAGTTCAGCACCGTGGCCAAGGGCGTCGCCGACAATTTCCATATCAACGCCCGTTTCCGCCTTCGGCACCATCACGAAGTCGGGGGTACAGCCAGATACGGCCAGGGCTGCGATGTCCGCGCAGCCATCTGACGTCCGCGGACTGTTGATACGAATGCCGGCTTTCTGCCCGCCGCGATGCGCCAACCAACCGAGCGACGCCGCGCGCGCATCGGACTTATTCTCAGGCAAGACGGCGTCTTCGAGATCAATAATGATCGTGTCCGCCCCGCTCGCCGCGGCTTTATCAAAACGCTCGGGGCGCGAGCCTGGGACGAAAAGCAAGGATTTAAAGGTGGTCGACATAAGATATCCGGGATTTGTCCGGACAAATTAGTTCGTTCCTCTGCCGAGGTCAAACAGAGTTTTTGTCGCGCTGCGGAAAAGGACATGTGGGTTCGCGTTCGACCAGATCGAAGGCGAACAAGAATTTCGCCACCCCGCTCAGCATGCCCCCAATCAGTCCCAGCTCAATGATCTCTGCGGGTGTGTAATATGCGCTCAAATCCTCCAACAAATCAGGGGTCAGCGCACCATCTTGATTGGCTAATTGCAACCGATCCGAAAGAATAGCAACAGGGCGAAGCTCGGCGCGTAAGACGGATAAATCGTCCGCAAAGAGCGCATCTATCTCGGCATCTTGCAAGCCTGCCGCTTGCGCGGCGAGGCGGTTCCCCTGATTGCAAAACTTGCAGCCATGCTGAACCGAAAGTCTAAGGCGGAGGACTTCCAATGCATCGCGCGGCACGCGACCAGACTCAAACACGTCGCCATAAAATCCATCAATATACCAACGCAATAGATCTGGATTGTTCGCCATCACCTCAAAAAAGGTAGCATCCCCCCGCAGGGCCATGGAGTTGTCATAGAGCTCGCGCAAATCCTCCGGCAAATCATCGGGCTCTACGCGCGGCAAGATGGGTTCGGGCCGGCTCACAGTAAAGCTTCTACAGACGCCATCGGAACGGGTTCGAGCGCTGTCCCGAGGGTTGTGTTCCACCGATTGAGGAAACCGGACATGGCGATGACCGCAACAATCTCGGTGATTTCCGTCTCAGAAAAATGCGCTCCTAACCGGTCGAAATCTGCATCGGTCGTTTCGTTCGGCACCCTGCCTGCTTTCATCGCAAGATTGATCGCGGCGCGCTCGGCCTCGTTGAATAGCGGGCTGTCTTCAAAGCTCCAAACGGCGTCGATCTTCTCTTGTGCGACGCCTTGCTCGCGCGCGCCATGGGCCGCATGAGCAGAGCAATAAAAGCACCCCGCCGCTTTGCTTGCCGCTTCGCCAATCAAACGTTTGAGACCATTGTCCACGGAGCCTGGCCCATAGACGGCTGCGACCAGGCCCCACATGGCTTTGGTCAATGCTGGGTTCCGCGCCATAACAAGCGCATCATTCGGCACGAACCCCATCAAGGCTTCGGCATTCTCGATCATCTGGCGCGTGTCGGAGTCAACCTCGTCAATCGAGAGGGGGGCGAGTCGGGTCATTGGCGTGGATCAGAAACGATTTGATTGAGCTCAATCGTATGCCCGTCATTGTCGACCAGCATAGAGACCATGACCACAATATCCCCTGCGGGAGATGGATAACGTCGCTCTTTTGGCTCACCAATCGTCGTCACGCCGGGCGCGGCAGCGGCGGCCGGGAAGGTCACATCTAAAGTCTTGGAGTTGAACAAGAGCACGATTTCACCCGGTGTAAAATCGGCGGCGTCTGGTTCAGCGAGATCTTGCTCGGTTTGGTCAAGGAATTGCCATAGCCCAAGCATGCCGATGAAACTGTCATTCGCTTTCAACAAGACCAATCGCGACCGGTTCTGACCATCTGCGCCATAACGCATGGCAAGGCCCGGCGAGGTGAGCTCCTGATCGTACTCCACCGTCATTCCGAGCGCATCGCGATACAGTGCGAGCGATTTTTCGATGTCCCGAACAACCAGTGTCGTCCGACGCAAATCGAGTGGATTGAGGTCGGCAATCTCCGCCTCTACTTCAACCTCGACAGTTTCTACAGGTGCCACGTCGCGTTCATATCGAGGGGGACCGTCTGCCCCCTCGATGACGATACATCCTGTTAGACTGAGCGCGGCAAATGCAGCAATGATCGAAGACTTCATTTATTCTCTCCTGGCGGAACGGTTTCCGCGAAATGCGTGGCGATTTGTTCTCGGGTCGCCACCCAGACATCTTTGTGAGCTTTGACGTGGTCGAGGAAATGTTGAAACGTATCGATCCGGCCCGGGCGCCCTATGATGCGTAAATGCAGACCCAGCGACATCATCCGCGCGCCTTCGTCTTGCGATTCCCGCAACAGCCAGTTGAACGTATTCTTCGCATAAGACAGCCACATATCTGGCGTGAAGCTTGGACTGAGCCAAAACTTCATATCATTAGAGTCTATCGCGTAAGGCAGGATCACCATCGGCTCGGTCGATCCGTCTTTCATCTCAACATTGGCCCAATATGGAAAATCATCGGAATAATCGTCCATATGATACAGGTAGCCCTGCTCTTTCAGAGTTCGGCGCGTAATGTCGGTGTGCAGATATCGTGAGAGCCAACCAACAGGTCGCCGACCACATGTCTCTTCAATCGACCCTGTACCCTTCTCAATAAAGGCGGTTTCCTCCGCCTCATCCATGAAGGCTGTGAACGCCCATTTGTGCCCATGGTTACAGGGCTCATCGCCGCGCGCGACGATGGCTTGGCCGAGCCAAGGCGCTTTTTGAAGTGCCTGTCCGCAAACGGTCCACGTCGCATTTACCCCGGCCTTGTCGAGGATCTTTAAGATGCGAGGCGCCCCGCGATTGATACCGTATTGGTAATTGCTTTCATTGCCATGAATACGGATGGGCTTGCCCGGCACAGCGCCCAATTCGTCCACGGGTTCGGGCCGTTTATCACCTTCATCAATGCGACGCTCAGCGCCCTCCTCGACATTGACGACAATAGAGAGTGCGAGCTTGGCGCCATTTGGCCAGGTAAACCCTTTCGGCGCAGGATCAGGAGGCAGCGCCATTAGTGTGGTTCCTCCCCACCGGAAACATTCATGCTTTCAGCCGTTATGTAATTGGCTTCGTCAGAGCAAAGAAACGCCACCGCATTCGCGGTATCTTCTGGCAAGCCCGGACGCCCCATGGGAATGCGGGCCGCCATGGCCTCAAGATAGTCTTCCACGGAATCCGCACCGACCACTTTGGAGAAATACTCATTTTGCCAAGCCCCAAGTCCGGTCGTGACATGGTTTGGGCAAACATTGTTGACGGTGATCTTGTGCTCGCCAAGTTCGACCGCGGCAGAACGCGCCAAGCCTACCAGACCATGCTTGGAAGATGTATAGGCTTGAGCGTGTGGGAAGCCCGACTTCGCCGCTTGCGAAGCGATATTGATGATCCGTCCGCCTTTACCTTGTTGGACCATGGTCTCAGCCGCGGCTTTGACACCAAAAAAGGCACCCGTGAGATTCACGTCAATCACCGCCCGCCAATCCGCCTCGGTGACCTCCAAAAGCGGCTTCATGATATAGCCGATGCCGGCATTATTGACCCAAATATCTAGACTGCCATGAGCTTCAACTGCATGAGCCGCGAGGCCTCGAACATCTTCTAATGAGCGAACATCGCAAACTTTCGTCGAGGCTTGTACGCCAAGAGCACGCATATCATCAGCGATCGATTCCATCTCATCGGTGGAGCCAATGTGCTCCGCACCGGTCGCTTCGTCACGCGGCGCGCCAATATCTGAAATAACGATATTCGCACCATCTTCAGCGAGGCGTTTGGCGATCGCCTCACCCAGCCCTTTGCGACGGCCTGATCCGGTGATCACAGCCGTTTTTCCGGAAAATCTTCCCATTGATGCCCCCTAGCCGAGCTTGTCAGTCATAATGAAGACGAGATCATCCGCCATGGCTTGGAACTCACCAGCGATCGCCTGCATGGTTTCGGTCGACACGTCGCCGCCAAACGCTTCCATGTCATTGACATCGATGGTTTCGATATAGGCGTAAGGCGGTTTGTCGTCAGAGCCGAGCAAACCCGTCGATTTGAACACGGCGAACTCGTCGACCGATTGCAAACCATTCACCGTTGGAATGTCTTTGCTTTTCGCCCATGCCTCATAATCGGCGACGCTCACGCCAGGCTTTAAATTGAACAGTGCGACAATCTTGGTACTCATATCCGGAACCTTCCCTATGGCATATTTTCTGAAATGATATATCTTTTGTAGAAATTGCATAGCCCTCACGTTGAAAGTGTCGCGAAACCGCGCCATTTTGTGAAGGGAAAAGGAGACTGCCATGGCTGATGCCGAACGTGATCCGCGTCCAGATCCCATCGAATATGATGGTCCACCCGATTATCGCGTGGTCGGTCGACATGGCGTCTATCCAGAAACCAGCCATGACGAGATTGCTCGGTTCAATTTCTTAGCCCAGATGAATCGTCATTTGTCGACGAAAGTTATGCCGGGTGTCGCCGAGGCGTTCGATGCGCGGATCGAACCGGCCCGAAAGAAAGCCAAAAAAGGCGCCTATAAAACGCGCCATGAGGTTCGCAAGGACCTGGTTCAAGATCCAATGTTTCAATGGTGGTCCGCCATGCGCCGCGCCACGATGGAAACCCGCCAACAAGCAGGACGTTGGGTAACCATTCGCCAAGCCGATGCGCTGAACGGAAAAGTCCGCACGCTAACCGAAGGCGATCCACGCCTGGTGCTCAACGCGGATTTCAAGCAACCGCGCTCAACCGATGCAATCGATCATCACTGTATGCCTGGCTCTTATCACACCGAATTGGTGCCCGGCGACGTAACCGGTCCGGCAAATTATGATGCAGGTATATTCGCCACAACAGGCGGCATGCTCGGCCGCTATAATGATGGCGGCGGTGTTGCCGTCGCACAATGGGTCCAAAAGAATCTACCGGACTTTCAGCCAAAACGCATTCTCGATCTCGGCGCCGGGTTGGGCCACAATGTCCTTCCCATTGCAGCAGCCTTCCCGGACGCTGAGGTCATTGCCGTCGATGCTGGCGCCCCCATGCTGCGCTATGGCTTGGCCAGAGCAAAGACGATGGGCATTGAAAACGTGACCTTCATTCAAGGCGATGTCTCTGACCTCAAGGACATGTTCGAAGATGAAAGTTTCGATTGGGTACAATCGACCATGTTTCTGCATGAGACCAGCTACAAGACCATGCCCATGATTTTCGCTGAAACACAGCGCCTGCTGAAACCGGGCGGGATCGTATTGCATGTCGAGCAACCGCAATATTCAGATGATATGCCACTGTTTGAACAAGCAATGCGAGACTGGGACGCGTTCTATAATAATGAGCCATTCTGGACCAAGATGCATGAAGTCGATTTGGACGCTTGGATGGAGACGGCTGGCTTTGACCGAGAGACGCTTATCCATGGCGGCGTCGCTGCGGTCGTGGATCCTGAGGTCTTCCCAGAAGCGGCTGAAGACACGGAACAAGAAGACTATGGCCGCAAAGCTGCTTGGCACGTCATCGGCGCGCGCAAGGAGGGATAAAGGATGAGCACAGCAACACTCGATCCACTCAAATTGGCTGGCTCCAAAGCCAAAGGCAAACGCCCTTGGTTTCTTGAAAACCCCGACACAGAGCGGGTGATGAATATTACACTGGCCTTGATGCAAGAAGTCGCGGTCATTCGCGAACGCATGGATACGGTCGAGCGCCTTCTCGATCGCGATGGCGTCGTCACACGCGAGGCGATTGAAACGTTTGAACCGTCGAAAGAGGAAGCTGACGAGCGCGGATATTGGATGCAAGAATATATCGCTCGTTGCCTCCGCATCCTACAGCAGGATCGAGAAGCCATTGCGCGCGGGAAAGAAGATTCAAGCGAAGACGTGGCGGACGAGTTCGCCAAGGTCGACTAATGGCGCGTTTGCGCTCGGCAGCTCTAGGTTTGGGATTTAGCCTGGGCCTGATGCTCGCCGCGTGTGAATCCACGCCGCAAAACCTACCCGCTCAGGACTTGAACCAATCCCTAGACGAGATGCTGTCTTGGTTTCCCGGCGTGTATGATAATTATCAGCAGATTGACGCTGAACGGGCTGCAGACCTCGACCCCACGCTTCGCCACCGGCATCTCAATCACACATTCTATCCCGTCAGCATTCCAGGCATTCCTGGGCGACAGCTTTATGCGCAGCAATATCAGCATCATGACCCGGCAGATCTTTATCGCCAACGCATTTATTCGTTCGAACCTGATCCAGCCGAAGGCGCGATACGTCTCACCATCTATACGCCCAATGATCCCGAGCAGCTGACCGACATTCATTTAAGTCCGGAGCGCCAAGCGGCGCTAAGCGTGGATGATTTCGTTCTAAAACCTGGCTGCGAAGTATTTTGGACGCGTTTCCAAGATGCCTTTGAAGGCTATTTGAAGCCGAAAGCCTGCTCCTATTATTCAACCCGTTTCGAGACTCAGGTCTTCCTTGAAGAAACACTGACGCTGCGAAGAGACGCACTTATATTGAATGATCGAGGAGTCGACGGTGACGGCAATCTGATCTTCGGTGTGGATGATAAAGGCCCAACGATAAACTTGAAGCAAACGAGCTTCTCGCAGCTGGATGTCGAACTGCAAGACATTACCCGCCTGCTCAGTGGCGACTATTTCTCTGATGCAGAGGGCGGCGCACGAGAAGGGCGCCCGATTTATATGCGGGTGCGGAATATCACACCGCCAATCGGAACGCGCCACGCAATGTACGCCGAGATGCGGCATGATGGACCGGACGGCGATTTCTATCGGCAACTCATATACCTATTCGATGAAGATCCAGACCGGACAGAGAACCGAATGCAAGCCTATCGCGTTGCCGACAAAGAGCTTGCGGCGATGCTGATCGATGATCGCTCGGGCTTCGCGACCGGCAAAGTTGAGACAACCGCCCCTCTTTCCGAAGAATGCTACACCGTTTGGTCGCGCATAGAGGGCGGCTTCACAAGCTGGATCGATCCAGACCGCTGCGTCATAACTGGAAGACGCGGCGATCAAAGGCGCATCGAGTCTCGTACTGAAATCACATCCGGCGCGATTGGACAGCTGGAACGCGGCTATTCGCTTGAACGAGAATTATTGTTCGGGAACGCCACGGGCGAGCTGTACATTTGGCCGCGGGTCAATCCGAACACGAAAGACTAGACACGCCCAAATTTTTAAATGATATATCATTTAAATCATTCTCGGACGGGAGGCGAGTATGGGAGAGTTTTTAGCAGCCAATGAATTGGCGATCCTACGTTGGCTTCACATCGTCGCCATGGTTTATTGGCTGGGTGGCGAATGGGGCGTGTTCCAAACCTCATATAAGGTCGTGAACCCAGCTTTGCCGCTGGAAGAACGCCAGCGTCATATGGAAACCGCCTATCGGATCGACATCATGGCGCGGACAGGCATTATTAGCCTGCTGCCGCTCGGATTGCATATGGGTTACCTATGGGGCGTCCAACCTCTTGGTGGCGGCTGGTTAGTGGCGATGTGGCTGATTTGGCTCGTTTGGATGGGTATCACATGGGGCGCCTTCGCCAAGCGCGGAACGGCTTGGTTCAAACCCCTGTCCGACATTGAAGACTGGACGCGCTATATTCTCATTCCGACTCTGTTGATTACGTCGCTAATGTCGCTCACAGGCAATGGTCCGTTTGCCGGAGGTCAAGGCCAGCTTTGGTTTGCTGCAAAGATCCTGACCTATGGCAGCGCTCTCATTATCGGAGTGATTTTGCGATTGATCATGCACGAATGGCAAAAGATGTTTCCCGTTCTCGCGGCTGGTCCCAATCCGGAAGTCGAAACCAAACTGAAAAAGTCGATCCAGCTGGGACGCAACGTGGCTTACATGTATTGGGTCCTGATCCTGACCACGGCCTTTTTTGGCGCCGTCAAACCATTCTAGTCGAAACTTGGTTCAGACGGGACTTGTGAGATGATGAAGATTTCATCCTCATAAGTCCCGTCGATCTCGAAATCAGTCCAAACGGCTTCATTTGCCAATACGCCATCATAGTAAAGACGCACGCGGCCCGCTTGCTGCCAGTCTAGACCAGGCTTGGAGAAATAGTCTGAGTACCGTCGCTCATGCCAGCCTCGCGGCGTATCGAACCCAACATAGAGGATCTGCAGCGAGCTGCGTTCAAACGCGAACAAGGTCTTGCCGCCAGAAGGGTCCGTCAACTGCACCATATAAGCGGGTTTGCCATCGATCGTCCGATCGGATCGTCGGTCTTGAGTCCAGCCTTCATCCAAGGCATTGCGGATCGCGCCGAAGCCAAAATTATTGCTCCACATCGCATTGGCGGACTGATCTTCCATCCTTCCGCTCTGGTTATAAGTGGCTTGTCCATCAAAGCTCAGCAGCATGGCCAGCTTGCCGCCTTGCCAAGCTTCGATCCGAACTTTGCCATTGGCGGCATGAGCATCCGCCTTCTCATCGGCAAAGACCCGCCACATCGCGTAGCGGTCCCATGTGCGCGCCCCGCCATCACGGCCATAAATGACATTATGCCCCGATAAGAAAAGTGCCCCCGGCTCAACAAATGTAGCGCCACCCGCAGCTTCATGCGCGAGGGCAATTATGGTTGCCCCGTCAAGTCCAGGTTTGACCTGACCGGCTTGTGACAGCATCACCGTTTCATTGGTTTCGACGACAATCTCTTGGTCGACTTGATTGACGTTGACGGCCTGGCATCCGGCCAAGATCAAAACGCTCGCGGCTCCAATAATTGATTTCATCGGTCTATCCTTCAACAATCATCACATGCGCTTCGGCCCAATCCTGGCGCGCTGCTTTGAGTTTGGCATAAGCCTCACTGTTCCAGAAGGTTTTGATCGCGTCTTTGCTCGGCCACTTTGAGATGACGGCGCTGGTGCCGTCAAACAATCCACCTTCTAGGGATTCGACCCCCGGACCGCGAACCAGATATTCTCCGCCAAACTCACCAATAAGCTTTGCCGTGGGCATTGCGTATTCATTGATGAATCGCTCCCGATCATGGATTTTCGCGAAGACAATCATATAGGCGCTCATCATCTTTTCTCCTCAAGGTGCTAGCCGCAGCCAAAACAAATGATATATCTTTTCTTATGCCGCCCTTTTTGGGGCAATGCAAAGGGCTTGATTGAATGAAACTTCTGCGCGCCGCTACTGTCACGGTTTCCGACCTGAAACGCCCTGCCGACCTGGAGCCGCGATATTTCGATTAATCCGTGGGTGAGCAAGGGACGTTCAGCGCGGTTTTAGCTGACAGTTGGCAAACCCCGGAGTCTGCAGGCTGCCCTTATGTCGTCATGCAGCCAAGTTCAGGCGCTGAAATCTATCTGCGTTTTGTCGAACAGCCCGCTGTTGAAGGCTTCAAAGCGCTGAGGTCGTATGGTTGGAATGCGATCG
>JABSQA010000079.1 GCA_013213825.1 Henriciella sp.
CGTCGCAAACGAAATCGAACTTGAAGATAAGATTGAGTATATGGGCGCACAAATGCTGCGCGAAGTCGCGTCCAAAGCAAATGACGTTGCTGGTGACGGCACCACGACCGCGACTGTTCTTGCTCAAGCCATCGTTCGCGAAGGCATGAAGCGCGTTGCCGCTGGCATGAACCCAATGGACCTGAAGCGCGGCATCGACACAGCCGCTGCGGAAGTGGTCAAAGACCTCGCCCATCACTCACGTAAAGTGAAAGACAATTCTGAAATCGCAATGGTTGGCTCTATTTCAGCCAATGGCGACAAAGAGATTGGCGACATGATCGCTCAGGCGATGGAAAAAGTCGGCAATGAAGGCGTCATCACGGTTGAAGAAGCTAAGTCTCTCGAGACCGAGCTCGATGTTGTTGAAGGTATGCAGTTCGACCGCGGTTACCTGTCGCCTTACTTCGTCACCAATGCTGACAAAATGACCGCCGAGCTGGATGATCCATTCATCCTGCTACACGAGAAGAAACTGTCTTCGCTCCAGCCAATGCTGCCAATCCTTGAGTCTGTTGTTCAGTCTCAGCGTCCGCTGCTGATCATTGCAGAAGACGTAGACGGTGAGGCGCTAGCCACTCTGGTTGTCAACAAGCTGCGTGGCGGCCTGAAAATCGCTGCCGTTAAAGCACCAGGCTTTGGCGATCGTCGTAAAGCCATGCTGCAGGACATCGCGATCCTAACGGGTGGCCAAGTGATCTCTGAAGATCTCGGCATCAAGCTTGAGAACGTATCTCTCGACATGCTCGGCACAGCCAAGCGCGTGAACATCACCAAAGACGACACCACTGTTGTTGACGGTGCAGGCACGAAAGCCGACATCGAAGCACGCGTCGGTCAGATCCGTAAGCAGATCGAAGACACCTCTTCTGACTATGACCGTGAGAAGCTGCAAGAGCGTCTTGCGAAGCTCGCTGGCGGTGTTGCTGTCATCAAAGTTGGCGGTGCGACTGAGATCGAAGTGAAAGAGCGTAAAGACCGCGTCGATGACGCCCTGAACGCGACCCGCGCTGCGGTTGAAGAAGGCATCCTGGCAGGTGGCGGTACGGCCCTCCTGGCCGCGGCTGGCAACATTGACGTCACGGGCGACAATGATGACGAGCAAGCTGGTATCGACATCGTTCGCAAAGCTCTGGAAGCCCCTGTGCGCCAGATCTCAGAAAATGCCGGTGTTGAAGGCTCCGTTGTCGTCAACACGATCCGCAACGGTAAGGGCAAAGGCTTCGGCTTCAACGCTCAAACCGAAGAGTATGGTAACCTGATCGAGATGGGCGTTATCGACCCTGCGAAAGTGGTTCGCTCTGCGCTTCAAAATGCAGCCTCTGTGGCAGGTCTGCTGATCACCACAGAAGCCGGTATCGCAGAAGCTCCAAAAGCTGACGCGCCTGCAATGCCAGGTGGTGGCGGTATGCCAGACATGGGCGGTATGGGCTTCTAGCCCAATTCGCCAAAGGCGAAATTTTCAGTCCAGTGGACTGAAAATAGGGCTAGAAGGCCGCGGCAGCGGCTTACCCAGCCCGGCAGAATCGAAAGGGCGGCTCCGACGAGCCGCCCTTTTTTCATGTCTCCAATCAGCGTTTCAAGTTAGGCAAAAATCGCTGACACGTCAGTCTGGCTGATCGCTTTCTTGCGCACCGTAGATCCCGCAATCATATCATGCACGCATTTGCGTTTCTCGTTCGACAGCGCCAAGAAATATCCAATATAAAATGGGATCAGGTTGGTCACGAAACGCCCAAATGTGTTGCGTAAAATAATCGAACCTAAGCTGGCTTTGCCGCCATCATTGTTCGCGACAACGAGCCCGAGGACCAATTTGCCAACGGTTGCCCCTTTCCAATTTTCCATTGAGATTGAATAGATCGCGCGGATAATTCCGTGCATCAGACCCCATTTGATCACCATCAATTGGACTTGCAGATCATATTGGTCCGGATTGGTGTGATATAAAGCTTCATTCGCTTCGAGCTCAGCCCAGAGTGATGGGAACATGATGATCAAGAATGGTACCGTGATCAGCAGCGTGTCGATAAAAAATGCGAAAATCCGCGCACCAAAGACGGGCTGATCGCCAACGATTCCGCCCTGCGCGCCCCCGCTTTGACCCGCATATTCAGGCTCAGTCGCCCGTCCCCGCTCACGCTCGAGGAAGGCCATCGCTTCTGCGGATAAATCTGAAGATGCGCTTTTCGCGGCGCGTGGTTTCGCGGCAAATCCAGTGGATTTACGCTTCCCAAAGCCGCCTGAAGCCGGTTTCTTTCCAAACGTTGTCATTCGTCCGTCCCCTAAACTTGAGACATGGGGAATAGCGGAAATTGGTTAAAACACCTGAGACAAGTCGATCAAATTTGATCGAATTCGCCTGAAAATAAAAAGGACGGTCCCTGCGAAGACCGTCCCTTCAGGAGGAAAAGGGTGAGCACTTGATGGAGAGTTTCGCTTGCGACGAAGAATGCGGGCCCACCCGAGCTTCATTTAACGCCTTGAGGATAGCATCTGTCCGTGACCCTGGTCACATAAGCCATTAAAACTGGGTCGCTTTTTATAAATTTTGCCAAGGGCTTCTCGATTGGCGTCACAATCGACGCCCTAAGCATCGGAGCAACACTATAGTCTGCAGCCGTTGGATGGTCGCCAAACAGGAAGTCCTGGTCACCGATCAATTCTCGAAGGGCGATGATATCGCGGCGAACCCTCTCAAATCGTTCTTCTGGCGTATATCTTCCCATGCCTTGTCCATCGAGATTGCGCAAAGCCTGCTTGCGAATGAAGCCAGTAACGACGCCGCGTATGAGTTTGGGAATGGCGTTGAAAAAGACTTCGCGGACATGAGGCCAATTGTCATCCTCGCCCCATCGATCCGCAACAATCGCGAAGTAGATATGCTCTTCGACCATACGAATGACCGCTCTCGCGATCCCGCGCTGATGGTCTGAGAGGCCGTCATCAAAATCAATGTCAGCTGCGTTTTCAATATAGCTGCGAATGATTTCGCTATCCGCAATCACCGTACCGTCCACTTCAATGACGGGTAGTTTTTGTTTCGGCGTTTTTCGTGGATCAGGCGTCTCAATGCACTCAAATGGTAGATTCGCGGCTGTCAGCATGCACCATGTTTTCATACAAAATGGGCTTGCTGTGGGTTCGCCAAAGGCCGGCGGATAAAGGTAAAACTTGATCATCTCTGGGAGGTCCTTGCTGTTGACATTGCAGCTATCACGCCGTTGCTGTCATTTTCTGTCAGCAGTGTGCGTTAGTCTTGGACATGGCCAAAAGTGATCGACTTCTTCAAATGATGCAGTGCCTGCGGACGATACCCCCGCCGGTGAAAGCCCAAGCGTTAAGCACCGAGCTCGGCGTTTCTTTGCGCACGATTTATCGAGATATCGAGGCCTTGCGCCGCTCGGGCGCCCTGATCGATGGCGAAGCGGGCTATGGCTATACACTGCAAGAAGACCCCGCCTTGCCGCCGATGATGTTCAGCCGAGATGAGATGGAGGCCTTGGTTCTGGGCTTGCGAGAAGTCGTACAAGTCGCCGACCCGGTGCTTGCCAATGCGGCCGAGAACGCGCTTTCAAAATTGAAAGCCTCTTTGCCCGAGCGTATGCGCGCTGAGTTTGAACATGCGGTCCTTTATGCCAAGCGGTTTTACTGCCGCCCAGAAATCAGCATTGATATTGAAGCGCTACGCCACGCGACGCGCACTGAGCAGGTGATCGAGCTTGACTATATAGATGCTGAAGATCAGCGCATCCTCCGCACCGTGCAACCGCTCGCCATCGTTTTCTTCGACCGGTCACTGGTCGTCATGGCTTGGTGTGAGTTGCGTGAAGATTATCGCTCCTTTCGAATTGATCGGATCCACACGATGACCGTAACCGAACGGTCGTTCAGACCGCGCCGGGTACCCATGCTGCGAGAATATCTAGATCGATTAGAGCAAACCTATCCCGGCGATTAAAGCCATATCGGCATGAGCGAATAAGTTCAGTCGGTTTGCACTCTAAGGTCCCTTGCATTTGCAACTGTCCCTTCGTAACGAAGGCGCATGAGCAAAGTCTATGAAAGCGCCGCAGCAGCCCTCGAAGGAGTTCTGTTTGACGGCATGATGATTGCCGCAGGCGGGTTTGGCCTGTGTGGCATTCCTGAATTATCGATCCAAGCCATTCGCGACGCCGGAACAAAGGATCTCACCATCTATTCCAATAATGCCGGGGTGGATGATTTCGGTCTCGGCCTGCTGCTACAGACCAAGCAGATCAAGAAAATGTGCTCCTCCTATGTCGGTGAGAATGATCTGTTCATGCAGCAATATCTCTCTGGCGAATTGGAACTCGAATTCAATCCGCAAGGCACGCTCGCAGAGCGCATGCGCGCAGGCGGTGCCGGCATCCCGGGTTTCTACACCAAGACCGGCGTCGGCACTGTGATCGCCGAAGGCAAGGAAGTGAAATCCTTCAAGGGTGAAGACTATATCCTAGAAGAAGGCATCTTTGCCGATCTCGCCATCGTCAAAGCCTGGAAGGCCGACACGACCGGCAATGCCATCTTCCGTAAAACGGCACGAAACTTTAACCAGCCCGCCGCCACCTGCGGCAAAGTCTGTGTCATGGAAGTCGAAGAGATTGTCCCACCCGGCACGCTAGACCCTGATGCGATCCACATTCCGGGCATTTATGTCCATCGCTTGGTTCAGGGCACGTTTGAAAAGCGGATCGAACAACGCACAGTGCGGGAGAAAACCTGATGCCCTGGGATAGAAACCAAATGGCCGCCCGCGCCGCGCAAGAGCTCGAAGACGGAATGTATGTCAATCTTGGCATTGGCATTCCAACCCTGGTCGCCAATCACATTCCGGAAGGGATGACGGTCACGCTGCAGAGCGAGAATGGTATGCTTGGCATGGGCCCGTTCCCATATGAAGGTGAAGAAGACCCGGACCTGATCAATGCGGGCAAGCAGACGATTACTGAACTACCGCATACGGCCTATTTCGATAGCGCCACCAGTTTCGGCATGATCCGCGGTGGCAAGATCGCGATGGCCATTCTCGGCGCCATGGAAGTGGCGGAAAATGGGGATCTCGCCAATTGGATGATCCCCGGCAAGCTGGTCAAAGGCATGGGCGGGGCGATGGACCTGGTCGCAGGCGTTGGCCGCGTTGTCGTGATCACGGATCATAATAATAAGAAAGGCGACGCCAAGCTGCTCAAGCAATGCACGCTACCCCTCACAGGCAAAAATGTGGTCGAGCGTATCATCACGGATCTCGGCGTCTTTGATGTGGTAGAAGGCGGTTTGAAAGTGGTTGAACTGGCGCCGGACGTCACGCGGGATATGGTCCAAGACCGCACGGAAGCTGCGATCGTCGGATGAAGGAGTTTGGGCCAAATACATTCGGGCAACTAAACGCCGATGAGTATGACGCCCTTCACAATCCCGGAACCACGGAAGAGAGCGTCGCGCTCATCGCCGACTTGGCTGGGCGAGGCAGTATCCTAGAATTGGCCATTGGCACTGGCCGTATGGCCCTTCCGCTGGCGGCACGTGGATTGGACGTGTCTGGCTTTGACGCCTCGCCTGAGATGCTTGAAATTCTCAAATCAAAGCCTGGTGGTTCTGACATCCAGACTTGGATTGCCGACATGGCTGCATTCGACCTGGGTCGGACCTTTGATTTTGCCTTTCTCGTCTTCAACACGCTTTACAATCTCACAACGCAAGACGAGCAAGTCAGCTGCTTTCAGCGCGTCGCGAAACACTTAAACCCTGGCGGCAAGTTTCTCGTCGAAGCGTTTATGCCGTCTCGTGAACACTTCGAACAGGATCAAGCCGTTCGAACCAAATTTGTTGGCTTTGATCGCGTGTGGCTGGAAGCCGTTCAGCATGATGCGGTCAAACAAAGCCTCAACTATCAACGCATTCGAATTGATAAAGACAGGACCGAGTTGAAGCCGTTGCCGATGCGCTATGTTTGGCCTTCGGAATTAGATCTGATGGCCAAGCTGGCAGGCCTGACACCCGTGGCGCATTGGGGCGGTTGGCAGAAGCAAGCCCTGACCTCGTCGAGTTCGTTTTACGTTATTGTCTACGAACGACTATAAGACCATTCCGTTGCGACGCTGTTCCCTAACGGCACGGATTGATCCTTGTGTCTGACAAAGTAAGCCTTGCGCCCAGACCATAAGGAGATCCGCTATGCCTAAAGGTGCGATGCCTGTCCTCGTCGGCGTTGGACAAGTCACAGATCAATGGGACGGAACCACGGGCGCTGCTGGAGCGCCATCGCCGAAAAGCCTATGTGTCTCAGCGAGTGAGATCGCCCTCAATGATGCTGGCATTTCGGCGTCCGAAATTGATACGATTGCTGTCGTTCGGATTTTTGAGGATAGCGTTCCCGGTGATCGCCATCCGCATGGTCACAATACCAACCTCCCCGGCACGATCGCGCGAGATATTGGCGCCAAACCAGAGCGCGCCATCTATGCCGCGGTTGGAGGGCAGAGCCCGCAGCAGCTTGCGAATGAAATGGCGGCCCGCATCCATGAGGGTGAGATCGAATGTGCCTTAGTCACTGGCTCAGAGGCGAACAAAGCCTCAAAAGCGGCTCGCAAGCATCAGGTTGAAATCAACTGGGCGGACAGCGATGAATTGCCAGTGGAAGATCGCGGCATGGGTGCGCTTCTGCTCAACCGCAATGAGATCAAGCACGGGATCATTGCCCCCGCCTATTTCTACGCGCTGTTTGAAAACGCGATGGCCGCACGGGCGGGACAGACCCGAACAGAACGCAGACACGCCATGTCGGCTTTGTTTGCGAAATTCGCGGCGGTTGCGGCCGAACACCCTCACGCTCAGTTCGATACATCCTCGTTTGACGCCGACTTTCTCGCCACGCCGAGTAAGGCCAATTACCCTTTCGCTGATCCTTTTTTGAAATGGCACATTGCCCAAGACGCCGTGAACCAGAGTGGCGCATTGGTCATGATGTCGGAGCACAAAGCAGATGCGCTCGGCATTCCGACAGAGAAGCGCATCTATTTGCTTGGTGGGGGTGAAGCCAGCGACGACTATATTTCGGAACGGCCCAAAATGGATGGCTCATGGGCGATGAAGGTGGCAATCGACCGCGCGTTATCGCAAGCTGGAAAGACCGCCAATGAAATAGGCGCGTTCGACCTCTATTCCTGTTTCCCCTGCGCCGTGTTCAGTTCCATGGCAGAGCTGGGAATCGATCACGAGACCGAGACGCGTCCGCTGACCGTGACAGGTGGCCTGCCCTTCTTTGGTGGCCCAGGGAACAATTATTCCATGCATGGCCTGGTCAGCATGACCGAGTGGCTACGCGCCCACCCAGGTGAGGCTGGTCTCGTCCTCGCCAATGGCGGCTGGATGACCAAGGAAGCCGTCGGCGTATGGTCGTCTGACCGACCCGACACGTTCAGCCCAGTTGAGCCCTATGCCAAGCCGTCGGAAACGGTTCCGATCGCAAGTGATGTCTCCGCAGGAACCATAGAAACCTACACAGTGACATATGGTCGAGATGGACCGATGAGCGGCATCATCTTCGCCCGCACGCCAGACGGCGAACGTTTTATCGCCGTGGCCGCACCGGAAGCATTGCCGCGTTTGCTCGAGGAAGAGAGTCCGGTCGGCCTTGCGGTCACAGCGGAAACGGAGAATGAGCGGAACACGTTCCGGTTCACTTGATCCAATCTGATATCTCGCTCACCAGAGCGGGGTCATCGCAGCGCCCTGCATGGCAAACGCGATGGCTAGGCCCGCAGCGATCAATCCAAAAAAGGCGGCGGAGGCGGGAGTCTTCGCTGCACGACCGGTGATTACCAAAATAAGAAATGCACCGGCATTGGAAACAAATCCCATGGCCAGAACACCGATTGGGAATGTGCCATCAGCGATCTGAGCTAAACCGCCTGCATAGCCCACCAAGAGGGCCAAAACGGCCATGCCATAAAGCCGGTAAAGCGAGACATCAGAAGGCGCAAATCCTGACCGCTTATCAATGAACGATTTCGGCATGACCAAAAGGGGCAGAGCGACTGGGAAGAAAGTCCCGATAATTTTGACACACAAAAGAATGGAAAGCGGGGTCATGAAACCCTCCTAATATGAATAATATTCGCGTTTGAAATATGAACATTATTCGTGTTAGTCAATATCTATGTCAGAGAATCGATCATTGCCCTGGATTGAGCCCACCCAAAAACGAAGCCGCGAGAAGGTCGGGCGGATTTTGGACGCAACGCTTGAGCTGGCCGTCGCCGGAGGATCACTCGACGTGAAGATGACGGATATCGCCCGCGCCGCAGACGTTGCTGTGGGAACGCTCTATCAATTCTTTCCAACCCGGTCGGCTTTAATCGCGAAATTATTCGCGCGGGAAATGGCGCCCATTGATGCCTCGCTGACCGAGATGTTCAGGGATGATCCAGACTTCGACAGCCTTGCGGCACGTGTCGAAAGTTTGCTGTTTCAACACTTACAATGGGTTCAAGAACGCCCCGGCCTTTCGATTATTTGGGGCGCGAGAAATCTCGATCGCGACATTGAATTTGCCGATCTCGAAAACACGAGGCGCAATGCTGCGGCCCTTTCGGAAAGATTGAGTTCCGTTATGCCGACACCAGTCGCGAACGGAGAAGTGTACGCCACCGCTCTCCTCATCTGCCATTTGTGGAGCAGTGTGATCCGGCTTTGTGCCCTGGTTGAGCCCGATGAAAGACCGGAACTGATACGTCAGTATACGTCAATGATTGTGGCGCAATGCGGTGCGCTCTCACAGCACCCGTAATTGCGGAACGCCAACCTACCTATTCCGATTTTCATACGCGAGATGACTAGAAACCTCGGCTTAAACTCGCTAGAGCAGCCGTATGACAGCGCTAGACATTACCGCCCCGCTCCTCACCGACGCTAAATCTGTGTTGCGCAAGCACGCGGAACGGATTGCCACCGATCCGCGGACCAATTCGGTTTTTGCTTATGCTCAAGACCTCTTTCGGGCTCTTGAAGCGGGCGAAATCGACCTGAATCAACTCAACGCCGCGGCGCAATCTGTTTATGGCGAACTAATCCTCGCGCGCGCAGAGTATTTCCGACGTCAGCATGAAGACACGCCGGACGTTTCCAAACGCCTCAAAGATCTGTCGGCGAAAGGCTGGGACGTATTTCGCGATGCGATGGAAACGCCCGCTGGGGGAGTCGTCTTTACCGGCCATCCCACATTTGCACTGTCTCGTGATGTCCGCTCGGCATTCGCAAATCATGCGATGCAAATGTCAGACGTCAGTGCGGCAGCATTGAAGTCGGCCATCGCGGAGGATGGTCGCGCATGGTCAAAGTCGATCTCGCTTCTCGGCGAGCATGATGAGGCGCAGGCCACGATCACGCATGCGCAAACCGCGCTTGCCAAATATGCGGAGCTGGTGTTCGACACCGCTCGTCATGCCTTTCCCGAAAAATGGCGGACCCTCACACCTAGCCTGCCAACTTTAGCGTCCTGGGTCGGTTACGATTTGGATGGTCGGACGGACATTCACTGGTCGCAGTCTTTTGCCCTTCGGTTGAAAGAAAAAGCCGTTCAGCTGAGCCGGTACGTCACTGATCTCGAAGCCATCATCGATACTGCCGCCGGGGATACAAAAGCCAGCCTCAGCGCCTTAAGCCAGAGGCTGGACGCCGCGGCTTCGCTGACAGAAGCCGAAGCTGAGATTTTCAGCGAGGATCTGACCAAGCCCGACAATCTTGTCCGCGCAGCCAATCAACTGACCGCAGACCAGCCAGATCGGCTCACCGAAACGCAACCCATTATCGACCAGTTGCGCAACCTCGTTGCACGAGAAAGCGATGCTCAGACGGCCCAACGCCTATTGGTCTTGGCAGCGAATATGGATGCGCTGAAACTCGGCACTGCACGCATTCACTTGCGATTGAATGCCGAACAGATCCGCACCGTGATTAGCCGCGACTTAGGCCTGGAAACCGAAAACCGCGACCTTGGCCGTAGCGCCCTGAAAAAACTGTCCGATTTCGCGGCCGTCAAGGACCCTCATCCGGTCAACTTTGCGGATCTCTTCCTCGAACAGTCGACGGCGCGCAGACAATTCATGATGTGCGCGCAATTGCTCAAACATATTGATGCGGACTCAACGATAAGATTCCTGATCGCGGAGAGCGAAAACCCGGCCACCGTGATGGGCGCGCTCTATCTGGCGCGGCAATATGGCGTAGACCATCAGCTCGATATATCGCCGCTGTTCGAAACACCGGAAGCCTTAGAAACGGGCGGCCGGTTCATTGAGCAATTGCTCGCAGAGCCGGAATATATGGCTTACCTCAAGGGTCGCGGATATCTCTCTGTTCAGCTTGGATTTTCTGATGCCGGACGGTTCATCGGCCAAGTCTCTGCGGACATGGCGATTGAGCGCATTCACAATCTGATTAGCCGCGCGGTGGCCCAAGCCGATGCTGGTTTGTCTTTGCTCATCTTCAATACGCATGGCGAGTCGATGGGCCGCGGCGCGTGGCCGGGACGGTTCGACCAAAGGTTCGATCATTTGCTCAGCCACTGGACTCGACAACAATCACGGGAACGCGGCGTCCCACTGCGCCATGAAGTCAGCTTTCAAGGCGGCGACGGCTATCTCCATTTCGCCAATGAAAGTTTGGCGGTGGCGACATATAATGCGTTCGCTGACCACTTATTGTCGGCGCCGAATGATACGCGCGATGATCCCTTCTATCAGCGCACCGATTTGGTTTGGGATTTCTATCGTGCGCTACGTCGATGGCATGAGCGGCTGTTTGCCAATCCAGATTATGGGCATTTGCTCAACGATTTCGCGACCAACTTTCTAATCAAAGCCGGGTCCCGACAAAGACGGCGCAGCTCAGGGCCAGCCGGTCCTCGGTCGCTGCGCGCAATCTCGCACAATGCCACGCTGCAGCAGCTCGGCGTGCCGGTGAATACCGCGGCGGGGATTGGCTCCGCGCTTCGTCGTGAACGTGACCAGGTGAATGATCTGATCAAGGAATCGCCGCGGATGCGCGGCCTTATGAAGCTGGCTTCTATGGCGCGCTCGGCGACGAGTGTCCCCGTCTTGCGGGCCTATGCAAGCGTCTATGATCCGACCTATTGGGTCGCTTTGTCGAAATCCAGTGATGATCCGGATCTCTCGCTCGCCTATCGTCGGATCTATTATTTGCTTCAAAACCGGCAAACCGCGACATCGATCGAAACCATCGCCAATACATTCACCATCGATTTCAGCAAGTTCGATCCAATGCTGGCCAATATGGATCAAGTCCCGAGCCCCGAGCATCGTCGAGAAGCGCGATTGGATGTGCACGTTTTACACGCCATTCGCCAAGCCTTGATGATGAAAGCCCTGTCGCTCGCTGGCAAATTGCCCACAGTCTCACGCCGACACGAATCTTCGGTCGAAGACATCATGCATTTGATCCGGACGATGCAAATTGGGGATGCGGTCAACCTGCTTTGCGAGATCTTCCCCGCGTCTCGAGAAGAAGAGGCGCACCTCGCAGGACTTGTCGAGCCAGGGCATATGGCGGGCAACCCTGCCAATGGTTATGACCAATTACATGAGGACATCATCAAGCCGTTGGACGAGATTGATCGGCTGATGCACATGACCACATTGGCCATTTGCCAAGCCTATGGTGCCTATGGGTAAGTTCACTTAAGGCTTGCGCACCGCCCCAATCAGGTGAAGACATCCTTCGAAACAGTTTCGGAGGAATTCATGAGCGCCACTGAAAATCGCACAGGCCCACTCGCTGGGGTCAAGATCATCGATATGTCATCGGTTGTATTGGGACCATTCGCGACGCTGATCTTTGGCGATCTCGGCGCCGATGTGATCAAGATTGAGTCCGGTCAAAAAGGAAAAGCTGGCGACACGATGCGATATGCCGGGGCTTCGCCGACCGGCGACCTTGGCCCTATCTATACGAGTCTCAATCGCAATAAGCGCTCTGTCCAAATAGATGCCAAGACTGATGATGGAAAAGCCGCGATCATCGAAATGCTCAAAACCGCCGATGTGTTTTTCCACAATGTCCGTCTCGCTGGAATGGGACGCCTGGGTCTCGACTATGAGAGCGTCAAAGCCATCAATCCGGGCATCGTCTATGTCCATTGTGCGGGGTTTGGCGCGGGTGGCCCATATGAAAAGCGCCAAGCCTATGATGATCTGATTCAAGGCGCCTCTGGCTTTGCAGCGCTGAACGCGATGCGCTCCGGCGCCGACCCAGAATATGCGCCAAGCCTGGTGGCAGATAAAACGGTCGGCCTCTTTGCCACATATGCCACACTGGCGGCACTCTATCACAAACAGAAAACGGGCGAAGGCCAGTTTGTCTCTGTCCCCATGTTGGAGAGTTTCACCTTCTTCAACATGGTCGAAAACCTCTACGGAGAGACCTTTGTTCCTGGCAATGGAAAGCTCGCTTATTCGCGCTCCATCAATGCCAATCGCAAACCCTACAAGACCAAAAACGGCTATATCGGATTGGTCCCGTATTCGGATCGGCAATGGGAGCAATTCTTCGAAATGGGTGGCAAGACCGGCGTGTGGGAAGATCCTCGCTTCTCAACCTATTCCGCGCGGACCGAGAACATTACCGAGCTCTACGCCATCATCGGCGAAGTCGCATTGCTCAAGACCACCGATGAATGGCTCGAGCTCTTAGATGAGGCGAACATTCCCGCGATGCGTTACAATCGCATGGAAGACGTCCTCACCGACCCACATCTTGCTGCGGTGGACTTTTTCCAGGTACGCGAGCACCCCGATGCGGGCGATTACCGCGCGATGCGACATCCGGTTCAGTTCAGCGCCACCCCTGCGGACATTGCGCTCGATCCGCCGACCCTTGGCGCAGATACAGAAATGGTTCTGGCGAGCTTAGGCCTTTAGTCCAAGTTTTGCCGCCAGTCCCTGCGCGTGGCAAAGACGGGCGGCCCACGCGCACATCAAGCATTGCTAAGCTTGTGCGCGCGCAGTTGCCTCTTGTTGAGCTGCTGCTTGGCGATGATTTTCCACTTCTGGTCATCAGTCACTCGCTTTTCAGCCAGCGCCTCGACCAAATCGCGACCCTGCATACGCCGACCATAGCTGTCGGCCGGCGGATGATCTGAATCCACTTGAAACCAGCAGCCATTCAGTTTCACCAAAAAGCGCGTCTCCGTCAGCACGCGAAGATTGTGATCAAACCGCCAGCCTTGCGCCCGGCGCTTACGGTCCTCCCGCAACTTGGTGCGATAGTGTTTTACGCCGAGCTTGCGGCACAGCTTATCGGTGCGTTTGATCAATCCATCCTCGGGATCGACATAAAGCTCCGCCCACCAATGCTCCGGACGACTGGGCCGAGACCAACCACTCCGCATGGCCATGAAACCACCTTCGCGATCCACGGTCACATTGATCAAAACGAAGTCGCTCAGATGATCACGGACGTGCTGTTTGACGGTGCTATTGGTGTCGAGATGCTCGCAAATCTCGCTATAGACTTTGTCCCAAGGTCGACCGACCTGCTTGTGAAGATAGCGCTTTAGAGGCGCCAAATTTTCATTCAAGCATTTGGTATAGCCGCTATGCTCCTTGACCATACGGCGACCCGTGACGCGTTTGCGCCCAGGGAGTTTGTCATAGCGCAGCTTTGACTTGGGCGCATGTCTGCTGCCCCAGCGCGGACGCTCAACAATAACTTTAAACATATCCTCACGCATGACGTGCTCCTGCCAGCTTTTCCAGCTGAATTGGGTTTGGGGATGCGCTGCGTCCGTTGCGACACAGCACGTTCAATCGCGCAGCGGCGCGACCGTTTAGAAAATTGCCCATTGGAAAGGGTCCTGAATTCTAAGGGTTAGAAACGGGGTGTTTTCGACGTGTGATATGTAACTGCATGCACCCCTCCTCTTAGTGTTCAGGATGGCAGAGACGCGGTCATACGCGGTGAATTGGGCGAAGACAAGGCGAGGAGTTGAATTGTCGGCTACGTGATCGCTCTGACTTTCCTCAATCCATCAGTTCTGGCATAAGCCCGACCCATGTCGAATATCCGTGTTACCGCCCTGTATAAGTTCGTTCGCTTTGACGACCCCGAAGCCTTACGTGAGCCGCTTTTTGAGCGCCTTTCGGCGCTTGGCATTAAAGGCACGATCCTTCTTGCCAGCGAAGGTGTGAATGGCACGATTGCAGGTGCGCCAGAGGCAATGGACAAAGCCTTGGTGACACTTTGCGCTTTGCCGGGTTGCGCCAGTCTGGAATGGAAAGATAGCCACGCCGAGGCAATGCCGTTTTTACGTCTCAAGGTCCGGCTCAAGACCGAAATCGTCACGATGGGCGTGCCTGGCACAGACCCGACCTGTTTGGTCGGCACTTACGTGAAGCCAGAAAATTGGAACACGCTCATCTCAGATCCCGACACGGTCGTCATCGATACGCGCAATGATTACGAAGTGGCGCTTGGTACTTTCCAGGGCGCAATTGATCCCGAAACTGAAACCTTCCGCGAGTTTCCGAAATGGTTCGAAAACTTCCGTACGGAGCTCGCAAAGCAAGGCCGAACGCCGAAGATAGCGATGTTTTGCACAGGCGGCATTCGCTGCGAAAAATCGACCTCTTATGTCAAATCACTGGGCATTGATGACGTCTTTCACTTGCAAGGTGGAATCCTGAAATACCTTGAGACCGTGCCGAAGGAAGAAAGTTTGTGGGAAGGCGAGTGTTTCGTTTTTGATGACCGCGTCAGCGTCGGCCACGGTCTTGAAGTCGGCGATTATCAACTTTGCCACGCGTGCCGTCATCCGGTTAGCGCTGCGGATCGTCAGCATCCGCATTTTGAAGACGGGGTCTCTTGCCCTCGCTGCTATGGCACATTTACCGACGCCAAAATGGCCGCACTTCGCGAGCGTCAAAAGCAAGTCCGCCTGGCCAAAGCCCGCGGCGAGACCCATATTGGTGATGATGTTGTTATGACCCCACGAAAGAAAGTCACGGCGTGAGCCAAAGCCAGCCTGTTCTATACTCTTTCCGACGCTGTCCCTATGCGATGCGCGCTCGCATGGCGATCGCTCAGGCCGGCGTGGCCTGCCGCCTGCGAGAAGTGGTGCTGCGTGACAAACCTCGAGAAATGCTCGACGCCTCCCCCAAAGGCACCGTGCCCGTCATTGTCGATGTGTCAGGTCAGGTCATCGACGAAAGCCTAGATGTGATGGCTTGGGCTTTGGCGCAGAGCGATAGCGAGAATTGGCTCAATCCTGAGCAAGGCAGTCGGGCGGATATGGAAGCGCTTGTGGCTGAATGCGATGGACCATTCAAGCGCGCGCTTGATCGCTACAAATATCCCAATCGCTATGAAGATGAAGGCATTGTTCGCGAAGAGCAACGGTCATTGGGATTGGCATTCCTGGAGACACTAAATACGCAACTGGCAGATCGCAAACACCTGTTCGGCGATCGCGTCAGCTATGCGGACATCGCGATATTTCCTTTCATTCGGCAATTCGCGAA
>JABSQA010000008.1 GCA_013213825.1 Henriciella sp.
AGACCGCGCCTTCAGGAGTGAGATGGCCTTTGAGCCAGATCTCACGCGCTTTGTCGGGGGTTAAGTCGGATTTGATCCAGGTTGCGCGACCGCCCGCGAGCAGGGCTCGAATGGGGTTCTCTGGTGCGCCAAGGGTAATAATCGTGGTGCATCCAGCCGCTTGAGCAATGCGTGCGGCCGCAAGTTTGGTCACCATGCCGCCGCTACCAAGACCAGCGTTTTGATTGATGTCGCCCGCCATGTCGTCATGCTCCGATGTTAGAGCGTCGATCTCGGCAAAGTGGGCGGCGGATGGATCTTTGCGCGGGTCAGCGGTGTATAGTCCATCCACGTCCGATAGCAGGATCAATAAGTCCGCGCCGATCATCTGCGCGACTCGAGCGGCGAGCCGGTCATTGTCGCCAAAGCGGATCTCATCGGTGGCCACAGAATCATTCTCATTGATGATGGGCAGCGCGCCAGCGTTGAGCAGCGTGTCCAAAGTTGCGCGCGCGTTGAGCCAGCGTCGTCGGTTCTCGGTGTCGTCGAGCGTCAGCAGCGCCTGCGCCACTGTAATTTCATGTGGTGCAAAAGCCTGTCCCATGGCCTGCATAAGTAGGGGCTGCCCAAGCGCTGCAGCAGCCTGTTTTTCATCGAGTTTCCGAGGGCGGTCCGACCCCAAGAAATGGCGGCCCAGAGCGATCGCGCCGGATGAGACCAGCACGATTTCTTGCCCTGCCGCGCGTCTTTCGGCCAAGTCCGCGGCGAGGCTACTCAGCCAAGCTTGTCGTGGTTGCCCGTCAGTCGCGATCAAAGCTGAGCCGATTTTGACGACCAAGCGAGCGGCTTTGTCAAAAGATCCAATGGAATGGACGCGGGTCATCCCAGTGGACTCCAGGAGTCGGACGCTTCGTCGTCTTCAATTTCAGCTTCGGCGATTTGACCAAGTTCTTTGAGCATGAGGCCGAGCGCGTGTTTGACGCCAGTGCCCGCCACTGCCGAAATGCGCAAGGGTTCTTGCCCGCATTCAGCTTTCAAGATGGCGGCTTGCTCGTCGACCATTTCGGGATCCAATACATCGACCTTGGAGAGCGCAACAATTTCAGGTTTCGCCGCAAGCTCAGAATCGTAAGCCTCAAGCTCTTCGCGAATAGTGCGATAGGCCTGATCCGGATGGTCTTGAGTACAGTCGATGAGGTGAAGCAAGACTTTGCATCGCTCGACATGGCCCAAGAACCGGTGACCGAGGCCAACACCGTCGGCGGCGCCTTCGACCAAACCCGGGATGTCCGCCAGGACAAATCGTGCGCCAGTGCCCAAATCGACAATGCCGAGACCCGGGTGCAGGGTCGTAAAGGGATAATCAGCGATCTTCGGCTTGGCCGCCGTCGCGCGGCTCAAAAACGTAGACTTTCCAGCATTAGGTAAGCCTAACAGGCCTGCATCCGCGATCAGTTTCAATCGCAGCCAAAGCGTAAACTCTTCGCCCGCCTCGCCTGGATTGGCGCGGCGCGGCGCTTGATTGGTCGAGGTTTTGAACCGCATGTTTCCCCAACCGCCATTGCCACCCTCAGCGACCATGACGCGCTGACCTATTTCGGTGAGGTCGGCGATGAGTGTTTCGCGATCTTCTTCATAAATCTGCGTGCCGACGGGGACTTTAAGCGTTTTATCTGCACCGCCACGGCCATGCCGCTGCTTACCCATGCCGTGGCCGCCACGTTCTGCTTTATGATGTTGTTGGTAGCGATAATCGATCAGCGTGTTGAGCCCCTCGACGGCTTCGACATAAACATGCCCGCCGCGACCGCCATCCCCGCCATCTGGACCGCCAAATTCGACATAGGCTTCGCGTCGGAAAGAGGCGCACCCATTTCCGCCATGACCGGCTTTGACATAGATTTTGGTTTGGTCGAGGAATTTCATCGCGCCCTCATAAGCGATCGCGTCCATAAAAGCGAGCCATGCCTGCACGCTTTGCTGCGTCGCAGATCACGCAGACTTGAAAAGCAAGGCATGGACACTGGCCGAATATCCGCGAGAGTATAGATAAGTAGAAACACCAATCGGAGGACGAGCCATGAAACGAGCCCTTTTAGTTGCAGTTGCCGCGATAGCGTTTAGCGGGGTCCCTGCCATGGCGGGCGGCAGCGGTTCAGGGTCATCGTCCCCGAGCAGTTCCGCGCCGAGCTATGATCCGGTTGAAGAATATCAATCCGGTGTCGAGGCCCTTCAAGCGGGTGAGTACAAGAAAGCTGAGCGAGCTTTCAAACGCGTCACCAAAGTCGCGAAGAAAGATGCCAATACCCGCTATATGCTCGGTCTCGCCCATCTCGGTCAGGAAGAATATAAGGCGGCAGCGAAGTCGCTTGAGAAAGCAGTTAAGTATGATGCGAAGCTTTATCGCGCCCATGCCAAACTGGGCATGACCTATCTGAAATTGGAAAAGCCAGAAAAAGCCGATCAAGTGCTCGCTGCCCTAGCAGACGCATCGATGGCATGCGCTTCGTCTTGTCCTGAATCGGCAGATATTGCGGCCGCCATTGCCGAAATCGAAGCGGCCCGAGGCAGCGCTGAACCCCTCGAAACATCAAGCCTGGCGCCAGTGGTTCAGCAAGTCAGCCTCGAAACAGGCGATGTTCTTTATTCCGAAGCGCTCCGTTTGATCAATTTGGGCGCCTACGATGAGGCTATTGCTGAGCTACGCGAAGCTGGAACGATACTTGGACCACATCCAGACGTCCTGACCTATATCGGGTTCGCCAATCGTAAAATGGGCGAGCGCGAGACCGCGCTTTCATTCTACACCGCGGCCCTCAGCATCGCACCGGACCATCTCAGTGCGAACGAGTATCTGGGCGAATATTATGTTGAATTGGGTGATCTCGATCGGGCCCAAGCCCAGCTCGATAAGTTGAACACGCTCTGCCCCTTCGGTTGCGAACAGACGGAAGAACTGTCGGAGTGGATCGCTAACGCACGCACATGATGCGTTGGGCCCTCGGGACTTTGCTCTTGATGGGCTTATTCGCCTGTCAAAGTTCGTCCTTGGGGCCGGAGCCGACCGAAATTGAAATTGCAGCCTTGGCGTGGATCGACGACTCCACGGATGCCGTCGCGCACTTAACCCAGCAACCCGCGACATGTTTGACGACGCCAGATGATATCTCAGTCAAGCGTGGGGCTTTGTTGTTTTCCAGCCCGTTACTGCTTGGCGGGCAAGCGGCAAAAGCGGAATTGAGGTGTGCGGCGTGTCAGCGCAATGGCCGTGGAAATGATGCCTTTGTGTTTACCGGCATTTCAGGCGCGCCCGGAACCGCTGACGTCACTCATGGTCTGTTTTCCAAAATCCGGGCGGATGACGTGTTCAATCCGGTTCCCATACCAGATTTGGCGCAAGCGGAAGGTCGTCGTCTCGTCGATCGAGACGCGCCCGGCGCCTTGGAAACCTTCTTGTCCGAACAAATTGTTGAAGAATTTTCTGGCACACCGCCCGAAGATCATGTCATCGAAGACCTAGCTGCCTATATCCGCGCTTTGGATGAACAGGCCTGTGACATAAACGCGATTGAACCACAAGCATGGCAATCTGAAATTGATTTGGTTCGCGTGACCTTGGTGCAAAAAGAATACTCAGGTTCATATAAGGACGCGATGCGCGCCGCTTTGGGGCGAATACATGCAAGATATCCGGCGCATCCCGAGATTCGTGCCGACTTGGTGGCGCTCAGTCGCGACATTGCATCTTATGCTGACCTTATGGCCGTTTTGCCCGCACTGGACGATCTTTCACGCGCCCTGAGCGCGGCAGAGCAAGGCTCACTTTACAATCCTGAACGACTTGCGCGCGCTTTGCGCTAGTGCGCCGCGAGTTTGATCGCGAGATCAGGCTCGATGCCTTTGGCATAACGCATACAGGGATCCTTTCGCCCTCGCGCCAGCCCAAACAATTCGGTTTCGCCCGCAGGAATAAAACCGAGCTTTGTCAGTATACGTCCAGACGCTGGATTGTCGGAAAAATGCCCAGATGCAAATCGCGACAGTTCAAGTTCGCTTTCGGCCCAATCCATCAGGGCGGCCGCGGCTTCACTCGTATAGCCCCGGCCCCACCATGGTTTGCCGAGCCAATACCCGATTTCCCAGACGTCCATCGGCACCAGGCGAAGACTGATACAGCCGATCAATCCATCTTCCGGCAAGGTCATGGCGAAGATATAAGCGGTGTCTTCATCCCACTTTGTCGGGACGTGCTGCAGCCAGTCTTCTGCATCCGTGATTTGATAAGGGAATGGCGCACGTCCGAGATTCCACGCCACATCGCGCGTGCCGATCCGTTCTGCAATTTGCGCAGCATCGTCCAGGAATGGCGGGCGCAATAGCATGCGCCGTGTCCTCAATATGATCGGATCCGCCATAACACTTCCCTCACCGCGCCACACCCATGGCCACATCCGCAGATGCACCCAGCGCATATCGCCATGCTAGATCTTTTCCACCGCGGGCTAAACTGTAGAGCTGCTTTTCGCCAACACGTTCAAAACCCAGCTTCTCCAGAACACGTCCAGACGCCGGATTGTCCTGGAAATGACCGGCGACGAATTTGGTGATGCCAAATTCGCGATTGCCCCAGGCGAGGAGCGCGGTTGCGGCTTCGGTGGCAACGCCTTTCCCTTGAACAGCTGGGTCGACCCAATAGCCAATCTCCCAGGCTTCGCCGCGCGCCCGATTGAACCCAACGGAACCGATAACGCCGGCTTCGACATGGGTGATGACGAAGGCGTACTCTCTGCCCTGTGCCCGTGCTTTGTCGGCATAGGCAATCCAATCTAATGCGTCACTGGGCGCGTAAGGGTGGGGGAGGCGGGCTAGATTGCGCGCCATCGTCTTATCATTCACGCAGCAGGCAATTTGCCGTGCATCTTGGGCCACAGGCGGCCGCATTAGAAAACGCTCAGACTTAAACTCAAACGATCGCGCCATTTGATGTCTCCATCAGGGAGGCAAAGAAAAAGGGAGGCAGTGGCCTGCCTCCCTTTGGAACTTTTTGGCCACCACCCGGCGGCCTTATACGACCGCGCTATTCTGCTGCGTCCGCAAGCGGTGTCACCGACACGAACTGACGGTTGCCGCGCTTGCGCGTAAATTCGACTTTACCTTCCACGAGGGCGTAAAGGGTGTGATCTTTGCCCATGCCGACGCCGCGACCTGGATAGGTCTTGGTGCCACGCTGGCGAATGATGATGTTGCCCGGAATCACGTGCTCGCCACCATATTTCTTGGTGCCAAGGTATTTAGGATTTGAATCGCGTCCGTTCTTCGACGAGCCGCCTGATTTCTTATGAGCCATAACTGGTCTCCAATCTTCTGCTTCAGCCTATAGCTGAAAACTTAACCCTTCGCGAGCTCTTTCGCCTGGGCGACCCAGTCGTTGCTCTCAAACTTACCAGAGGCGCCGATTTTTTCTTCCAGCGCTTCAATGTCTGCTTTCTTCATTTTCGCGATTTGCGCGAAAGTGGTGATGCCTTCAGCTTCCAGCTTGCCCGCGAACACTTTGCCGAGACCTTTCATTTTGGTCAGGTCGTCTGCTTTCGCCGGTGCAGCTTCTTTCTTAGGCGCAGCCTTCTTAGCGGCAGGCTTTGCAGCCTCATCCTTTTTGGCGGCTGGCTTTTTAGCTTCGGCCTTCGGTGCTTCCTCATCCTTTGGCGCAGCTTTCTTCGCAGCGGCCTTCTTCGCCGGTGCCTTTTTGCCGTCCGCGAGAATGGAGTCGATGGTCACGACCGTCTCGAGCTGACGATGTCCCTTTTTGCGCCGATACGTATTGCGTTGGCGCTTTTTCATAATGATGACCTTGGCGCCTTTGCGTTGCTCAGCCACGGTGCCTACGACACTCGCACCCGCTACGATTGGCTCACCAATGGTGACTTTCTTATCGTCACCGAGCATGAGAACGTCTTCAAATGTGACGCTTTCGCCTGCATCGGCGGCGAGTTTTTCAATGACGATCTCATCGCCTTCGGCAACTTTATATTGTTTGCCACCTGTCTTAATGACCGCGAACATGGCGCTCGTCCTTCTCAGAACTCAAAAAATGAAACTTTAGCCGCTGCCGAACCCGGCGCGGGCATGAAGGCGCGGATAAACACCAAACAGGGCACAGAGTCAAACCCTCTTAAGCATGAAAAACAGGGCTTGCAGTGATTTCTCGTCAGCGTTACCCCGTCGGCCCTCGGAGAGGTGCCGGAGTGGCTGAACGGGACGGTCTCGAAAACCGTTGAGCGCGCAAGCGTTCCGAGGGTTCGAATCCCTCTCTCTCCGCCAGTTTCAGGTCAGTCGTTACGATCCCAAATATTTAGCGCGAGGCCGGATCATCTTTTCGCTTAGGGATTGCTCGATGGCATGCGCAATCCAGCCGACCACTCTTCCAGCCGCGAAAATTATCAGCGGTGCGTCGTCCGGCAGTTCCAAATGTAAACAGAGCGCCGCGAGGGCCATGTCGATATTCGCGTCTTGGCCAGTTTCTGATTCCGCCGCTTTGATGGCGCGTTTAAGCGCGTGGGGGAGTCGCATCCATTTGAGCAGAGCTTTGGCGCGTGGGTCGCCATTTGGATAGAGCGCATGTCCGACGGCCGAAATTTTTCCGTGCCACAATTTATTCTCTGATGGCGCCCCCGGCGCTTCATTCAGAGTGGCCAACCGCAAGTATTGCAGAGCTTGAGCAGAGGCGTTGCCATGCCGTGGTCCGGAAAGTGTGGCAAAGCCAGATAAGGCGCAGGCTGCGAGCGACGCGCCTGTTGATGCCGTAACTCGGGCAGCAAAGGATGACGGATTAAGCTCGTGATCTGCAACCAGGATAAGCGTTCGCCGTAATAGATCGGCGCCATTTGGGTCGAGTCGCCAGAACCGCGCGAGTTTTTGATGAAGCAACCCTCGTCCTTGGGCGCCGCTAATGGCGTCACCAAATCCGCACAGAATCTCAGTCCCCCATAGGCTGAGCGTTTGCCGGTCTGCACCAAGAGTCTGCGGCTCTGATGCCGCCAGTTTTGCCAGAAACGAAAACGCGCGGGCTTTGCCGGATGATTCAGGAAACTTCGATATAGAAGGCTGGGCTGGACGAAGGGGGTCGCATTGCCAGAGGTGGGCGGCGATATCTTCGACGCTTGCATGCTCAGCGAACTTCACCGCATCCCTGTCGCGATAAATCAACCGACCATTGCGCACGGTCGTGAGGTGGGTTTCCATGACGGGATCACCCCAAGCGATCGCTGCGGATGCAATATCAGAACGCGTCCGGCCACGTCGCCGGCGTTTGATCAGGCGGTCAATATCGGCTTCTGAATACAAGCTCGCACGGGGGTCTCGCGGATGCGATTGCGCGGATATCTGGCCGCGACTGACATAGGCGTAAAGCGTCTGAGCTTTCACACCCAGTTTCAACAATGCGGCTTCTCGCTCTAGCCAAGACATATGTTGATTATATTGATCAAGATTGACGCCGTCCAGGTCTCTCCTGAAATTAGACCAAAACAGGAGAACAAAATGGACTCAGGATTAGAGAACGTGATCGCTGCAGAAACCATGCTTTCGGATGTCAAAGGCGATATGGGTGAGCTGATTATAAAAGGCCGGTATGTGGAGAAGCTGGCCGCCACGATGGCGTACGAAGACATGGCACATTTGCTTTGGCATTCCGCATTTGAGGCGCTGCCAACGCCGCAAGAATTGGGGCGCAGATTGGGTCAAGCGCGGCAAGAAGCTTTTGAACAGTTGGCAGACCGAGCTCCAGACACAACCATCATCCAATCGCTGAGGCTGGGTTGGGCAGCAGAACAGGATGATGAAAGTCTAGAGACCGCTATTCATCTTGCGGCGGGAGGCTTTGTATTTACTGCTGCGGCTGTTCGCCTCGCCAAAGGGCTCGCGCCGATTGCGCCTGATCCTAGTCTCTCATCTTCTGCTGACTTTTTGAGAATGGTTTCCGGCAGAACCCCGGACTCCAAGCAAGCCAGAGCACTGGATGCTTATCTTGTCACGGTCAGCGATCATGGCCTCAACGCTTCGACCTTTGCGGCGCGTGTAGTGTCGTCCACGCGAGCGGGCCTCACATCTGCTGTCATTGGCGGTTTATCGGCGTTGAAAGGACCCCTCCATGGCGGGGCGCCGGGGCCGGTCCTTGATATGTTTGATGAGATTGGTGAAGTGGAAAACGCTGAAGTTTGGATCGACATGGCTTTGGCAAGAGGGGATCGATTGATGGGCTTCGGTCACCGCGTTTATCGGGCGCGCGACCCGCGCGCCGATGCGTTGAAAAATGCAGCAGGACGTTTGCCAGGGACGGCGGGCCGGCTGGCCTTCGCTGAGCATATTGAACGTGAGGTGCTCGGTAAGCTCCGGCTTAAATATCCAAATCGCCCACTCGAAACAAATGTCGAATTCTATACGGCGGTCCTATTAGAGGCGCTGGAGATTCCTCGAGAGGCGTTTACGGCCGTTTTTGCGTGTGGGCTTGTGCTCGGTTGGATCGCCCATGCGCGGGAACAAATCTCCGAAGGCCGCATCGTCAGACCCAAGTCGATTTACCGCGGACCCGTGCCGGAACTGGCAGAAGCGTAGAACTCCGACTCGCGGTGCCAGCGCCCTGATGCAATTCATCGATGGGGTTCAGGGCGCGGCTTCGGCAAAGTCTGTCGAAGTCGCTTCAGTTGCTGCTGGCTCTTCCTCTGGCTGAAGACGAGCGATACGATCGCGTTCGGCTTGCGCTTCGTCTTCTTCGCCAAGTTCAACCAATGCAATGACTCGCAATTCGCGAACCGCTACGTTTGCTGGATCTTGCTCGAGCAAATTGTCGGCATTCTCGAGCGCGTCTGCATATTTTTCCAGGGATACTTGAACCGCGACCAGTTGCTGAATCAGAGCCGCGTCGCCCTCTTCACTCATTGTCATGAGCTGTAGCAATGTCTCTTCCGCCTTTTCTGGATCACCAGAAGCCTCATAGATGCGGGCGAGCGCCATCAGCACTGTGGCGTCATTTGGCTTTAGGTCTGAATACGCATTGAGCACCTGTTCTGCTTCGCCAAAGGCTTCCATTTTGGACAAATGCTCGCTCAGCTCCAATGTGGTTTTACGACTTTCAGGGTTGAGCGCCAAAGACGATTGGAAAGCAATGAGCGATTCTTCATTGGCATCCGCGGTCGCCAGTGCGCGTGCTTTATAGAGCCAGAATAAGGGGCTTTGTGGGTTTTTGGTCAACAACACATCTAGTCGTTCCGAAGCCGTCTCGGCGGAGCCTTGGCGGTACTCGTATCGTGCCAAAGCGAAGGCGGCGGGTTGGGTGTATGTTGACGTCAAAGGAAGGCTTTCTGCAACGCGCACCGCTTCTGCCATCTCGTCCGTGGCGAGATTAAGCAAGACGCACATATAGGTTTGGCGTTCATTGCCTTCGACATCTGCGCAAGTGGCGTCGCGGGTTTCAATCGTCGGGGGGCGAATGACGCCGCTGGCTTCTTGCAGAGCGTATAAAAGAACCTCTTGTTCCGCCGACATTTCAACATTGGCCATTCGTCGAATAATCTGCCGCGCGGCACGGGGGCGCTCCGATGCAAGCAAGTTTACAGACCGGGAGAATAGGACGTCAAAATCGGTCGATGCTTCTTCACTTGCGGCGCGGAACATGGGCAGGGCTGTTTCGAACCGTCCATAAGAGAAATTAAATTCGGCCCATTCGTGCATTGTTGGCGCACTGTCCGGCGCGAGCGCGAGTGCGCGCTGATAATCGGCCTCGATCTCTTCTGGGGTATATGTCCCGGCGCGCGCTTTGGCGGTGGCGAAGCGGCGCCAGGTTGGGCCGCTATTGGGACGGAATTGGATGGATTTGTCGAACGAGTCGATGGCATCAACATACGCGCCCAATACCATTTGCGATTGGCCCAATAGAGACAGGGATTTGCCCTTACGCGAACTGCTGGTGATATCGACAGAGCGTTGGAAAACCCGCACCGCTTCTTCATGTTGGCCGGTTTCGGCAAGCAGAATTCCGTAATTCACGTAACCGGGATTGTGATTTGGATTGGCGGCGATGTGGATGGCATACGCATCAATGGCGGCTTCAATCTTGCCGGCGCCTCGAAACGACTGGGCATAAGCAAAAGAGCTGCCATGCTCAATTCTTTGCTCAGGCGACAATGCAGATAAAACGCTCAAAGCCTCTTCGTGGCGTTTGCGTTTGGCCAAAAGGCCGCCGACATAAGCTTCAAACTTGGGTCGCTCTGAGGCGTCAGCCGTGCGTAGGAAAAGCGTGGATCGCAATTTATCGGAGGTTAAAGGCGTCAGCGACGTATCCTGAACAATCTCAATGAGGTCTGCTTGAAAGTCTTCCGCCAGATCACTCTCAACCAGCTGCTCTATTTCGAGCTGATCGTCTGATGAAATGGTCCGCACGATGCCCGTTTGGTCGTCGGTTCGAACAACCAATTCAGCGGCAAAGGCAATCCCTGCAAGCGCCAGGGCAAGGATGCTCAAAGCGGGGGCGGAAAAGAAGGGGGATTGTTCATGCATGGGCCAATTCCTTGTCCGTCAGGTCTTCAACCAAACCTTTTTGCTGCACGTTTTGAATTTCGATGCCAGGCCGACCATTGACCTCAAGCACCAGAGGACCGCGATCTTCGTCGATGCAAATATCGACCCCAATATAGCCGAGCGGAACCGCTTCAGCAGCGGCGATCGCGATGTCGACGATCTGGCGCCATTTCGGGATTTTGAATCCACTGAGCTCCGCGCCGGTATCGGGATGTTCTGGCGTTGTTGTGCCTTTTAGCGCCGCATTGGTGACTTTGCCGGTCTCAATATCAATCGCTAATCCGATCGCGCCCTGATGGAGGTTTGCTTTGCCGCCGGATTTCTCCGTAGGAAGCCGCAACATGGCTGATACGGGGCGCTGCTTGTGCAAAATAACCCGAATGTCGGAAAGCCCGAAATCGGACAAAGCGCTAAGTTCGGAATGCTGACTCAGCAAGGGTTCGACATAGGCATAATCCTCATCTCCGCTTTGCGAGAAAGAGCCATTGAGGATTTCACCAACATGACGCGAAAGATCTTCGGCCGTGCGGGTCTTGCCGCTCGCGGTGACGAAGTCTTTTCCATCGCGCCCGCGGATGATCATAATCCCATTGCCTTGCGACCCGCGATTAGGCTTCAACGCAAACGCGCCAAGGTCTGAAAGGGTCTGAACAAATTCAGGCAATTCGCGGAAGGACCGGCAGACAGCGTACGTCTTGGCCACGGGCACACCATGCTCTTGCAACACGTCCTTGCTGCGTAATTTGTCGGCCGCGAGATCTAGAAGTTCGGTTGAGTTCAACCGGTTGACGTAATTGCGGTTGCGCGAATTCATGCCCAATACCGGACCATTTCCGAGGATAGAGCGGAACCGAATATATTCTTGCAGTCGCATGCCAGACCATTGGCCGATGGCCAGCTGAACCGCCAGAACCAGTAAGAGCAATTCCGGCATGAGGGCGAACAGACCTTGCAACATGACGGACGAGAATACGATATAGCAGGCGATAATGGTGATCACCGTGCCGATCCCGGTCGTGACCATGCCTTTCCAATCGCTCTCATCCAACATGTTGTGAATGCGTTCAGCAAGGAATGAAATAATCACCACAGGGAACAGCGCGAGAATACCAAATTGCAAGCTGGACCGGTTGCCGAGCCAAAGCAGGATGCCGATAAAAATCACCGTACAAATTGTAATAACGGCGGCCAATCTGGGGATTTTTAAGATGTTGAAACTGTTAAAATAGGCCAGCATGAGGACGGCAAATGCGACGATCCCCGAAAACGTTGCGAGACCCAGCCACAGACCCGTGTTCACGCACGCTGCGGCGATCAACATGGGCATAAATATGCCAAAGGTTTGAATACCGACGACGCTGCGCAAGAAGATCGTGATCAACGCCGCGAGCGGGAACATCAGGAAGACGCCGATCATGCCTTCGGGAAGGCCGGTCAGTTGCATCAAACGGGCGGCATTGAAGCGGTTGAGAACGGGCTCATTCTCTTCAAATTCAAACAAAGCCGGTGATTGGCTGATCGGCGAAATGGTGAAGCGATAGTCGAAATTGATATTGCGGGTATGGCGGAACAAGGCGTGGTCGCCGGTATACAGGCGCAAATAATTCTCAGGCAGGCTGGCAAAATGGCCATTTGTCGGGTCAAACGGCACCCAGCGTCCTTCGATCAGGACTTCCAGCCATTGGTGAGAGGTTTTTTTGGAGCCCTCATTCATGATCACCCCGCCAACTAATCTGGCGGGAATGCCGTTTGACCGGGCTAGCGCGACAAATAAGCGGCCCTTACCATTGCAGCTCGCACGCCCCAATCGGAGGGCCGTCAGCGCATCGGTAAATCCTTTAAAGGGAGCGCCCTCAATGTCCTGGTACGTATAATTGTAGATCGCTTCTAGCACCGGCACCAATTGGCGGCTATCGTCTGGTTGGATTGATGACCAAAGGTCTCGAATCTCCGGGTGATTGACCTGAATGCCCTCTTCTTCGATTAAATACTGAGAATATTGCTCGGGCAGGAATTGCGGAACCTGAAGCGACGGTTCGAGATTATAGACCAGCTCTTTTGACGTGATCAGCGCGTTATACCGAATGTCCGTACCTTGATTGCCCGACCACATGGCACGGCGACCTGAAGCGTCGGTTTGATCGTCGAACTGCAACTGTCCTGACAGAATGTTCTCGCGCACAATGTCCTGACGTTCGTCGGCTGCAGGTAGAAACGTGGTGACATCGACTTCGCGATCATCACCGACGAAACTCATCGACAAAGAGTAATCGAACATGGTGACTGCACGCAGTTGCTTCAGCAGTGTCGGTGCCGCCTGCAAATGCCAGACGGAGAGCGCAGCGCATACTGCGATGAGCCATGCGCTCGGGTGTCGCACGATTGCGACCAGCCGTTTTTGCCAAGTCATCTTGAGTGTCTAACCCCACCTAGGATCGTTTTGGTTGGCCGTCTTATTCTTGCGGTCGTGAGCCTTCTCCACCTATGACCGCCGGTCCAATTTAACGATGTTAACCATCATTTGCCGCGCGCCATACTCCAAACTTGCGCGGTTGGCGACTCCTTTTTCATCGCTTCCAATGATGGAGAAAATACGGCCAAATGGCGGCGGGGTCACGCCTTTGGCCGCTTAATAATTTGCAATACTGCTGAAATATTTAGCAATAATCCTGGAGATGTCGGCGAAGGATTTTGCCAATTGGGTTCTTCGGCAACTCTTCTATAAAGTGCACTTTGCGGGGCACTTTATAGCCGGTGAGATGGCTTCGGCAGGGCGCCAGAACCGCCTCGGCTGTTAACGATTCGTCCTGCTTCACGACGAAAGCATGCAGCTCTTCAGATGCTGATTCGACTCGTATTCCGGCACTCGCAGCCTCGGCAATGCCGTCACAGGTTCCGAGCACGGCATCGACCTCATTCGGGAAGACATTGAAACCGCTGACCAGAACCATGTCTTTGCAGCGATCGACAATGTGGAGTTCCCCATTTGCGTCAAACCGCCCCATGTCACCGGTTTTGAACCATTCGCCATGGTAGGCGTTTTGCGTTTCCTGGTCGCGCCCAAGATAGCCTTGCATGACTTGCGGGCCGGAGATCAAGATTTCACCAACCTTGTCTGGCGCTGTCGTGACCGAATCATTGTGTAAAATGCGTACTTCGGTTCCCGGAAGCGGCATGCCAGCGGATCCCGGCGATTTGCTTTTTGAATGGTCTCGCACCGCGATCAAAGTTGTCGCTTCGGTCATGCCGTAGCCTTCAACAATGTTCGACCCGGTCGCCGACATCCAATTCTTAGCGGTATGATCATGCAGCGCTGCGGCACCTGAAATAGTGGTTTTGATACAGGTGCCATATTCTTGGAACCATGTTTCCTCGAGAAGCTTCTCAAACAAGGTGTTCACACCGGGGAAGATATCCGGCTGGAACTTTTTGAAGGCCGCTTTCATATTGGTCAGCGGACGTGGGTTCGGAATCAGGACCAAGTGTCCGCCATTCGTCAATGCGATGACAGAGGCGAGCATACCAAACACGTGATAGACCGGCAGCGCCAGTAACATGGATTGGTTCGGCGTGGTCAGAAGAGTCGGGCAGGCGCTGGCAAACTGGGCGATATTATTCATCAAGCCAGATTCAGTCAGGCGCACGCCTTTCGAAATCCCGGTTGTGCCGCCTGAATATTGGTAAATCGTATCGCGACTGGCATCTAAAGCGTCGACATAGCTTACATCATTACGATCCGGCGCTTGAGTGGATGTGAGAATGTCATTGAGTGTTCGATGTGGACCAACAAAGGCTCGGTCCATTTTCTTAACTTTGCGCAGCAGGAAATTCAAAACGCCGCGGGTCACGGTTGGGAAGAAATCTGTGACCGAAATCGCGATCACATGATCCACCGAAGTGCCTTCAATCGCCTCTTCCATCATTTCGGAGAAAATGGTTGAGCCGATCAAGCAGCGTGCCTGACTGTCTTTGAGCTGGCGCCGCGTTTCGGCCGCCGTGTAAAGCGGGTTGATATTTGTCACCGTGAGTCCCGCAAGGAAAACGCCGAGAAGGCTGACAATATAAGAGGTGCAATTTGGTGATTGGATCGCAACAACATCGCCTTGGGCATAGCCCAGATCTTCGCGAAAATAGTGTGCAAGCTTTTGCGCGGATTCAATCGCTGTCTTAAAATCCGTGGTCTGTGTGTGTCCGGTTGGCAGCGCCGTCGTTAGGAACGGATGATTTGCGAACTCATCTTGAGCGATAAGAACTTTTTCATGCAAACGTCCGGGATTTAGATCGATCCGGGTGCGCGGTGCGAGCGCGGCATTCGAAGAATAGTGAACAGCCATTTTATGCCTCTTTCGGGTACATAAATGACCTACCGGATTTGACTTTGAATCCGGTTACGCGCGAACGGCGAATTTTACAGAATTAGCCTAGGATTTGCTTGCGTCTTTAGCTTTCATATTGGCTTCTCGCGTTGCCAAATAGTCATCGAGTTGGCGGGCAGCCATTGGCGAAAGCGGACGATCAACGATGTCCTCGCCCAAGGCCCGTAGCATATCTTCGCCCGTCACTTTCTTGCGCCCAGCCGCCGTCACGCGAGTGACATAGATCGAGCGCAATATTTCCGCGCCGCTCTCATCAGACCACGTGTGCCACATCTCGACATAATGTTCGCGCCAACCGACCACGCGCGTGTGTATTTCCAAACGGCCCTTTGGCACTCGCGGTTGAGTACGGGTCTGAATAGAACTGAGCACAATCGGAACCCATCCTTCACGGCGAACGACATCCGACATTTTTGTTTGGATGAAGAAATTTATCAAAGAGATATCGATATAAGATGGGACGCGTGAGGGTAGAAGATTGCCATCGCGATCGAGATCGCGGCCCCGTAGCTTAAACTTATACCTTGTGCCGTCCCAAACATTCGAGTCTCGCGGACCCCGTAACGTCCGGAACACAGTCATCAATAATGTCAGAAAAAGATCCATATTACGCTACGCCATGACCCCAAGGGTGCTTGATAGATCACTGCTTAGCCCGTTAACACACCGAACGTAAACGATTTAGTTGCAAGCCCAAAACTCAGAAAGAGTTTTACTTCTATGCGAGACGCGTCTTATCTCATTTTAGGTGGGGGACCAGCCGGGCTGACAATGGCTCGAATGCTGATCGATCGCGGCGTCGACAAGGTTACGATCCTGGAAGCATCCGCAAAAGTTGGGGGTAAATGTCTGTCCAGCGGGATCGGCGATCATGTGGTCGAGTTCGGCACCTGCTACGCGATTTGGTCTCATCGCTATGTGCTCAAGAAAATGAAGAAGTTGGGCATTCAGCGCAATTATCTCCGCGCCCAGCGGATCGATGATCGTGAATTGCTCGATTATATTCGCAGCGGTGATGGACCACCTTTTGTGTTTCAAGCGATGAAATATGCCTGGCTCCGATGGCGGATTATGTCGAGCGCGACCAAGGGTGATCCGAGCGTCAATGACACGCTCGCGCAGCCAACATCGGAATGGCTACGGATGCATAATCTTGGCAAGATTGAAAACATGATGCATCGGGTCGTGACGTCGATTGGTTATGGTTATCTCGACCGGGTGCCTTTGGTGCATGCCATGCGCTGGGTCGATATTGATATGCTGATCACCGGGCTGTTGAAATTCACAGTCATGCCCGAGGGCGGATGGCAGCATTTCTGGGATCGGTTCGCTGACAATCTAGACGTGCGTCTCAATCAAAGAGCGGTGCACGCGACGCGATCCGAGACAGTCGTCGAGATTACCTGCGAAGATGGTGCAACTTACCAAGCCGATTATCTCATCAACACCATTCCAATGGATGAGTTTAACCAGATCGCTGATCCGACGCAGGCCGAGCAACGCGTGGCCGATGCGATTGACTGGGCGGGTTACACCACCACTTTGCTGTCGGTGGCATCTTGGGCGCATACGGCGCCGGTCAATTCATGGAGCGATACCTGCGCCAATGATGCGAAAGATGGCGAATTGCTCTTTTCTAGATATGAATGTGACGACGAGAATGGTCGGGTTTTATTCTCAGTCGGCCAATCGTCAGCCGCCTATACGCCAGCCGAATTGACCGAACTTGCGACTTACAGCGCGACGCAACGCGGCGCCGAAGATCCTCAGATCGTGCAGCAAGTGATCTGGAAGTACATGCCGACCTATTCTTCAGATGAGATTAGGAGCGGTTTGCTGCAAGAGATGATCTCGATGCAGGGCGAAAGACGAACCTTCCATTCGGGATCGAGTTATTCGCACGAAGCGGTGTCGACGATCTCGTCGTTTAATGCGCGTTTGCTTGACGTGGCAGTGATTTCATAATCTCGCCATCCATCTGAACATGGTCACCCGGTATCACGGCGACCAAATTGACAGATTTCTCGCCATCTAGATCTTCTCGGTATTGTCCACCCAGATTCTCGATATGCGTGGCGGACATGTATGAAGCGTAGGCGTCTAGTGTGACGGCTGATTCCTCGGCGGGTGTGATGTGGTTACGTTCATTGCCACCGGCGGAATTGGTGCCATAGACTCCGCGGACGACGAAGCAAACAGCGTCCGATCCATCCGGCATAGCCCGAACGTGCATGGACAGTTTCCCATCGGGTCCGACCGTCCGGTTCGCTTTCAAACACATTTGACCCAAAGCTCGTGTCAGTGATCCGCTGGCGGATGATTTGACCAATAGGTCATCTGGTATGGCTTGCGCCACGGTGCGAAGCGTGAGGTCATCAAGGTCGGCTTGCGCCATCTCTGTCAATTCTTCCGCGAAAATCTCACGAAGCTTGACCATTTCAGCATCGACGAGATGGACATTGTCGTCGAGCGAGTGACGCGTCATCGAGGACATCAGGCGCTCAAGGTCCTTCGAGGCGTTCATGATAAGATTGGCGAGGTTGCCAAGCTCTTCATCATCAAAGCGAATACGGGAATCGGGCTGCAAAAGACGTGCATATTTCATGATCGTCTTGATTGGATAGATCACTTCCCGAGAGATCGACTCAAAGAAAGCCGACTTGGTTTGCAGGGCTTGCTCAGCTTGTTGACGTGACCGCAAAATGGTCTGCTGTGTTTCGACCAAAGAGCTGACATCTTCGATCAGTTCAATTTGGTCGCCCTCGACACCATTGAATTCAGACTGACGGAAATAGCGGCCTTGCCAGAAGTAGAAACCTTCGCGGGTCAAATTGCCATGGGCCAGCGCTTCACGGTTCTGGTCCATGTTCGAGTTTGAGAACACAACCTCACCGTCGCTGTCTTGAATCTCCAAACCAATGCCAAGCGTTTTAACCGCAGACTCAAGCCGACCTTTTGACAATTCCAAACCGAGGCGCACGCGTAACATCTCGACCGTCTCATTGTATTTCAAATGGGCCATATAGACCATTGTGACACCAAGCGTGCCACCCATGGCGGCAGTGATGATTGCGGCCGCACCATCAATGAAGACCAGCGAGAAGACCGTGACCGGCAGTGCGCCTGCTGCAAAACGTGCCGACATGCCCACATTTGACCCCAAACAGGCAGCGGCTGCGGCGACCATGCCCGTCGATAGCGCGGCAAGCGTAATGTTCGCGGCCGGATCAGGTCCGGCAAAGATCAAACAACTGGACGCCCACCAGACGCCGAACAAGAAATTGTTCCGCGCACCTTTTTTCAAGAACCCTCCTGAGAGGTTCACGTCCTTCGGAACCCGCGACATGAGTCGCGCGCCTTTATATTGGTAGAAGGAGAAGAACAGGATCGGCGCCCACCAGATCAGCGCCAACCACCATTGGGTGAACTGCATGAAAATGAGCGTCACAGCGGTACTGTTAATCGCGGTGATCAGAGCCAAGGGCTTCATCACAGCGGCGAGCTGATCGAAAAGTTCGCGTAAAACAGCTTGTTTCAAACGCCCTTCCGGGAGTTCTACCGTACCATGGACGATGCTATTGAAAACGGACTTAGTCGAAATTCGCATATAGTCCTCATGTCACAGAAACCTTGAGAAACCGGTCGCATGCAGCCGCAATCTGTGTTCAATTTCTTGAGAAACGATCAATCAAGCTTTCGAAAAGGTAAATCTGCGAACTTCTTTGCGCCTTGGTAATGAAACGGTAAGGCAACGCGTCGCATGACGGGTGATGTCGATTCGAGATCGGGCGGACCTATATCAAATTGCCAAATAAAAGCTTGAAAAATTCTGAAAAATATTTGAACTGCACAAGCATTTACGGGCATAATATTTTGCCGAAACCAAAGTAGATTAGAGCTGAGAAAATTGCGATGTCAGAAAACAAGCAAGTTATTTATGAGATGATGAAGACATTCTTCGAACAGAATGTCCCATATGCAAAACATACTGGAATTGAATTGCTAGTCATCGCTGACGGGCATGGCAAAGCGCGTTTGCCGGATCGCCCAGAGACCACCAATCATATGGGAACTCAGCATGCTGGCGCTCTGTTCACTCTCGGTGAGGCGGCCTCCGGCGCAGCGTCAGTCTTCTTATTCGCCGATAAGGTCACGTCAGTGAAAGCCGCGATTACGGATGCCAATATCTCATATTTGCGGTCTGCGCGCGGCGATATCATCGCGGAAGGCAAACTCCGCCAGGCGGGGTCAGAAATTCTCGGAACGTTCGATGCTGACGGCAAAGTCGAATATATGGTGGATGTTGTGCTGACCGACTCGAAAGATCGGGAAGTCTGCAAAATGGACGTCAAATGGTCGATTAAGTCGATCGCATAAGCGTTCGAAAACACCTATTGTAACAGACCGCCGCTGGAGCTTTGTCAGCTTCTGCGGCGGTTTACGTTTCATTTCCCCCAAAACCGTTTTATGAGGCCAGACGAGATAATTCGGGTGGAGCCGGTAATGACGAAGAACCCAGTCAATGATTATGCCCTGGACCAAATTTGGCGCCTCGGGCGATCTTATAATGGTTGGACATCCGATAGCGTTCCCGAAACGCTGATTCGGGCGACCTATGATCTCACAAAAATGGGTATGACGAGCGCCAATTGTTCGCCAGCCCGTTTCGTCTTTCTGCAGTCGAGTCAGGCGAAAGTGCGTCTCAAGCCATACTTGATGGAAGGCAATGTCGAGAAGACTCTCGCCGCGCCATGGGTTGTTATCATCGCGCATGACCTGGAGTTTCATGAGAAGATTCCAGAGCTCTTCCCTCACAATCCTGGCGCTAAGGACTGGTTCGCAGATGAGCAGAACCGCCACACGACCGCATTTCGAAATGGCACTCTACAAGGCGCTTACTTGATGCTGGCTGCACGCGCGCTCGGCCTCGATTGTGGACCCATGTCAGGTTTTGACAATGCCGGCGTCGATGAAGAATTCTTCCTCGGCAATGAGGCCACCAAGACGTGGCGTTCGAATTGGCTATGCAATATCGGCCATGGCGACGACTCGACCATTTTCGAACGTAGCCCGCGTCTGGCGTTTGAAGACGCCTGTCTCATTCTTTAAGCCATCCCAATGATTGTCCTGGCGATCCATACGGCAGGTCCAGCGTGTGATCTGGCATTGCTTAAAGACGACGCCATTATCGCGGAGGTCCGTGAGGAGATGACACGCGGGCAAGATGCGCGTTTGCCAGGCTTGGTTGAAGATCTGCTCGCAAAGGCGCGAATCTCACTCGCAGATATTGATCGGTTTGCCGTCATAACCGGACCGGGGTCTTTTACCGGAATTCGGGTCGGCGTGGCATTCGCGCGAGGATTAGCGCTTGCTGCGAACAGACCCTGCTTAGGCGTGACCCTGTTGGAGGCGACGCTGCCATCCGGTCAGCAAGGATCGGCTTTGGTGGCACTACCGGCCCAGAAAAGACCGCCAGATATAACGTTCTGGACCCAGACATTCAGAACTGGCGTGGCGACGAATCTCGCATCCGAGATGCGATTGGAGGACATGATCGTCTTTCTGAATGATCGCCCACATATGTTATATGGCGATGCTAAGTCGCTTCGTGCGCATCTGCCGCAACAGGTCCATGAGGCGACGCCGAGTGCCGCGTTAGCCGCGCGCATTGCAGCGCAAGGCGATCCAAGTGAACGTCCTGCTCGTCCAACCTATGTGCGGGCCCCAGATGCTGCGCTCCCTCAAACCAAATGAAAGACATGAATCCAGTCGTCCGCCTCGCCATCGACGATTCCTCGATAATGGCCGATCTTCACGCCGCGTCTTTCACAAGCGGTGAAGCTTGGGCATCGTCTGCATTTGCCGATCTTTTAAAGCTGCCGACGACCTATGCGCGTGGGATGATGGATCAAGCGGAGCTCTTGTCTTTCGCAGTTGTTCAATTTGTCGCCGACGAGGCAGAGATCCTAACGCTCGCGACTGCGCCATCGGCGCGCCAACAGGGTTTCGCGCGAGCAATATTGCAGTCTATTGAGCATGAATTGGCGCCGAAGGGATTGGAGAAGTGGTTGCTGGAAGTTGCCGCAGACAATGCGGGGGCGCTCCAATTTTATCGGCAATTGGGGTTTAAAATCGATGGTGAGCGGCGAAACTATTACAAACGCCTTGAAGGCGCATATGTGAATGCCATCTTGATGTCTAAGCCCGCGGGTAGACAGGCCCCCGCCTAAGCCGCTACAGGAGCGTTTATGGACCGTTTGGAAAAACTCTGCGCCGAAAAAGGCCTTCGCATGACCGAGCAACGCAAGGTCATTGCCCGCATTCTGTCGCTGGCTGACGATCACCCGGATGCGGAAGAGTTGCATCGCCGCTCAAATGCGGTCGACAAGAATATCTCGCTGGCAACGGTCTATCGGACGGTCAAACTGTTTGAAGAGTATGGCATTATTGAAAGCCATGATTTCGGAGACGGACGGGCGCGATATGAGGAAGTGCCAGATGAGCACCATGACCACTTAATCGACGTCAAATCCGGCAAAGTGATCGAATTCCACAATGAGGAAATCGAGCGGCTGCAAATCGAAATCGCCAAGGCTCACGGATATAAATTGGTCGACCATCGATTGGAGTTGTACGCTGTACCTCTCAAAGAAGGCGAAGACTAGGACATCGTGGGCGATACGAGCTCTTTCCTAATTGCAATGACGGGCGGTTCGGGCTCGGGCAAGTCCACGCTCGCGGACGCGCTCCTCAGCCATTGTCACGATGCGGGCATCGTTATCTTCAAAGAAGACGGGTATTATTGGCCGATGAGCCATTATGGCCCGGCCGATACCGATGAGCAGCGTCAGGCGATTATTGAAAGGGTCAATTATGACGATCCGATCAGTAAAGAAACGTCGCTTTTGGCGCGCCAGCTCGCAGATCTGAAAGCTGGGCGCACGATTGAACAGCCAATCTATGATTATGACCGGCATGATCGAAGCCAAGAGACCACAACGATTTCACCGGCATCGATCATCGTTTTGGAAGGCATTCATGCGCTTTCCGTCCCTGAGCTGAAGCCACTGATCGATTTGTCCATCTATGTCGATACACCCGATGATCTGCGGCTCGCGCGTCGTCTGCGTCGGGATGTGATCGAACGCGGACGCAGTGTTGAGAGCGTCTTGTCACAATATCTCGGCACAGTTCGGGCCGCCCATTATTTGCACACATTTCCGGCCAAGTTTGAAGCCGATTTGGTGATCGCGGATGAGGGCCTCCCAGCTTATGGGCAAGTGCGCGCTGGCGAAGACGCGATTGCGCGCATGTTAGCGCCGATCATTGACCGTCTGAAAACCGAAGGTGTGATTTAAGCGTTTCTGAGCTATGTTGCCCCGCATGGTCCGGTTTCTGGTTCTGCTGATTGCGGCTTGTATGCTCGCCTCACAAGCCACCGCGTGTGGCATCCAGGGCGATGCGGAACGTTCAAATGTAGCCGCTTATGTCGCTGACGGATTGGCTTGCCTTGAAAACCCGCCCGCAGACTTCCGATTTGACGAGAATATTGAGCAAGCCTTTATTGCCAAAATCAACGCTGAGCGCCGCCAGCGTGGACTAAAGCCATTCGCGATCCGGGCCGAGCTTTTGCCAGCGGCGCGATTTCAAAGTCTTGATATGGGGACCAATGCGTTTTTCGGGCACCAGAGCCCGGATGGGCGCTACGCTACTGAGCGCATTGCCGCTTTTGACCGCACCATGCTTGCGCAAGCGACCGCTGAAAACATTGCCGTATTCGGGCCTGCAAAATGTCAGGATCAGAATGGCAACCCGGCGTCTTGCTTTAATCTTCCGGGCTATCGATTGCCAACACCCGGCCTTGTTGCAGAAGACTTGCATCAAAAACTTATGGATAGCGAGGGACACCGGGCGAACATTCTTTCGGAGGAGTTCACACATTTAGCAGTTGGCGTCGCGCGCACGGATTCAGGATTCTACGTGACCCAGTTGTTTGCTCAACCGATCGGTGAACTTGCCAAACCATTACCCACCATTCTGCAGACCAATACCCGTATGGGCTTAAAGCCCAAGATTGAGGGATGGGATCTGGGGGGCTATGCGCTCATCGACGCAAACCGTCAGCGCACGGATCTTCGAAATGATCGCTTATCCCGCGTGGAACCGGGTGAGATGCATTTAATCGTCGTCGGCGAAAATGAATATGAGGAGAAGCGCGGGACACGGAAGGTGTTGGTGACCGAAAGGTTGAATCTAACCGGGCCGTCTTTCACGCTGGTTGAGGCTACAGAAAGCTAGCAATCTCACCAATTGGTTTTTTGACCAGAGCATGATTTGGCACCATGGCGTCATCGGCCGGATAACCTGCGACCAGGATCAAAAAGGGTTTCTCTGTGTCAGGACGGCCGCAAATGCCATTGAGGAACTTCATCGGGTTTGGCGTATGTACTAAGGTTGCCAGACCCGCATTGTGGCAGGCGGCAATCAGCATACCCGTGGCGATGCCAACGCTTTCATGGATGTAGTAATTCTTCTTATCCTCACCTTCGCGTATCCCGCCGCGCCGCTGGGCGAAGATACAAATCAGCCAAGGCGCGATCTCCATATAAGGCTTGTCGGCGTCAGTCCCGATGGGGGCGAGGGCATCAATCCATTCTTGCGCCGCGCGGCCGGAGTAAAACTCGCGCTCCTCCGCTTCCGCGGCGCTACGGATCTCGGCTTTCTTCTCGTTCGAACCGACGCACGAAAAGAACCAAGGTTGATGGTTGGCGCCGCTTGGGGCGGTGCCGGCGGTGAGCACGCATTGTTCGATAATGTCCTGCGGTACGGCTCTATCAGAGAAGGCACGAATGGATCGACGGGATTGCATTTGCTGATGAAAAGCGATCGCGCGGGCTTGCATGTCTTGCTCCGGATAGTGTGGAAAATCTGGGCTCAATGGCACATGCGTGTCTGGCGTGGTTTTCATCGACGTCCGGCCTCCGCACCGACTTTGTAGACCTTTTCCATCCAGCCTTTGATCTTTGCCTCGGAAGCGGTCTTTGCTGGGGCGAAATAGTTATAATTGGTAACTTTCACGCCCGTGAATCCCAAGATTTGTTTGGTGATCCGATGCTTATGGGCATTCCCATACATGAATTTGAGAAAGAAGCCGGGCGTATCGGCATTGACCACCACGTCGGCGGTGCGCCCCTCTAAGAGTTTATCCCACCAGGGATCATTGTCGTGATAGGCAAAAGCGATCCCCGGTAAAAAGGCCCGATCAATCGCGCCCTGCATCTTGGCGGGCATACCGCCCCACCAAAGCGGATGAAACCACGCCATGTGGTCGGCCCATTTTATGTTTTCGATAAACTCGACCAGGCAAGGCTCATGCTCTTTGCGCTGAGCATAGCCATGGGTCAGGTCCGGGTCGAAATCCATATCATGGATGTTCATCCGCCGAATCTCGGCCCCTTGGCTCTCCGCCCCGCGCTGATACGCATCTGCCAAGCCAAGGCTAAGCGACGTTTCCCGCGGGTGCCCGACCCAGATGAAGATTTTGGTGGACACTTAGGCCTCTTCCGGCAAGTCCGGCACACCCACGGCGTGGAACCCTGCATCAACATGCAGCACTTCGCCGGCGATCGAATGCCCAAGCGAAGACAAGAGATACAGCGCGCAACCGGCGACGCCTTCCATGCGGGTGTCTTCCTTCAGGAGCGACCAATCCTTGCCTGTGCCCATGAGCGACTTGCCGCCGCGAATTCCGGCCAAGGACAGCGTGCGCATGGCGCCTGCGGAGATCGCATTGACGCGAATGCCTTGTGTACCAAGGTCACGTGCGGCGTAACGGGTGGAGGCTTCCAATGCCGCTTTGGCAACGCCCATGACATTATAGCTTGGCACCGTTCGCTCGGAGCCGAGATAGGTCATGCAGATGATCGCGCCGCCGTCTGGCATAATCTCTGAAGCGCGTCGGGCTGAGTCGATGAAGCTATAGACAGAGATATCCATCGCCCGGCGAAAGCCTTCGCGCGAGGTGTTGGCGACCATAGAGCCCATCAATTCATCTTTGCCCGCGAACGCGATGGAGTGGACGAGGAAGTCAATTTTGCCCCATTTCTCCTTCACCGCAGCGAAGGCGGCATCCATGCTGGCATCATCGGTAACATCAGCGGGGATCATGAAATCCATATCGATGCTCTCGACCAAGGGTCGGACGCGCCGTTCCAGAGTTTCGCCCTGATAGGTGAAGCAAATCTCTGCGCCCTGTGCGGCGAGTTGCTGGGCAATGCCCCAAGCGATCGAGTTCTTGTTTGCGACTCCCATGATGATTCCGCGCTTGCCAGCCATCAGCGTGCCAGTGGGCATGTCTCCATAGTCTGCCATGTTCGAAGGCTCCTTGCTCAGTATCTTATTGAGGAGAGGGCTATTCGCGCGCGGCGAAACCGTCAAGCGATGCACCTGCTGCGCGGTCAGTTTTCGGCCCATCAAACTTGGGTCTGGAGCCTACCCCCCGAATCATATGCCTAATAGAATGACCGTAATCTGGGATGAGACATGGTGTTGGGACGTGGGGCAGTGGCGATCGTTTGGCTTGGCATGCTGAGCTTCCCGGCGACTGCCAGTCAAATCCACACATTGCGATTTGTGCAGCCTGAGCAGGTTCTGGTTTGGCAGTCGGGCGCATTTATTGGACAAGGCGCCTTAGTCCCGGTTTCGAGGTCTCAGGATACGACCGAAGCTGATTGGGCCGGCTCTGGCCAATTGCTCCCCATCACCAAGAGTGCTAGCCACCCGGCGCAATCTGTAAAACTGGATATTGCGAGCAATGCCGGTTTCGTCATCAAACTCAAAAACTCGGAATTGACCGAGGATGTTCAAGTCGAAATTGTCGGTGTGGGCGTGAACGCAAAGCGCGCTGAGAACATTAGCAGCACATCGCGCGATGAGATCTATCGTCAGAACCAGAAGACAGCGCAGCGACCCGGCGCACCCGAAACGCAAACCTTGTCCTTTGAGTTGACCTGGTCGGGCGAGATCCAGCCAGATTTTGAGGTGATCGCACTGGCCCCATGAATGGCATTGCCCCCAATGCGGCGTCGCAACTCGATCCACGCTTGCAGCCTGATTAAGGCCTTCTTAGCGCCCGCGCTTTAGACATGGCGGGGTGAGGCGGCAAATCAAACATCTATCCGGGGCCCTTATCGGGCTAGCCGGTTCCGCGGCTCTGGCGATCAGCGCACACGCGGAGCTTATCGATCGCCCGCATTTCGAGCGCGAAGGCCTGGTCATCGTCTGGGCCGCAAATGCGATGGGCGCAGTGCCTATGGTCTCTGACTTCATCCTAGACACGGGAAATGGCACATCCGCCGCTGGGTCGGGTGATATCGATTTGATCGCGTCTGACGCCCATGCCGTGGTGACGGGAACTCTGGTCTCGACCCAAGATGGTGTGGCGAGCGCAACCGGCGGCATGCCGTTTTTGCTGACCAATACGGACAGCGGCACCATCGATACGGATACCAATGGTGACGGCGTCGTTAGTGGCGCCGACGCCTTCACTTCATTTGGCATTCAAAGCCTCAGTGATGCTCGGGTCGACGCCGTGCGGCAATCGTCGAGCTTCTATGTCGCGTCAAATGTGCCGTTCGCGATTGATGCCCAAGCCTTTACGCCGAGCACATTCACCGAGTTTATCTTGCTTTTGATTACGCGGATGCAGTTATCCGTGACGCAGGCGGGGGATGACGGCCTCGCCTTTGGCGCCAGTGCGCAACTGCCGCATTCTGGCGGCGCGACCGCCGGGGTCGCGCCAAGTTTGCGGCTTTGGGACCTGCGCAACGCGCAGAATGTGTTTACCGGCAATCAACGCACCGCCTCTGGGCCAGGGTCGCTGGCCGATCAGGCGGTGCGGTTTGATGCCGAATACTCGATCGCGGCCGCCAATCTAAATGGCTATGACTTGTCGCTTGGAACGTTCGATTTCCAAGTCGAGGTCGTTTATACGGTTTACGTGCCCTAGCGCGGTTCTATTTGCCGGACTTGTCGACCAATCCAACGCGCATATCAATCGCGGTGTAGATCATATCATCGTCAGCATAAACCCGGCCATCGGCGATCCCGAGAATGAGACGACCGCGGCGCACGCGCTTCATGTCGATCTCATAGCGGACAAGTTTGGTGTCGGGCGTAATCTCGCCGGTGAAGCGAACTTGGCCAACGCCGAGCGCGCGACCCTTGCCATACGACCCGGTCCAACCCAGCCAGTACCCCACCGCTTGCCACATCGCGTCTAGCCCGAGGCAGCCCGGCATTACGGGGTCGCCAGGGAAGTGACAATCAAAGAACCAAAGGTCTGGGTGAATATCAAACTCACCAATCACATGGCCTTTGCCAAACTCACCGCCATCTTCAGAAATCTCGGTGATCCGGTCCATCATGAGCATTGGCGGCGTTGGCAGCTGTGCATTGCCAGGGCCAAATAATTCGCCGGCGCCAGATTTCAGCAAGTCTTCCTTGCTATAAGATGGTTGCGGCGTGTGAAACTCGTGTGGTCCCTTCATCGAAACTGGCCTCGCTGTTTGTCTGTTGGCTCTGCTTTTATGCAGTGATGGGTCGGTCGGCCTTATACGGATGTGCGCAGCCCGGCAAGGCTTGCGCGCCTAGAGATTATCGGTCTCGACTTGCGTGCCCCAAAGATCCGATTGCGGGACCCATCCGGTTTGGCGGCCAATTTTCACGCGGCACCAGCCGGTTTCGCAGGTGCTAAGTTCGGCGATCACACCAGATTTAATCTGAGCTTTTGATCGTGCTTCCGACATGGGTTCGCGTTTAAGCTCTATGTCTCGTGTGATAAGGGCTGTGCGTGTCTCGGACAGCATGCGCGCTTGCATCCACACTTCATCGCCATCTGGATCGCGTACCCGCCGCCATCCATGCGTTTCGCGCACGATCAGCATGGGCAGCCCTTCGCGTTCATATCGCCACAGGATTTTGTGATCGAGATGTGGACCTTGCCGTCCATGTACAGCCGAGTAACGCAATGATTCAAATCGCGGCAATGGTTTGCCAGAGAAGCGACTAATCTTTACGGTCTCAGCTGCAGATTGGCGCGCTTCGGCCACGGTCAAAGCAGCGGCGCCGATGAGGGCGAGGCAGAGCAATGAGCGGGCGAGAATAGCGATCATAACTGCTTTTTTGCCGATTGAGGTGAATCGTCCGTAAAACCGTGCATTGGCGAGCTGCTTTTGCTCTGCTAAGCGCGGGAAAAGAAAGCGAGGAAGAATGTCAGATACGCGCCTAAAGGTCATCGTCACCCGCCGCCTCCCCGACGCGGTGGAATTGCGCCTGAAGGAGCTATTCGACACCGAGCTCAATCCGTCTGACGAAGCGTTCAGCCAGGATCAGCTCATCGACGCCGTCAAACGCGCTGACGTTCTAGTCTCTACAGTGACAGATCAAGTCGACGGACAAGTGCTGAGTCAATCTGGCGAACAGTTCAAAATGGTTGCCCAGTTTGGGGCCGGGGTCGATAATATTGATGTCCAGACCGCCAATGCGCGCGGCATCACGGTGACCAATACGCCAGGTGTGCTGACGGATGATACAGCGGACGTCACGATGGCATTGATCTTAGCTGTGCCCCGACGCCTGTACGAAGGCATTGAGCTCATGGAGGCGGGCAAGTTTGATGGCTGGGCCCCAACTTGGATGATGGGGCGGCGCCTCTCAGGCAAGCGCCTCGGCATTATTGGCATGGGCCGGATCGGCCAAGCTGTTGCCCGTCGGGCCAAAGCGTTTGGCCTACAAATCCACTATCACAATCGCAAAAAAGTCTCGCGCCTGATTGAGGAAGAACTCGACGCGACCTTCTGGGACAGTTTGGACCAAATGCTATCGCGCATGGACATTGTTTCTGTGAATTGTCCTCATACGCCGGCAACGTTCCACCTGCTAAATGCCAGGCGGCTCGAATTGATGAAGCCAGAAGCCTTCATCGTGAACACGGCGCGCGGTGAAGTGATTGATGAGGCCGCTCTGGCGGGCGCCTTGCAGTCAGGAAAGCTCGCCGGTGCGGGCCTGGATGTGTTCGAGCGAGAGCCCGCGGTCAATCCAGACCTGGTGGGTTTGCCAAATGTCATCCTGCTTCCGCATATGGGCTCGGCCACGGTCGAGGGGCGCAATGAAATGGGCGAGAAGGTGATCATCAATATCAAAACCTTCGCCGATGGGCATCGCCCACCTGACCGTGTGATCCCAGCAATTTTATAGGGCGCGACAGGCCTAGTGCACGCTCACGGCTTCGAGCTTGTAGGCTTCTGCAGCAGCTTCAGCAGCCGCTCGACCTTCGATGATGGCGAGCTTTTGGCCTTCGCCATTGGTGACAACCACAAGGTCTTCGAGATCCTCAACGCCGCGCAGGGCGTCTGCGGGCAGTTCAGCGAGCTCTAGCTCGTTAATGTTGCGGAAATAGACAAACCGGCTGAAATCGAGTTCGCCGGCGGTCGGCTTGACTAGGTCATTCATGGTCTACTCCTTCCATTCTTAGACAGGACCAGGACACGCACCCTCTGCAAGACCCCATCATGGCAGCCCCGCCGATTAGAGGTTGGTGTCAGAGTGAATCTAGGAAGCGACCGTGTCACCATCAAGGCGCAGGCGTTCACATTGAGTTGTTAATCTTTTCAATGATGAATTTTGAGGCAGAGGTGGGGCGCCGGTTGGCGGGTGCACGTTCCAACGAATTTCGATCAAATTCGACAATCGCTATCAACCATCGGTATGTCTTTGAGTGCTAACGCGTAGAGAAGGGCGTTGGTGAGTAGTGGGACATGTTCAACTCCAGTAAAATTCCGTTGCGCGGTTTTGTCCGTCGAGCTTTGGCGCCCGTGGTGCGCGATCGTCGTGCGAATACAGCTATGATATTCGCGCTGGCTTTCCTGCCGCTTTTATCCGTCGTCGGTTTTGCCGTTGATCATAATCGCCACATCACGGCTCAAAACAAAGTTCAGACGGCGCTGGATCATGCTGCCCTGGCCACAGCCAAACGTATGGCCGAAGAGAACATGAGCGATGACGAAGTCGATCAAGCGGCACGCGATTTTTTCGCAGCTCAGTTCGTGGCGACGGGGGGAATTGCTATAGACCCGATCGATGCTGCTGAAGTTGGTGATGAACTGGTGCTGAAAGCGACAGGGACAATCGACACCAGTATCATGGCCGTCATAGGGACGAAAATACTGCCGCTCAAAGCGGAAACAGCTGTTGTTTACAACATCCAGCAACCCGTCGAAGTTGCCTTGGTTCTCGATACGTCGGGATCGATGTCGGGATCAAAACTTACGGCGCTGAAGAATGCCTCGCGATCCTTAGTCGATATTCTTCTTCCGAACGAAACGGATGCAACCAAGAACGACGCGGCAAAAGTGTCGGTTGTTCCGTTCAATGATTATGTCAAAATCGATACCGCCTACAAGAATGCGAGTTGGATGAAAGACACCGATTCCTACACGCGTAAATGGACCTCATGCTCGACAAATAATGCCGCAAGACGCGCCGCAGGTTGTGAGCGCAAAACGGTGAAATGTACCAAATGGCGCGGCTCGGTGGAGCAAGGTAATCGCGAGTCTTACCAAGGCACTTGCCGCAGATGGGTATGCCCAAAAGGCGCTGAGCCCGAAAAAACGTGCCGAAATCGCAGCGAGTTTCGTCAATGGCATGGCTGTGTGAGATCGCGTTCAAATCCCTACAACGTCAATGATTCCTCATACACGACCAATAAAGTACCGGGGATCGTCGCCAAAAACGCGTGTAGCGTCACACGGACGAACGAATTGACGAATAATCATGTCTCGGTCGACACGGTTATTACGAACCTTAAAGCGAGTGGAAAAACTTACATTCCCACCGGTTTGATATGGGGTCTTCGTTCCTTGTCTTCGACCGCGCCGATGACGGAAGGCGAAGACTATGCAGCTTTCGCTGCCATTCAGGGTCGCAAGGCAATTATGCTGATGTCAGATGGTGCCAATACGGTCTCGCCCAACAATAGCGGTTGGCACAATCGTTCGAATGTCACGCAGGCGAATAATTACACGCTCGATATTTGTACTGAAGCAAAATCACTCGGAATCGAGGTGTACACGATCGCCTTCGATCTGGATGATGAGGCAACAAAGACCATGCTCAAAACATGTGCGACGGATGCTTCATATTATTACGATGCTGATGATGCGACCGAGCTGGACGATGCGTTCAGCGCGATTGGACGAGATTTGGCTGAGCTTGCCATCTCTGGCTAATTTTGTCTCGAAACTCTCATTCGAAGCGCACGTGTATCACTTCTAGACCGATCGGCGACATCGCAATAAGACCAGGACCAAGGAGCGAGCGCATGACTCTCACTTGGGTGCCAAATGCTTTGACGGTCGCGCGCTGCGGATTGGCGATCGTCGTGGCGTGGTTGATTTTGGTGCAACCGGCTGGGTCGTTCGTGCCCGCCGTCGCATTTGTATTCGTCGCTATAACCGACTTCGTGGACGGGTGGGCGGCGCGGCGCCTAAATGCGGTGAGTGCGTTTGGTACATTCCTAGATCCGGTTGCCGACAAGCTCTTGGTTGGGGCGAGCCTTTTAGCGCTGGCCTTGCTCAATGATTGGGCCTGGTCGCTTCTCGTGCCCACATTGGCCATTGTGATCCGGGATGTGGTCGCCACGGGATTACGTCTCATTCCATCCATTGAGATGCCCGTATCGAGGCTGGCCAAGTGGAAAACGGCGCTCGAAATGATTGGCATTCTCGGGCTGTTGCTCGCGGCTCCTCTGTCCATCGGCGCGATTTGGACGATGGGCTTAATTATAGTTTGGTTGGCGGCTGCGCTATCCGTCTACACGCTCGGACTTTATTGCGGCGCCCTCATCGCGGACTCAAAACGACCGCACTCCTAGGAATGCGGCCGTCTCGTTCCGGTCCGTATCGCGACATTTATCTGCGAATGCGCGCTCGGTTTCTGCTTGGTACCGGGAAAGGGGAGGACCCGGCACGGAAAAAGGTATGACAGCTAGGCTTTAATGCCTGCTTAAACTTCGCGTCTAAGTTTTACATGCTCGCCTAAATTGTGCCGCGGTCTCGTCCGTAATCGCGCCCGAATATAGGGTTCTAACGAATCCATCAAACGCATTTGGCAGAAATTCGGATTGCTGATCCTGTTCGCGGGGGCACTCGCCTTTATGGCGCTGCCAGCGGTTCTAGCCATGACGAATAGCTAATCACTACCAGTAATCTGAGATCTCTGCATTGCTGAACGCTTCGGCTAATCGCCGCATTGTTGCGGGAGTCGCGTCTTCGGGAGGCGCCAGTGGATCGCACCAAACCAGTTCCGAGATCTCACGCCCATTTGGTGTCCCTGTTTGAGTCCAGGAATCGGCCGAGACGCGGAATAGGACGACATGATCATTGCGCATGATCCGATGATTGGAATAGACGCGCCCTTGCTGCGCCGGCGCCGTTAATTCTAGCCCGGCTTCTTCACGAAGTTCTTTGCGCATCGTGTCTTGAACGGTTTCGCCATGTTCCACGCCGCCCCCCGGCAGGTAGAGTCCTTTAGTATAAGTATGGCGGACGAGAAGCACCTTGCCATCCGCATTCTCGACAATCGCGCGGGCGCCCATGGTCATTGGGCGGGACCAACGGAACCAAAGGCGAAAGATTTGCGTTCTTAAGTCTGTCATCAGGCTCAGCGTTAAACTGGGAATCAGGGCTCGCCAAATCGGCAAAGACAGTTTAACAGGTCCCAAGTTTATAAAGGGCTGTCATCATGATCCATGCATCTGTTTGGGCTATCCTTGCCACGGTCGCAGTATTCGCAATTCTAAATCTGATCGACTTCCGTCGTCTCGACTAAAGGCACCACGACCCATCTCATAATATGTTGGTGGGCATGCCTCGCCTGATTGGGTCCAGATTTTAGGGAACTGAATGGCACAACGTGTCTCTGAAGGACCCAAGCGCGCTCTGGTCACCGGAGCCGGCGCCCGTTTAGGCAAGGCCATGGCTGAGGCTCTAGGGTCTGATGGTTGGGCGGTTGCCGTCCACTATCGTGGTTCCAAAACCGGCGCCGAGGCCACCGCACAAACGATCCGCGATGCCGGGGGCACAGCCGAATTGGTGCAAGCTGATCTTGCCGATGAAGAACAAACCGCAGCCCTGGAGCGAGCGGCGCACGAATCGCTTGGTGGGCCGCTCACTCTTTTGGTGAACTCTGCCTCAACATTCGAACATGACTCAGCCATCGAGCATACGCGCAAGAATTGGGATTTCCATATGGGCCCCAATCTTCGAGCGCCGGTACTATTGGCGCAGCATTTTGCGCGCGCTCTGCCGCAAGATGAAGCCGGTCTCATCGTCAATATGATCGATATGCGGGTGCTCAAGCTCAACCCGCTTTTCTTCACCTATACTTTGTCAAAATCGGCCTTGTGGACGGCGACCCGGACTCTGGCGCAATCCCTCGCGCCAAATATTCGCGTCAATGGTATTGGACCGGGACCGACTTTGGAAAACGTGCATCAAAAACCTGGTGAGTTTGATGCCGAAGCGCGCGCCACGCTCACCCAACAGGGCTCCAATCCTGGCGAGATTGTCAAAACCCTGCGCTACTTAATCCAAGCTGACAGCATTACGGGTCAATTGATCGCGAGTGATGGCGGACAACACTTGATGTGGCAGACGCCAGACGGGATGCTCTGACCCATGAACTTCGCTTCTGATACCACTGCCCCTGCCCACCCCAAAGTGATTGACGCCATAGCGGCCGCCAATAATGGCACAGCACCCAGCTACGGCTCGGATGATGTCACGGCACAGGTGCGCTCTATGCTCTCCGACACGTTCGAATCCGATGATTTCGACTTCTGGATCTGTGCCAGCGGGACTGCGTCGAACGCGCTGGCTTTGTCTGTCATGTGTTCCTCAACTGGCGCGATCGCATGCCATGAAGAAGCACATATTGAGCGCGATGAGCGCGGCGCACCTGAATTCTTTTCAGGAGGTGCGAAATTACGCCTCCTGCCAGGGCACGGCGCTCGCATAGATGAAGCGGCATGGCGCGAAGCATTGGCGGCCAATAATCCAAGCTTTGTCCATGAAACCCCTATGGAAACGCTTTCGCTGACCAATCTAACCGAATGCGGCACCGCGTATTCCGTCGAGACGGTGACGCATTATGCCGCTTTGGCCAAATCAGGCGGGTTAAATGTCCACCTTGATGGCGCGCGACTGGCCAATGCATTGGTCTCAACCGGCGCGACACCCGCTGAGATGACCTGGAAGGCGGGGATAGATGTGGTCACCCTGGGTCTGACGAAGACCGGGGCGATCGGGTGTGAAATCATTCTACTCTTTGGCGACATGCGGGACCGGTTTGACGCGTTAAAGGCCCGGGCGAAGCGGTCCGGCCATATGCCGCCGAAAATGCGGTATCTGGCGGCGCAAGCCCAGGCGATGCTCGGTAATAATTTGTGGCTCGACTTAGCCGGTCGCGCCAATCAATCGGCCAAACAGCTCGCTGACCTTCTATGCGCGAATGATGGCGTTCAGCTAGCTTATCCCACTGAAGGTAATGAGGTTTTTGCAGTTCTTCCGCCTGCGATCGAACAGAAGATCAGAGAAGCCGAGGTTAAGTGTTACCCATGGCCCGGTGGCTCATATCGGTTCGTTTGTAATTGGGCGACGCCGCAAAATGACCTCGACGCAATTCGCGATCTATTGGCTTAGACCCGAGGCCAGCCAATTCTGCATCAGTTTCAAAAAAGACCCCGTATCGATGGGCGAGGCTTCTTTCCCGCCGAGCAATTGCTGATGCAGGGTCATAACTAAGATCGGTGACAGCATCATAAATGCCGAGGCCCTGCGCTCGTCCAATGTTTCTGGTTTGCCTGGTGTCGCATCCATTTTATCCGACACAGCCTGTAGGGCTGGATCGAGCAAGAATTCCAAATAGGCCTGCCCAACCTTCTCGTCGGCCATGCCTTCAATAATTCCGAATGCATGGGCGCGGGCAAAGCCCCCAAGGGTGAGGCCTGCTTCTGTCACCCGGAAATACTCTTCGACCGCAGTGGCGGTATCGGGGGCGCCAGTGGCGATGACGTCCCAGAGCGGAATCGCGCGCTGATGAATGTGCTGCAAAATAGCAATGACCAGGCCTTGGCGGTCCCGGAAATAGTGACGGAGCGTCGGTTCGGAAGCTTTCGCTGCGATTGCGAATTGGCGCAGCGATGGTCGACGCAAATCATCATTCAGAGCAAATTCGGACAGCGTGTCGAGCAGCGCCGTCTTCTTCGCTTCAAAGTCATGATTTCGAACGCCAGCTGGCCGTGGCATACTGCCTCCCATTTCCCCGAAAAACCACGGCCTTTCATTTAGCGGCAGTGATTACAGGTTTGCAACCGTTCCGCTAAAAAATGTAATAGTCATTACAGTTTACCCGGCGCGCCGCGCCCGCGTCCGTTCAAGAAATTCAAGAAAGGGTTTGACCACTTTGCTGCCATTCTGACCGATGCGCATGGCGGCCTGTAGACGTTTTGCAATGAATGTATCGAGGGCGTCTGGGTCCTCAATATCCAACCAATACAAGACGATTGAAGGGAGAATCGCGCTTAATAAGCCGCGCTTGGTTTGCCGATTATAGTCCGTCGCGGTGTCACCCGCGGCTTCCCAAATCGCATCTGATATCGTCCAGACCCGTTTCATGGCGGCACCCGCGCCCCATGGCAAAAGGCCCCGTCCGGCAGCTTTGCGAACCGCGGCTTTGTGCGGTTCTAGCGCGTCCAACCACCCGCGAATGCCAGCCGCGACGCGCTCATGTGTCCGCAAACTCGCTAGATCTTGTGTGGCGAGCGTGTCGAGCATTTCGTCTACGGCCCGGTCGAAGAAGTGATCGATTAGGTCTGGCAACCCATTTGGAGCGGCTAAAGCCTGTTCACCTTGTGAAATATCGGCCTCGCGCGCCGCCTGTTTGGCACTGACCATGGTCCAACCCGTCATGGGGACACGCGGCAGAAGCGCATCAAGCCAGCGATTGAGGAGTTTTTCAGAGGGCGTCGGCATATCTGACTCCAGGGATAGGCAAGGCGGTTTCCACATGTTATAGGCGCGGCTTGTTTTCGGCTCTATAGGCCACAACCGCACATCTGCAGGCCCGTCCTGCCCCGACTTTTATGGAGAGTTGACCATTATTCAGATTACTGTTCGCGACAATAATGTCGAACAAGCCCTTCGCGCCCTTAAGAAAAAGATGCAGCGAGAAGGTCTGTTCCGTGAAATGAAGTCCCGCACTTATTTTGAAAAGCCGTCTGAAAAGAAGGCTCGCCAAAAAGCAGAAGCTGTGCGCCGCGCTCGCAAACTTGCTCGGAAGCGCGCCCAGCGTGAAGGTCTCGTTTAAGCGAGCCTGAAACCTGTTAAAAAGCCCCTGAGCCAATGGCTCGGGGGCTTTTTGTTTGTTTCTTTGATTGTAGCCTAGCTTGATGCGCCCGCTTCTTCGGCAATTTTGCGCAAGTTTTGGATCGCCGGCTCGCCATTTGAGAGCATCGACATCAGGATTTCCATGGTTTTTGGATCATTCATGTCGGCATTGTCGACCATGCTAGCAAACCCATCGAGCCGGCAGGCTGAGCGCCATTCCCCCAACTCAGGCGATGACATCCACATCATGGTGTTTTCCATCGCTGCGGCCAAAACCAGTAGTACATCCGTGGTTGTGTCGATCCCAGGCGCCGGACGCGCATAATTATTCTTGTCGTCTTCCGGAATGCGGGCCTCGATGGCAGCGATCAGCGCAGCGCTGAAGCAAGGTTGGAATTGCCGGATCACTTGAATGTGGATCTCGCCGGGTTGAAAGACGGGTTCGCGAACATTCACATAATCCTTGAACGCGCTGGCGGTGCAATCGATGAACAGCGTGTCTGCGTCGATGGCGACCTCACCCTCATCCATGACCAGTTTGCCAGGCTCAATCCGCTGAACATGGCCTTTGCGAATGACATTCTTGATCTTGCGCAGCTCTTCAATCTCCTTTTCGGCGACGATTGACGCGTGGAACATGGTTGGACGACGGTTGGTATCGATCCGTTGCCACAGACCGGCTTCTTCCATTCGGTCTTCCAAGTCTGTGACCGATTCCGCGGCCGCATAGATCTCCATCGCCTTGGCTTGACCGCCAACGGTGTCCTCGAATTGCGAATTGTTCAGGGTCTGAAAATTCTTCCGGTTGAGGAACCAGGCATCTCGCGGCGCAATCCAATGAATGCGGTCGGGATCATAGCCATGTTTCAGCAACCATATAATGCAATCCGTTCCAGTCTTTCCGCCGCCAATGATGCAGACTTGCTTAAATTTAGGCGCCTGCAATGGCAGATCGTTTGGGGGCAAGCAGGTGACGCTGTCTGCGACCTCATATTTGCGAGTATGCGTGGCGGGAATATTGGTTGTGAGATAGTTCGCGAAGACTTTTTTCTTTCGGACCTTAATCGTGTGCTCTTCCCCGGACAGCGTCGACCAGATGCGGCCATCCTCTTCATACCGGGTGAGCGGGAGGAATGTGACACGCCCAGAGGGGAGGAACGTCTCCTCCATCAATTCGTGATAATAGCGTGTGATTTCAGGGCCCGACGAAAGTTCTTCAAACCCGGCATTAACGCCGGTGGTCTCTATTCTGCTTTGACCCAGCGGTTTTGAGGTCACGCCATAGGTCGATCCTGATTGGTGCAAACGCACAAAAGGATAAGACTCGTTCCAATGGCCACCGGGCACAGCGCGGTCATCCAACATGACCACGTGCGCATCCGTCTCGGTCAAAATCGTATCGACAAAGGCCATCCCAACCGCGCCGCTGCCTATCACCAAATAATCGGTCTCGAGATTCATCGTCTTCCTTCCAAAAAGTCCCCTGGGCGTCACGCCTATGCTGACCGTCAAGATCTAGGTCACCCTCGTCCTAAGCCTAGGCTGAACCATGTGGTCAAGCGGAGTCTTGAAAGCTGAACTACGAAGTCAGCGATTTTCTCAGTTGAGGGGGCGAATACTTAGAGCGCTAAAGTGTTGATTTCATTTGGCCCCACATTCTGTCGGAAACTTAATGCAGTGTGAGCTGCGTCTTTTGGTTCAATATATCATTTCCCCGCTGTATGCAGCGCGCCCTTCTATCCATTAAGAAAAATGCTCATCCGGGATGCGCCCAATGCAAGACGTAAAGATTGATATTGCTGATATCGAGTATGTGGCGGACATGCTCAAAGCGATCGTGTGGATCAAAGATGAATTGCCCAGCGTGCCTTCCGACTCATTGCATGATCTCGAACAAAGCCTGAAGATTGCGGAAGCCGCTCTGCGGCGCGTGGCATCGGAGATGAAGATTCCTGCAATGCGTGATTAGCGCCAGCTCGCTTTGTGGTCCGCCGTATAGGTCTCGATTGAACGCGGGGCCCGCCCCAGTAGGAACAAGATGTCATTCGAGGGCGTGAAGGATACGCCCATGCGTATCGCCAGGGTCATCTCAGCGTTCATTTCAGCATACCAAGGCTCCGCCCCCTGCGCGATAAGGCCATCGCGCATTTGTTCTGGCGTGATGCCAACAAAAGGAATCTCGCGCTCGAGCTCCGAATCTCTTTGACGCTGAGCATGTCAATGCAGGAACCTTGTTCCGAGAGTTCAAACTGAATGCATTTCGTCAGCTCGGTAGGTTTTTGAGGATTATCTCAAGTCATTGATTCTCACGATTCGTCTTTTCGTATTGAACCAAAAACCTGATTAGAAAGAACACAACCACAGGTGGTGTAAAAATATATGCTCTGAGTTAGTAGGTGTCGAATACCGCACGAATGTTTGGGCGGGAAATTTGATGCTTTTCAAGTTTCTCGTAAAATAAAAAACATATATATCAGAAGGATAGCTGGTTAAATCGCTGTAAATACGTATATCTACGTAGGTCGGAATTAACCAAATGATCACGCTTGGGGCCAAGAAACAACTCAAAGTCGAATCAATTGCACACGTATAGATGGTATTAAGCTGGGGACAACATGCTTACTCGTCAGACGATAAATCTCGCTACAATAATCGCTTTAATCGCTACAGCTCTTCTGAGCTCGGGCGGAATGATTCTTCAGAGGAGCGCGTCGCTTTCTGAAGTTGGCGGCCTGATATTTCTTCTAATCTCTATCGCGCTCTTGCTGGCTGGGGCGTCGTCGACCCTATCGACCCGACCCGGACTATTCTTCGATAGGGATCAACAAGCTCTCACATTTAAGAGTTCCGCGTTCGAAGGATCATCCGTCGCGATGATGAGTGTAGATAGAGACTTTAAAATCGTACATGTGAATGATGCAACGAAAGCGCTGTTGAAAGAGCACGAAACCATATTTCGAGAGGTCTGGCCGACGTTTCGAGCAGATAACATTCTCGGGCTCAATATTGACTTTTTCCATAAAAACCCAGCGCATCAGCGAGCGTTACTATCGTCACCGGATAGGCTTCCATTTCGAACAGATATTTCCATTGGTGATCTGAAATTCGCGTTGAATGTGAGCGGCGTTTTTGATCGAAAAGGCGCTTACATTGGGAACGTTCTAGAGTGGGATAATGTCACCATTGCGCGTCGAGACGCCGGTGCCATTGCAGCAATCGATGAAGCTCAATGCATCATGGAGTTTGCGCTTGATGGGACAATTTTGAACGCCAACCAGAAACTCTTGGACGTATACCGGTATTCGGTGAGTGATGTTCAAGGTCAGCATCACTCGATACTTCTTGATGAGGATGAAGCAGAATCTAAGCGGTTTAAACGATTTTGGAGCGATCTCGCTAGAGGAGAACATCGTGGCGGAAAATTCCGAAGAGTCGACAAATTCGGAAAAACGGTTTGGATTCAAGCGACCTACAGTCCGGTTATTGATGGCAATGGCGATCCATTTAAGATTCTAGAGCTTTCGCGCGACATTACGGATCTAGAAAACGCGGCACAAACGACACTCTTCAAGAGCGCAGGGTTTGACGGCTCATCCGTCGCCATGATGCTCGTTGATCGCGATTTTGTGGTTACTCATGTGAATGAAGAGACCAAAAAGCTTCTGACCGAAAACAACGATGTCTTTAAATCGATTTGGCCGAGCTTCGATGCCGCAAAGATCATCGGATCGAACATCGACATGTTCCACAAGAACCCGGCGCATCAGAGACAGCTTCTAGCGGATCCTGCCAATCTTCCCTATCGGACGGACATTACCATTGGTGACTTTAAGTTTGCACTGAATGTCGCTGGTGTTTTCGATGATGAAGGGTCATATGTTGGCAATGTCTTAGAGTGGGATGACGTTACCGCAGCACGTACGAATTCAGGCGCGCTTATGGCTCTGGATAGTTCTCAAGCTACCGTTGAGTATTCGACGGATGGCACCATTAGAGCTCCGAATGAAATCTTTTTGTCAGCCATCGGCCATGCAAAAAATGACATTGTCGGTCAGCATCATAGCAAACTGTTACCGGCCGAGTTATCTCAATCTCCAGAGTACAGAAATTTTTGGTCGGACCTCGCCAACGGAGAGGTGAAGGAAGGCAAGTTTCAACGGATCCATCAGTCCGGTGAGACCCTGTGGTTCCGGGCCAGCTATTTCCCGATCAAAGATGCAAATGGGACCGTCTTCAAAGTGTTGGAGCTCGCAACCGATATCACCCAAAATGAGAAGGAACGTGCTCAAGTCGAAGCGAACCGAAAACGCCGTGCCGAAGAGCTTTCTTTGGTGATCGAAAATCTCGCAAAAGGGTTGAACAGTCTCTCGGCGGGCAACTTTGAAGCCCAAATCGGACAAGAGTTCGCCGAGACATACGAACAGCTAAGACTCGATTTCAATGCGGCAGTGGATAAGTTGAAGGCAGCCGAACATGAGCGCGTTCTCGCTGAGCAAGCGCAGTCCTTTGTGGTCGATAATCTGGCACAGGGCCTGGGCAGGCTCGCCAACGGCAACTTGGTCGAAACGCTCAACGATGAATTCTCTGAAGATTATGAAAAGCTCCGGGCGGATTTCAATGACGCGTGTCAAAAACTGCGCGATACGGTCTCGAACATTATGGCGACTGCCGACGGCATTCGAACAGGTGCAGGCGAGATTAGTCAATCCGCCGATGATCTCTCTGACCGTACTGAAAGTCAGGCTGCGACGCTGGAAGAGACATCTGCGGCAATGGAACAGATCACAGCGACGGTCGCGAAAACCGCAGATAGCGCCCGAGAAGCCAATGAGGCAGCAGACCGCGCTCGTTCCGAAGCACAAAATGGAGGGCTCGTGGTCAATCAAGCGGTTGAAGCCATGGAGCAAATCTCCGACTCATCAACTAAGATCGCGAAGATTATCAGCGTTATTGACGATATCGCATTCCAGACAAATCTACTTGCGCTGAATGCGGGCGTCGAGGCGGCACGCGCGGGAGAAGCGGGCAAAGGCTTCTCGGTTGTGGCCAATGAAGTGCGGGCGCTTGCGCAACGATCCTCTGCGGCGGCGCAAGAGATCAAGGACCTGATTGAGGAAAGCTCCCAGCACGTCGGCAACGGTGTAGATTTGGTTGCGAGAGCCGGTGAAGCACTCGCTCAAATCGTTTCAGGTGTTGAGAATGTAAGCAATCAAGTTTCAGAGATATCTCTTGCAGCGCAAGAACAATCGACAGCGCTTTCCGAGGTGAACTCCGCTGTTAGCCAACTCGATCAAGTCACACAGCAAAATGCTGCCATGGTGAGTCAAACTACGCGCGCAAGTCACTCTCTAAATGAGGATGCCGACAATCTGTTGTCGCAGGTCTCTAGGTTCGACATTGGTGGCGAGCGACGAAACTTGGTCCCGAGTAAAGTCCGTCCTGGATACGCAAATTTCCTACCTGACCGTAGAGAGCCAGAGAGCGCCCCTCGCCCCGTCAAAGAACAGCAAGAACTCGCACGGGAGTTTGCGGTTGAAACGCGTGGCGCAACAGCATTGAAAGCACGACCAGAAATAGATGGATGGGAAGAGTTTTAAACGTGAGCATCTTCGATTTTGTCTATTGAGATCTGACAAATTTCCATATGCGTTCGCGATTTTGCTACGGACCAAAAGCGGCTGATAAAGACGATGGTATTGATGTCTCGAGACGCTCGGTGAAAGCAGAACTAGGGTTGGGGGATTCATAAGATTCAACACTATTTGCTCACCAGTGTTTTTTGCGTGCGATCTGTTCAATTTTGTTGAGAGGGATATATTGGGGGACTAGACCCCAATACGCTGAATTTATCTATATAATACAAGATATTATGGGGCAGCGTGGCGGTGAGACAGGGATTCTTTGACTTTAATCTTAAAAATGCTCGATGGCACAATACTTATTGGTGATATAGGCTTATTCGAAACTAGATTTTTGTCACACATATTGTTACACATTTCCCATGGCGCGAAAAATCTTCAACACTATTCAACGCGATGGGACTTACCATTTCAAAAAACGTATTCCAAAGCGATTGCAGTATACGCGTGAGTTTCAAGGAAAGCAGTTTGTTCAATATACATTGAGCACGAGAGATTCGGATGAGGCTGCTAGTCTGCTCAGCGATTGTTTGATAGCTTTTGAGCAAAGTGTGGTCCGCGCGGAAAAGGAGCTCGGAATCGCCAAATGGGAGAGTCGGGCGAGATCACGAAAAATTCCTCCTGCTTTAGTTATGAAGCCGACCATAGAGCAAATCGAAACCGCGGCGGATCAATTCTACAAAAACTACATTCGTGAGAATCCTACTTACGAAGATGGGTTACTGACGCGCGAGGCTGCGAGGGGAATAGAACAAATAGTCGCTGGAAAACGTATCGAAGACTGGGAACACATACTTTCCGAGCTTGGGAAACCCGCCGACGAAAATGTCCGTAGCTTCGATGCAGCGATAAAGATCTATGAATCGAATGGCTGGGTTCCAGAACCCGAAGACAAATATTTCATTATCCTCCAAGACCTACTGAGGCGCGCCGAGAAAACGGCGATTAAGCTAATCCTGCAAGAGAGCCGGTCCGATACGTTTGTTCCGAGCGACCAACGCAAACAGCTGTTTCAGGGTTCCGATTCGAACGCGCTGACTTTGTCATCAGCGATTGAGCGATACGAGCAGTCAAATCCTGAAAACAAGGATATCATCAAAAAGATGCGGTCCGCCCATCGAGTTTGGATGGAGTTGATTGGAATCGATCCGATTTCCGCAATTACACGAGAAATCGTAAAAAACTACATCGCAGTTGTGATTAAAATCCCGAAGCGAACCGATGTGCGATTCGCCAATCTGAAAATCGCTGCCGCGATTGAAGCGAATTCGGCGCTCTCGAAACCATACGATACAATCAAACCAAAGACGGCAAAAATAAACTATGTGAGTGTTTTAGGGGCTGCTGTCGAATTTTATGTAGAAGCTGAAAAGATAAAATCGAATCCTTTTACTGGGAACTCGATCGAAGGCTCTGACAATCCAGCCAATCACCGCCGTCCATTCAAAACACACGAGCTAATCGACATTTTTCATCACCCAATATTTACAGGCTGTAAGTCGAGATTGCGGCGATACACTCCTGGGGCGACTGTAATTAGAGACAGCTTATTCTGGGCGCCGTTGATCGCACTCTTTTCTGGTCTTCGAGCATCTGAAATTGGCGCTCTTCAGCCATCTGATTTGAAAGAACTCAGAGGCTTGAAGGGCGAACTTTGGTATTTAAACGTCGACGGGACAAAAACCGGCAACGCTAATCGGGAAGTCCCCGTTCACCCCGAGCTGATCCGGCTGGGAAGCGTGGATCTAATCAAACACGCAAAAGTCGCCGGAAACAAAAGGGTTTTCGAAGAATGGAAGAAGCCGAAAGATAAAAAGTACTCGGAAGCTAGGGTCATCAGGAATTTCAGCGAGAAAGTTTGCGCGGAATTTGGTTTACCGGGAGACCGGCCGACATTTCATTGTTTCCGACAAACCCTCATCACAAAAATGTCATCTGCTGGATTGGATCTAAAGTTTCAAAGAGCGATCATCGGACATTCTCAACAGGGAATGGATAGAGCATATTACAAACCCTACATCGAAGACTACGCTGAACCATTCTCAAGGAGAATAAGCTTTGAAGGATTGGACCTTTCTCACCTTCATCCGTAAGATGACGAGCCGCCGCTTGAACAGTGCACGATAGTTTTTGACGCGGTTAAAATCCAATTCGTTCTTGGAACGTTCCTTATATTTTCGTTGTATTGCAGTCGTGGTATAGTAGTCGACAAGACGGGACGGAATTCGCACGAAGTGCGATTTCACCCCGCCGCCTCCTATTCAATAACAATACTCAAGCGAGACAATCGCAATGCACACATCTAATCTAAAAGAGAATTGGACCGACTACTTCGCTCAAAAGATGCCGTATGCGTACACAGTGGTACAGCTTAATGGCACGCTCAATACAGATAACTTTGGGTGCCGTGGGCGGTACCGCGCAATCGAGCTCGCGAAAAGTGCTGCCAGCGAGCTAGCATTCAGGATGGATCAAGCGTTCTTTGGTGAGCGTTTCGTGCAACAGAAGGTATCGGGAACTGATCGTTTCAATGCGATTGTCACTGTTGAAAAGGCAGGAGTAAGCACGCACCTCAATATCCTGTGGTACCAACCAGTTTTCGAGGTGTTGGAGCGCGACGCGGTATTCCGGCTGTTCGCACCGGCTCTGTACAGTCAAAACTCTAATGCGGAGTTTTTGCTCAGGTTCATGAACAACACTCGCCAACCGTTGAGTGCGTATGAGCAGCTCTTCCTAGAGCGTTATAGGTTCCATGCTTTCGAAGAACAAAGTTCCGCTATAGAATCTAAAATCGCGCCGTGGTCAGTTCATACACAGCTAATTCAGCCAACGGATGAGGATATTCGACGGGTCTGCTCCTACGTGACGAAAGAGAGTGAAATCGACCATGATTTTGGTGACCTTGTCTTTGAACTCAGCGATTTCCATAAGCTAGATCAGAGAACAGAGCCGACACGTTGCTGGAGCTATGCGGACGACAGTCGCGACGTCGCTATTTTGGATCTTTCTCGAGGTCTGACCGCAGACAGGCGTCGACCTATTAAACTACGCTAAAAATCAATAGGTGCGCGTTTCCAGAGGTTTGGCGGCGTGACTCCTGTTGTGTCAGTGTTTCAGTTTTGCTCTTCCGGTAGGTGGTGGCTATTTGCGAAGCTATGCTTGAGTACCAAGAAACACTCTAGCT
>JABSQA010000080.1 GCA_013213825.1 Henriciella sp.
TCGCTGAGGAGTATTACAATGCGCGCATCTCTCGTCGCCCTAACCACCGTCATTTCGCTATTACTCCTCCTATCATTGCGAGGCGGTGCGCAGAGCCTACAAGACGTTCCCCTCGCGGATGGCGCTGCGAACAGTCCGATCGTCGCAGAATTGTTTACCTCTCAAAGCTGCTCCTCCTGCCCACCCGCAGAGAAGCTGTTCGCCGAGCTGGCGGATCGGTCTGACCTGATCGTTTTGGAGTGGCATGTCGATTATTGGGATCGATTGGTGCACGGCCGCGCGGGCGCCTGGAAAGATCCATATTCCGATGCCGAGCACACCAAACGTCAGCGGCAGTACAACCGCACCCTACGCGGCACGAATAGCGTGTATACCCCGCAAGCGGTGGTGAATGGACGGTACGAAACTGTCGGCAGTCGTCCTGGCAAAGTGTCCAGCCTATTAGAGTCAGCGCCGCACGTGACGGCAGCACTCACCATGACCCGTAACGATAAAGGCTTGCGCGCGAACATTTCCGCACTCGAACATCCGCTGGCACAATCCGCGGAGGTCTACCGCCTTGAACTTCTGCCGGAGCAAACAACAGCGGTGCCGCGCGGTGAAAACCGTGGCGCAGTACTCACAAGTCGAAACATTGTCATCGCCGCGGAACAGATCGGTGTCTATTCCGGCGCGGCGGCCACCTACCCCGTGGCGGCGCCGCAAGCAGGCCATGCATGCGCCATCATTGTGCAAGAAATGCGCGGCGGTCAGCTCGGACCAATCCTGAGCGCCAGTTATTGTTAGGCCGCAGAGCCTAATTTGCTCGCGAGGGCATCCATAAAGCCAGCAAGCTCCACATCGAGCGCGGTGACGCCATCTGCGTCATGCGTCGTGAGCGTCACCTCTACGCGGTTATAGACATTGAACCATTCCGGGTGATGATCCATTTGCTCCGCCTTCAGGGCACATGAAGACATGAACCCAAATGCGGTTTTGAAATCCGAGAACTTATATGTCTTCGCAATTGCGTCGCGATCCCCGGGAACACTGTTCCAACCCGTGAGCTGTTCTATGCCCGCTTGGGCGCCGATTTTGTCTGCCATTAATTGTCCGCTTCTGTGGCTTCGATCGTTTCATGAACGAAGTAGAGCCAACGGCCATCTTCGGCAATCGCTGTCCGGATTCCCGGATAGTCTTGGCCTGCACGGATTCTGGCAAGGCCAGGCTCACCAACCAAATCAGCCAAGCGCGCGCGATCGGTAAAACTGAGTTTCTCTGGTAGCAAATCTGGGGCATCTCGGGCCGCAAAGTCCGGCCAGATAAACCAAGTCTGATCGCCCACTTGGCGCGTGCCATATGGCCCGTCCAATAATTCGCCCAGTCGGTGCAGAGGATCAAACCCGGTGCGACGCAACAAATCCCAATGGACTTTATGAGACTCGCCCGCGAAATTGGAGACGAAATTCTCTTCACGATCCGCCAGGCGAACCAAACGGTTGAGCGAGTCGCGCTCTAAGACATCTCGGATCTCAGCGATCGTTTCCTCAGCCGCCAGGGTTAAGACGGGGGTCTCATCAACGCGCTCCACCGGCGCCGTGACTGCAGGTGCTGCTGCCACAGCGATCCGTGCTTTTGGCGACGCCGCGTCATTGCCGCAAGCGGCGACAAAAAAGAGAGCTGCGATGCCTAAGAGATATGTTTTCATATACCACTAAAACCGGTTGCTTGCCTGAGATCCTGCAAAAGCTGGGCCTCGTTTAACACTTTAATCGTGTGCATGCCCATTGCGCGCGCGGGTTTCAAATTAATTCCAAGATCATCAAGGTAAACGCAATGCTTGGGATCGACGTCGAGCGCCTCACACATCAGCGCATAAATGCGCGGGTCTGGTTTCCGGATTCCAAGCTTGGAGCTTTCAATCACATGATCAAAAAGCGTCATAATTTCGGAGACTTGCGCAGCCTTGTTTGCGTCCGAACTCATCCCAGCGCCTTTGCCGACTGGGGCATTGTTGGTGATGCATCCAACTTTCACGTGCGTCTTGCAAATCTTCAAAGCTTCAACCACAGTCGGCCGTACGTCACCGGAAAGCAGCCCGAGAATATCCTTACCCGGAACTTCATGTCCCAAGGCGCGACTTTCGTCCCGAAACAACACATCAAACTGATCAGCGGTGACCTCTGAACGCTCCAATTTCGCCCAAGCATTTTCTTGGATATTCACGGCATTCACAGACCGAACAAAATCCTTGGGCAAGCCATTGGCAGCTTCGTAACGCGTAAAAGCCTCAAACGGTGACGAGGTGAGGACGCCGCCAAAATCCCAGATAACAGCTTGCAAATCGGTGCTCATATGACGGCTCCTAAAGATGATTGATTAGTGTGGTCTTGTCGGTGTTTGGCATAGCCTCATGTTCGACAGCCTCAAAGCCGACCGCATCCAGCAGAGCCTGATCGCGATCCTCGCCAGGATTGTCTGTTGTCAGCAATCGATCGCCGACAAAGATCGAATTGGCACCCGCTAAGAGCAAAAGGGCTTGCTCCCCTTCACTCATGCCTTCGCGACCGGCAGACAAGCGCACCCAGCTTTTGGGAAACACGATCCGACCCGCGGCACTCGCGCGCGCCATTTCTGGTCCGCTAATCGCCGGGCGCTCGCCGCGCGGTGTCCCCTTGATTGGGACTAACATATTGATCGGGACGCTTTCAGGATGCGGAGTCAGTTTCGATAGCTCGTGAATCAAACCGATGCGATCGCTTCGTCCTTCGCCCATGCCAAGGATGCCGCCAACACAGAGTTTCACACCGGCGCGACGCGCTTTGCCAAGCGTATCCAACCGATCGGCATAGGTCCGGGTGGTGACGACAGTAGTATAATATTCCGGCGAGGTATCGAGATTATGGTTATAATAATCGAGCCCAGCCTCTTTCAGGGTTTCAGCTTGCCCCTCTTCCAGCATGCCAAGCGTGACACAAGTCTCTAATCCCTCGGCTTTGACCGCGGAGATCATGGCGGCGACTTTTGGGACGTCTCTGTCTTTTAAGGATCGCCAGCCCGCGCCCATGCAAAACCGATCGGCGCCATTCGCCTTTGCCCGCTTTGCAGCGGCGACCACTTCGTCTAGCGGCATAAGTTTCTCAGCATCGAGGCCGGTATCAAAATGAGCCGACTGGCTGCAATAGCCACAGTCTTCCGGACATCCGCCGGTTTTAATCGAAAGCAATTGGCTTTTCTGCAATTTGCCGTCGGCCCAATTGGCGCGCTTTACTTCCAATGCCCGTCCCACCAAGGCATCTAAGGGTTGTGTGTACAAATCCTCGATTTCGGCTTTTGACCAATCGTGGCGGGGTGAATCAAATGGCATAGGCGGTCCTTTTTTAGTCATTTTCACGGCGTTCATTCTGCACCGCGGATGCGTCTTTTTCCGCAAGTACCGCCGCGTGGCAAGTCACAAGACCTGTTCTTGCACTTTACGTATCGTCATCTCGCGCCGGCGGCCTAGATCGGACTTATGATGGCACGAATTTTTTTGACACTAACGGCGCTCATGTTCGTAGCTTTTGGCCTTTGGTCAATCACGGACCCGGTTGGAATGACAGCACGTCTCGGCGTATCTCCTGAAGGGATTTCCGGCGTATTCGAAATGCGCGGCATATATGGCGGCGTCAGTTTGGGAGCCGCCGCTCTGTGCGCGCTTGGCGTAGCGATAAAGCGATTTGAATTTCCGGCGCTTTGTTTCATTGCCGCTTATATGGGTGGTTATGTCTTTGGCCGCGCCGCTTCTTACTTTTATGGCGATAGCGCGCTGGCTTCGAACTGGCAGTTCGCCGGCTTCGAATTGGTGATGTTCATCCTATCGGCCTGGCTCGTCAGCCGCGAACTTTAATCACGCCGCATAAAAAAGGCCCGCGGTTTGCGCCGCGGGCCTTTCTCTTTTCGGTCATCTCGACCTTAGAAGGTCTTGCGAATTGTCACGCCATACGTTTGTGGCTGGCTTGGGTAGCCTGTCCAGGTCCCGTCTTGAGCCACACCCGGGAACGCGGTTGTGATATACTCGTGGTCAAAGATATTGCGACCCCAGAGCGTGATGCCGAGGCCGTCTTCGGAGACAAAGCCCAATGACGCGTTGATGTTATTGACTTCGCGATCATAGAGACCTTCCAGCGCTTGGTTGATTGCGGCTGCGTCGCCACCATCACCGAAGTCACTGTCACTCTCATATTGCCAATCCGCGCGAACAAACGCGTCCCACGCACCGAAGGGCTGGAACTCGTAAAGTACGGATGTCGACGTGATCACGTCGGACACACCTGATACAGCTGTGCCGGAGAAGTCATTGCCGTTAAAGTCGACAAAGTCGTCATAGACTGGATCAAGGAATGTACCGGCAAAGGTGAACGTCAAATTGCTGGTTGGGCTCCAAGACGCATCCATTTCGAGACCCGTCGCAGATTGCTCAGCAGCATTGTCGAGCGTAAAGCCCGTGCCGTTAAAGACGTTTGATTGGAAGTTCTCAATCGTCTGATCGAAGATCGCGACATTGATTGCAAACGTATCCCACGCCCCTTTCAAGCCGATTTCGAACACCTTGGCTTCTTCAGGCTGAGCAAAGCGCGTTCCGGTGATCAGATTTGGCTGAGCCAAGCCTGCATCGGCCAATGGCGACGATGGTCCGGTCCGCAGCACTTGCCCGGTGAACGGATCCACGACCGTACCAATCGCTTGGTTGGTTGCCGCATCAATAGACGGGGTGAAGACCGCTGCAAACGGACGACTATCACGCGAGATATTGAACGAATTAGACTTAAAGCCTGTCGCGTACGATCCGTAGACATTGATGTTGTCTGTCAGGTCATATGCCAGACGGATCGAATATGTCAGATCGTCGGCTTTGATCGTGCCATCCTCAACCGCATTCGGGAAGTTCACGAATGGTGGTTGGAATTGCAGAGGCCGCAAACCGGCCAACGGGTTTTGCGTTGCGGCAGGCGTCGTTGGATCGTAGTTGCTGGCAATCGCCAAGGCTTGCTGTTGGATCGCGCCATAAGCAGCTGGGTTACCGGCAATGAAGGCACCAATCGCAGCTGGATCCGACGTATCGACGCCGTTCAATCCGAGGATGGTGTCCGCAACCAGGGCGTACCCAACTTGCGTCAGGTCCAGAGATGAAAGAACGTCGAGGCTTTGAATGTTCAAAGTCGCGTCTTTTTCGTTCTCAGTGTAGTTCAAACCAACTGTTGCCGTGAGTCGGTCATTGATGTGCCAATCCAGCGTACCAAAGATCGAAATCGCTTGGTCGTCTTGGGTGAAGCTTTCAATATTGCCTTGTCCGGCACCCGCGAGCGTTCCGCTCGGTAGGCCTAACCCGCCTTCAAGCGCGCCAAGCGGGCTCGCCAGCGTTCCCGTCTGGAAAGCACCGATAATTGCTGGGATATCAGCTGGGCTCGTGGCCCCTGCAAAAGCGGCCCCCAAATCAATGAAGTTGCGGAAATCGCTACCATAAAGAAGCTCATTTTGAACCGCCGCAGATTCATCAAAGAAGTAGCCACCAACCATCCAGGCGAAATTACCGGCATCGTTAGATGTGAGACGGATCTCTTGCGAGAAGGTTTCGAGCTGCTGCGCTTCCGTCAGTGCCGCGAGATTGGCACTCGTAAAGTCGATATCGTAATTGTTAGAGACATCTGTCTCGCGATAAGCCGTAATCGTGGTCAGAGTGAAACCGTCAAACTCGATATCACCTTGAAGCGAGATACCTTTATTTTCGAGCGTGTTATTCGGCGTTCCGTTGACGAAGATGCCACGTTCAAACGGGGTCGCATTGTCGACATTGCCGCCAATAATCCGAATGATGTCTGCGGTCGGACCTTCAACCAGGTTCGACGCGATACAACACACTTCGTCAATTTCGTCGGCGTCCAGGATTAGGCGCCATTCTTGACGCTCTGTTGGCTCGATCAATAGTTCGCCGCGAACATTCCAGCGATCACGGGAGTTGAGATCCGCACCATCGACACGGTTTTCAGCTGTGCCATCACGCTGATTGATGCCACCACCAATCGAGAAAGCGACGTTGTCAGTGATCGGGCCAGTGAAATAACCGCGTGCGCGACGCAGGTTGAAATTACCAACACTGACTTCTGCATTGCCGCCATACTCATAATCCGGCTTGCTCGTGACAACTGAAACCACACCGGCAGACGCATTTTTACCGAACAGGGTAGACTGCGGGCCCCGAAGGACTTCAACGCGCTCCAGGTTTGGCAAGTCGCCGATCGAAGCCGCTGCGCGCGAACGGTACACACCATCGATGAAGATACCCACGGAAGGCTCGATACCGACATTGTTAGCGCCATTACCAAACCCACGAATGGTGAAATTGGCATTCGCAGAGTTTTGGAAAGTCCGGAATCCTAATGATGGAACAACCGATTGAAGGTCGTTGAGATCGAGAATTTCGGCTTTCTCAATGACGCTCTCGTCTACGACTGAAACCGCCACAGGTACGTCTTGCAGAGTTTGCTCGCGTTTTGTCGCCGTGATGGTGACCGTGTTCAGCCGTTTGGCTTCGTCTTCAGCTTCGTCTTGAGCCATCGCCGTAAAGCCAGCGCCAGCGGTAATAGCTGTTAGCGCCACGCTCAGAGATAGAGCGGTCTTCAGGCCATAATTGGTGTTAGTGGTCTTTTTCAACTCACGTCTCCCGATTTAGTTTTCGAATATTACAGTTCTGGGGGGATCCTCTCTCAGCGGAGGATTTGGGAAGAGGAGTAGGTGAATTCGCGGTGCTGACAAGTGTCGGAACTGACAAATCGCATCATCGTGATCGAGCGCGGCAAATTCATCACAGCTCACTTTGGGATTGTTTTCGCACCGTTTCGCCCAAAAAAAGTTTTTGTCCTGGTGTCTCTTATTTGAATTGAGGCGGATTCGAGCGATGAAGCAGACTCGGCCAATGATACTTCAAAGAGGGGTGAGGCACTCTACTTCTAGTTGCGTTTTTGTTTAATCTGTTGCCGATAAATACACCAAACCATCTCTGAAGTGCCGATGAAGCATGTAGTGCGCGCAAAATTAACCCTCATAAAAACATCGAAAGATCGAAGCCTTTACTTGAGAGCGCTGCCGAAAAGTAAGTTTTCATTTGATTTAGAGGGTTAAATACGCACAACGCATCAGAGACGAATTCTCTTCGTTAACCATCTAAGCCACTCTCGGCCCTTTGAAAAATAAAAAAATTAGGAAGCTATTTCTATCTCAGGTTGCGTCAAGAGCAACCAACCACGAGATCGTCCATGAGCACCGAAGCGTCCCTAGAGCAACTTGAGAATATTTATGCCAATCGCGAGCAACAAGGATTGATTGATGCAATTCAACATTCACACGCAGTGATTGAGTTTGAATTGGATGGGACCATTCTCACCGCAAATGAGAATTTCTTGGCGGCGACAGGCTATTCGTTGGACGAGATTGAAGGCGAGCATCACCGGATGTTCTGCGCACCCGACTATACCAACTCACCGGAGTATAAAAAGTTTTGGAAAGACCTGGCGAAAGGGACGCATGCCGAGGGAGAGTTTAAGCGGGTCAAGAAAAACGGCGAAACACTATGGCTGAGTGCGTCATACTCGCCAATTATGGATGCAGACGACAAGCCCTTCAAGGTCGTGAAGTTTGCCAGAGACATCACCGCCGACGTCGAAGGTGACAAGGTTAATGAGGGCATTCTGAACGCACTCGACCGGTCACAGGCAGTCATTGAGTTTACTCCGGATGGCGAGATTTTGACCGCCAATGAGAATTTCCTCAGTGTCACAGGGTATGAAATCGATGAGATTGTCGGGGAACATCACCGCATTTTTTGCGACCCGGAATACGCTAAGTCCAATGAGTATAAAACGTTTTGGAAGACGATCGGCTCAGGCGAAGTCAAAGATGGCGAATTTAGACGGTTCGGAAAAGACGGATCAGAAGTATGGATTCAAGCAACTTACAACCCGATTTTCAATTCCGATGGTGAAGTCTTTAAAGTCATCAAATTTGCCGTAGATATTACCCAGCAGGTACAAGAAAACAAAGTCAATGAAGGCATCCTCGCAGCCCTGAATCGCTCACAAGCGGTGATCGAGTTTACGACCGACGGAACGATCGTAACGGCCAATGAAAACTTTCTTGGCGCAACCGGCTACGCACTCGACGAAATCGCTGGACAACATCATCGCATTTTCTGTGAACCGGATTATGCGGAGTCCGGCGAGTATAAGGACTTTTGGCGGGATATTGCAGATGACGAAATCAAAGATGGCGAGTTTAAACGTTTCGCCAAAGATGGTTCAGTCGTTTGGATTCAAGCCACCTACAATCCGATCCTTGATGCAAATGGTGACGTCTTCAAAGTGATTAAATTCGCTGCGGACATTACTGAGGCCAAGATTGAGCAACAAAACTTCAATTGTAAGCTCGACGCGATCTCCCGTACGACAGCCGTGATCGAGTTCGAACCCGACGGTACGATTATCGACGCGAACGAAAACTTCTGCGCTGCGGCAGGTTACGCTCTCGATGAAATCAAAGGACAGCATCACCGAATTTTCTGTGACCCAGCCTATACCAGCTCGGCTGACTACCAAGCGTTCTGGGACAAGCTCAATCGCGGCGAATTCGATACCGGCAAATATCAGCGATTCAACAAAGCGGGTGACGAACTCTGGCTGCACGCGTCTTACAGCCCAATATTCGACCAACAGAATAATGTCGTCCGTGTGGTCAAATTTACGTCTGATATCACAACCGAAGTTGAGATTGAGAAAGAAGTTACCCGCATTGCAACGGAATTTGCCGATCAATCTACGGCAATCTCAGAGCAAGCTGCCAGTGTCGCTGAAGGCGCACAATCACTGGGGGCGACGACGGAGGAGATCAGCGCTTCGATCGAAGAGCTGAGCGCATCCATCGACTCGATTGCCCAGAACAGCACCGGGGCAGACGAAATCGCCCAAAATACAAAACAAGATGCCGACGCTGGATCGCGCGCCATAGATAAATCGATTGAATCCATGGAGCTCATTAATGCCTCCTCGGAGGAGATCGCGGAAATCGTCAAAGTGATCAGCGAAATCGCGGCACAAACCAATCTGCTCGCATTTAACGCAGCAATCGAAGCCGCCCGCGCTGGAGAGCATGGACTTGGCTTCTCGGTCGTGGCCGATGAGGTTCGCAAACTCGCTGAGCGTTCCTCGCAAGCCACCAAAGAAATCACTAAATTGATCAACGAGTCGGTGAAACGAGTCGCGCAGGGTAGCCAAATCTCCAAAGAGGCGGGCGAAGCCTTTAAGCGGATCGTCGATGGCATTGCTGAGACCACGCGGTCAATCTCCGAAATCTCGATCGCCGCCCGCGAACAGCAAACCGCTGCGCGTGATGTGACGGACGCCGTCCAGATCATCGTTGATGCGTCGGAAACCGCTGCAATTGCTTCTGAAACCATCGCATCTTCGACCGATCAATTGTCTTCGGGCGCCGGCACGCTGAAAGCAGAAGTCGCAAAATTCGGTTCATAGACGGACAGTTAAAGTAAGGAGGCTGTTCGACCCATGAGCACGCCATTTGATGACACTCTCAGTGACGCACAATTCGCTGAACTCGTAAAAATCACGCACAAAAATACTGGCATCACCATTCGTGAGAATCGCAAGACCATGATGGTGAGCCGGTTGCGCAGCCGACTACGCGCCAAGAGTCTGAGCAATTTTGAGAGCTATCTCAAACTGCTGAAAACTGACCCGACCGAAATGGTCGAATTCGTGAACGCGGTGACGACGAATAAGACACTCTTCTATCGCACCCCGCGCATTTGGAAGTATCTCGCAGACGAGTTTGTTCCTGGCTGGATTAAAGCCGGGCACAATCGCCCGTTCCAAGTTTGGTCCGGTGCCTCGTCAACCGGTGAAGAGATTTACACGGCTGGGATGGTGCTTGAAGAATTTCGCCTGTCTCATCCGGGATTTGATTACCGAATAGTAGGCACGGATGTTTCAGAGCGTGTGGTTGCTGAGGCAGATAGAGGGATCTACTCTGGCCGCGCCATCGATATGTTCCGCACGGCATCACCAGACCTGTTTAGCAAACACATGGTCGGCGATGACAGCAATGGCTGGAGCGTCTCCCCAGATATCCGCACCCGTGTTCGATTCAAACAGCATGATATTTTCAAGCCATTTCAGTCTTCGCAATATGATCTGTCATTGTTGCGAAACGTATTGATTTATTTCACCCATGAAGACCAAGAGCGCGCGCTTAGAAACGTCGAACGGGCGCTCCGATCCGGTGGCCTTCTCATTATCGGGGAATCCGAAACTCTGTCGCCGCTACATACCAATTTCGTCGCGGTCGCCCCTTTGGTCTATCGCCATCGCAACGCGCTCGCGGAAAAGGCAGCATGACACCGTCCAACGAGCATCACGCACAAATCGGCCAGGTTAAGATTGGTCGACATGGAGAGTATCTGCATGCCCTTTTGGGGTCCTGCATCGGAATTAGATTTCTACATCCAGATGAAGGGGTTTATGGACTCGCACACTGCTTGCTCTCAAAGTCTCCGAAACCAACAAACCAAATCGGTGCGCGGCATGTCGATCAAGCGATTAACTCGTTGGTTCGTCTTATGGATATCGGTCCAGAGCAGCGCCGACGCGTGAATGTTTTCATCGCCGGTGGTGGAAACATGACTCGCGCCACAGATGCCCCGGAAGATCAGCTCGTCGGCTCGATCAATTCTGCATTCGCCAAAACGCTGCTGCGCGAGCGGCGTCTTCGCGTAATCCATGAGGAAGTCGGCGGGTGCAATGCGCGCAAAGTCATCATCGATTGTTCAACCGGTGAATTCGAAATCAAGACAATCCCTAGAATTGGAGCGGCCTGATGGAGTTTAACACACCCTCTGAAGGAGCATCGACGTCAGATTTGGGTTTGGACCCCATGCCTACCCAGACGGTTGCTGCCTCTGATGAAGCCCCCGAGCGCACCCCAATTTTTGGGACATTCTTCATTGGGGATGGCGAATTCGCGATTTCCGTTGAGTCAATTCAGGAAGTGGTAAACGAACCAGCTCAGTTCACGGAAATTCCGCTCTCTCCAGATTATCTGCTTGGCTTGTTTAACCTGCGCGGCGTGGTCATTCCTGTCGTCGATATTCGAGTGATTTTTGGGTTCTCGACAGATGATTCTGCGAGCGGTGAACGGAAAGTTGCGATTATAGAACACGGTGAGCATTGCTTTGGTTTACTCGTCGACCGCACCGGTGACGTGTTCAACGCAAAAGACGCCGAGCAAAGCTTGTTCAATCGCACAGAGGGCGACCTTCGCGAAACCATCGTTCGTGGCGTGTTTAAGCTCGATCAAGGATCGCGCCTGGTGCAGATCCTCGACCCGTTTGAGCTGCTCAATCTAGAAAAGCTCCCGCGCGTCGATGGCGCATTGCGTTCCTCCCTCAGCCGCCGCAAGCGTGGCAAGCGGTATCAATGCATTTCATTCAAAGTCGGTGATATGATTTGCGCCTTTGATATGACCAGCATCAAAGAGATCGTGGAACTCAGAGGTATCGATAATGCCTCGCTGGCCCGCGATTGGACACTCGGTGCAATCGATCTACGCGGCAATACCGTACCGGTGATAGATTTCCGGCAATTCCTTGGGAATACGTGCACGCAGACCATTGATGAACTTGTCGAGTCCGGCGCCAAACTCATTGTCATGCGAATGAATGGGAGTTTGATCAGCTTGCTGGTCGATGCCATCGACAATATTGTCTCTTACTATGCCGACGATCTCCTACCATTTCCAAAAATTGGATTGCATCATGATGAGATGTTTAAAGGCTGTCTCCACAGCGATGATGACACAATGGTGCTGCTATTAGATCATCAATCGCTATTCGATGATGATCAGTTGAGCGCTGTGGTTCAGGGCCACAGCACGCTGTTCCAAGAAAGCGATGAGACAGCGCGGGAGAACGAGCGTAGCAAACGAAATAAGCGCACTTTGATTACGTTCCAAGTTGCAAGCAGCTACGCATTAGACATTGAAGACGTCAATGAAGTTATCGGATTTCCATCTTCGATTGTTCGTCCGCCAAGCGTCCCAGACGCAATTGAGGGCATGGTCAATCTGCGTGGCGAGTTAATCCCCATCATCAACCTGCGCCAAATGTATGATCTCCCCGCGATCGAACGCGAAGGCGCAAAACTCATGATCTTCGCGCTTGAGGATAAGAAATACGCGATCATGGTCGATGCGGTTGATTCAATATGTACGATCTCTGACAGCGATGCGGGCTCGTTACCACGGCTTGCTAGCGGTGACGGGTCGAGGGGGATCTCGGATGATGTCAAAGAAGCCATCGTGCTGAAGGGCGAAACAACTGAAAATGGGGCATTAATGCTACTGGATCTCGCTTCGGTCGTACGGCGTGCGCATGCTGCCATGCCGGCAATCTAATCAAAGCCTCCTGCGCTTCATTTTACACCATTGGTGACGCGCTCAAGCGCATTTAAAACCAAATCTCCGCGCGATTGGGACGAAGACCTTTATAGCGACCATCGAGCGAGATTGTTCGATACGTGCGGACGTCTGACCAAGCTCGAAAGCCAAGTTCACCAGCAAGATCCGCGCATAGATTTGCCAATTCGATCGCCTGGTCTTCTTGGACATCGAAATTATAGCGCACCGACCGATTTTTGCCTGCAGGCGCCTCAATCAATTCAATCGCCGAAACTTTATAGCCTTTGGTAATCAGGCGTTTGGCCAATTCTTCAGCACGAGGGCGTTGCTCTTCGCTGGAAATGTGTAGGTAGAGTTCTGTGATCTTGAACGCATCATTTCTGATCATTCTGGAAGGCGATTGCGCTTCTGGCACGCGCTCCGAACGGGTCACGATGATTGGGTCCGACTCTTCTTCTGTTACCGGCTCTGGTCCTGCCTCAACAATCGGTGCCGGTGTCATGGGGGCCATGACCCGCATTTCCATCGGACAATCAACCGCGTAGCCGCAAATTGCCTCGCGCGCTTCTGCGCATATTCCAGCAGGCGCACGTTCTAAATCTGCGACCGCGCTCCAGGTTAAGTTCGCTTTCACGCTGTCGTCTGCGGTATCAATACGTTCGAAAATAGAGGCGCGTTGCGTCTCCAATGGGCAGGCATACACCGCCCGCAAGGCATGAAGCTCAGCCAAAATGGGCGGCATGTCATTGGCAAGAAAATCTTCCGGAACCGCATCTTCGTTGAGCGGGGTGGCGAGCAAATCATTGATCAGGTCAAATGCGGTATCTTTACCAGCATGATAACGCGTCTCAGCGAGGTCACGTGTGACCGCCCGAGAGATTTGCCAAATGTGTAAGCTGTCTTTTTGAGACACGCCGTTCAGATAGGTGAAGGCGCGTTGAAGCAAACCTTCCGTCTCTTCAACTGGGTCGATATCGCTCCCACCGGCGGCGGCACGTCCCCACGGAGTCTGCGCAGCGGCCCGCGATCCACGCGCCCAGAGATCAGCGGCCTCGGCGAGCTTCACCGCATCATCTTCTGCTGTCAGCAATTCCTCTTGAGCGGCTTGTGCTGCCAATTTCGCGTCATTTGCCTGGCCTCGAGTGATGTCGGCTTGCTCAATCGCGGTTCTTGCCGCGGTTTGCGCAGACTGTGCCTGATACCACGCCACGCCAGCGAAGCCCGTTGCCACCAAGGCACCAATCCCCATGGCGGCGAAGGCGAATGTCCAGCGCCGACGATTTCGAAGCCGCTTATCTTCGGCGGCGCGGGACGCGGAAATATAAGCGCTGATCGCTTCAGGAACACCCTCCTCTGGCGGGACACTTTTCAACCACCCTTCGGCCTGAACCAATTGCTCGCCGGATAACAAATCGTCTTCACCCGCTTGCCACCCGGCCGCGCGGTCTTCGAACCGCCGTTGTAAACGCAAGCGCTCTAAGTCGTGGCGTAAAGCGCGCCGCAGCGCCTTGGTCCCCGCATAAAAGCCCGTGCCATCGCCCTCCCTCAAATTGAAGAAATGGATATAGTTTAGAGCCGCCAAAGCTGGCGGTACTTCCGCAGACTCTAACGGCTTGGGCAGGACGGGAATGAGGCGCTTTCCGAGTTCCAGCGACTTATCGACTTCCCACTTGCAGCTTTCCGATTGGAGATATTCATCGGTGAGAATGAACAGAACCGTGTCGCTGGATTTGATCAGCTCTTCCAGACGATGAAGCCATCGCTCGGTGACTTCAATATCGTCTCGGTCAATGAGCGGATCATACCCTTCGTCTTCCAGCAAAGCGACAACTTGATTGGCAAAATCGAGATTAAGCCGCGAATAAGAAACGAACACATTGCCGCCGGTTACGCTGGTCAAGCTGGTATCCACAGGGTCCCTCTCGTCCTTACTGGGCACAATTTGTAGCACAGCAGACAAAATCGAGCGAGCCCGAATACGGGCTCGCTTAAACGGTACGTTTTCTGAAGTGCGGTCTAGTAGACGCCTTGGCCGACGCCGCCATCCAACATTAAGGGCTGACTTACTGTTTCGCGGGTGCGCTCCACCTGACGTTCAACCGTGGTCATCACTGTGCGCGTCCGCGGAATACACTTTTTGACTTTGGAACGCGTCTCAACCAGTTTCACGCCCGGGCCATGCCGGCGCAGCAATGAGCGTTCATTACAAGAGCGCGCCGGACTTTGTGGCGCGCAGCTCAGGTCTCCACCGCGCTGGTGAACCAATGCTTCGCCTTTTCGACATGCGAACGTCTCACCATGTGTAAAACTCGCTTTGCCATGCTCAATCGTCCCCAATGTGACCTGCATGCTCGTGCCCGCCATGCAACGAAACAGTTCGCCATGATAGCTTGCGGGAACGCGATCGCTCGCATCGACGCGCGAGGCCGGATGCGGGACACCCTTATCATCAATACAAACCGCCTGAAGCGGACGGATAGATGACGTCATTACGATTTCGTCTTCGCAATATTCCTCGGTGGTGGGCACCTGTTCGGTCACGGTTTCCAGATAGGTCTCCTCACCGCCTTCGACGTTCAGTGCCGTGATCGGCGTCGGATTTACGCCTTGCGCGGTGTAGAAACCGCCGCCACCAGAAACATAGACGCCGCTTTCACCGCCGCTGACGACATGCGTGTTTAAATAACTCTGCGTGTGGGAAACGATGCTGCCCTGATGGATCGACACGTTCGAGCCGTGCACCATCACATTCGGGCCGGATACATTTACACCTGGTATGTGCACACTCGGGCCTTTGGGTCCTTTACAGCAATGGCCACTATGACCCATTTGCCCGCTGCCCATATTAGAGCCACCCATGCCGGCCCCAGGAATAACAGCAGGTCCTTGTCCACCCGGTGCACAACCGCCGCTACAAGGATTCATGCCGCCAGACCCCCCGCCCGCATAGGCCAATCCACCTAAGATCGCGACCGAAAATAGGCCAGCACCCACCAAGAGTGTGTTACGTGTTGCTACGGTCATGCAG
>JABSQA010000081.1 GCA_013213825.1 Henriciella sp.
GATAAGACTGTAAGCGTTTGATTTAACGCATGAATCCTGGTCAGCATGAAGCGAACCAAAGGAGAGGGCAATGCGGTATACGATTTTAGGAGCGGTGGCTTTATGCCTGTTTCCGGCTGGCTGCGAGAGTGGTTCGGGCGGTGAGTTCGGGCAAGTGCTCGGTGAGGTGTTGGGCGGCATCGAAACGGGGCAATCCGGCGGCAGTGAATTGTCTCTCGCGGAAATCGATGCCGGATTGAGGCAAGCCTTGGAGATTGGCACTGAGCGTGTGGCCTCTCAAATCGGCGTGGTCGATGGCTATTGGAAAGACCCGCAGATTCAAATCCCGCTGCCAGGACGTCTGGGACAAGTTCAAGGTGAACTCGCGAAGCTCGGTCTATCGGGCCCATTGGATGACGTGCAATTGCGTATGAATAGGGCCGCGGAAGATGCGGTGCCCGCGGGCAAGCAAATTGTGATAGATGCGGTGAAATCAATCACCATCGAAGATGCTGTCGGCATTCTACGCGGCGGCGATTCAGCAGCGACGGAATTCTTGCGGAATCGAACGGAAGCGAGTTTGCGCCAAACCTTTACGCCGTATGTTGAAAGCGCACTCGACTCGTCCGGGGCGTATCGCGCTCTGGACAGCGTGACCGCAAGTCAGCCTTTGCTTGCCATTGCGGCAACCGATTATAAGTCTGATTTAACCTCATATGCGGTCCAATTTGGCCTTGATGGCCTGTTCACATATCTGGCAGTTGAAGAGAAGAAAATTCGGGATAACCCCGTGGCACGAACCACCGAATTGCTGCGACGGGTGTTTGGGTAAAGTTTAGGAACAGAATGCGTCGTTTCACATTCGAGACCCCTGACGGGGACATGGCTGCGTTGGAATTTGGGGACCCGGCGAAAAAGCTTGCTGCGCTGTGGCTACACGCGACGGGCTTTAACGCCATGACTTACCAATCGATCTTGGCGCCGCTTGGGTTGCGCACCAAAGTGCAAGCCGTGGATCTGCGTGGGCATGGTCGCTCGACTCTGCCAGCCAAGCCGAGCAAGTTGAAGTCTTGGAAACGCTACCGCGATGATGTCATTGGGTTTATCGACCGAGAGTCGCCGACAAGGCCAATCGTGCTTGGGGGACACTCGATGGGCGCAACCGTTGCTCTGATGGTGGCTGGCGCGAGGCCTGAAAAAATAGCGGGGCTGGTCTTGGTCGATCCTGTGATTCTGCCACGCCGCTATTATATGGCGATGCACCTTTCGCCATTCCGACGCGGTGGCAGCCACATGGCCAAACAAGCGCGTCGTCGTCGCAACAATTTTGAGTCGCGCGAACATATTGAGTTCAAGTATCAAGGCCGCGGCGCCTTTGCGACATGGCGTAAACCATTCCTCGAGGACTATATTCTCGATGCCTTCGACCGCACAGATGGCAATGATCCAGATAGCGATAAGCAAGTTTGGCAGCTCCTATGCGATCCAAAATGGGAGGCCGCGACCTTTTTAGCCCAGCGCAACCGTCCTTGGGGGGCGCTCGCCAAAGTCAAAAAGCATCGCATCCCGATTACGATTCTGCGGCCGGATCGCGACTCGGTTATGACGGACGAAGTGGCAGCACAATTAACCGCGAAATGTCCGCATCTCATCTTAAAAGAACGCGTCAACACCACGCATTTCTTGCCGATGGAGGCCCCTTATGATGTGCGCGATGAGCTTTCATCATTCATATCTAGCCTCATTGAGGGAATTGCTGACGAGGAAGTCGGACTCGTGAAGCGCAGCCTGCGCGGTGCTTAGCCCCGTGAGGGCATTCGACGTTTAGTCGGCGTTACGACGGCTCGCAAATTCGAGGATCAATCCGAGATCAAGTGCACCCGCGTCGCTCGCGCGTGCAATTTCGTTCATCGCGCGACCTTTGGTTTCTTCGGGCAATCTTTTCACCGCCGGCAGAGCTTCAGCGAGCATCTCGCACAAGTTCATGTTGGCGAGCGCGTTACGCCGAACTTGGGAAGACTCTGACTGCAATCTTGTGAGTTTTGACAAGTGACGCCCTGTCAGCATCTATGTTCCCATGGTTTGCAGGGCTGTGAGATCGGTTGGCGTTAATCTCCCATATGATTTGGGATTGTTGCGTCCATCTTCGATGGCCTCGAGCAACATGCGATCAAAACGAATGAGCCAATCATAGCCGCGAGACCCATAAGTAAAGTTACCCACGAGGGTGTTACTGATTTGACCGATCGTGCTACCTCGATGCGCGTCGTAAGCGCTAAGCTTACAGTATTGCGGCGCCTCTCTCGATAAAGCGGTGGCGCCCGTTTGCAGCATGGCGAGCAATTTATCGACCTGAGCGACATCCGCCCGCATCAGATCAGCTAGGTCTTGTTCTAAATCGCGATCATTCGCGGATAGGACCAATACGGCGAGCTGTTCGCGGCCTGCGCCCTCCGACATTGCAGACTCGGCTTGCCGGTGCAGCGCTTCTGAACGGAACGGTTTAACGCGGTGCAATGTTGCAAGGTAGGCTTGGGTGTTATTGTCATTTAACTTGCCTCCTAATTGCGTCGGTCCAAGGACGGGAGTCATAGTTTCCGACGCGGCCATGGATTGCGCCGGCTTAGGGGTCGCTCGCGGCCAAGCGAGAATGGCGAAAAAGAGGATGATCGCCAACGCGATGACGCCGATCGTTATCTTATTTGATTGATCGGATGGTGCGTGTTGATATTGGAATTGGTTCATCGCCATAGTCGCGCCTCTGGCGGCATAAATGGCGGTATAATCGTTTATTTTTGGTGATTCAGATGAACTTTTGCGGGAATGGTTCAGTATTCTCTCTCATAAAAAGGAGCATTACTGGATCTATCTGCTATCTATGTAAGTACACGGCACGTCCAGTTAAAGCGTTAATCCTCTCGGCGCGAGTTTTTCCAATTCAGCGATTTGTTTTTCTGGGGTTGGAATGACCTTCCGCGTGTCCAAGTCCAATGTGACCGCGACCGCTTGGCTCGTCACATAGGCTTCGCCAGTGTCCGGATTGAGAACCCAGTGGGCAAAGGAATGTGTTTTTTCGCGGACATCTGCAAGGCTGGTATGGATCACGAACCGATCCCCCGCACGCGGCCCCTTTCGATAGCCAAGCCGATATTCCAGCACGGCGCCGCCCATGCGCTCGCTTGCATTTGAGGCGGCGACGTTTTCCCGCCACTCTGACATCAAAATCGGTACTGAATCTGAGATTCGCCCGAGAAAGCCTGGCGCCGCGAACCGACCGAAGACATCACATTCGCGCGGCAAAATTGTCCCGCGCCCGATCTCTGGCGCACCGATTTTGGAGACTTGATCCATGGTCGCCATGCTTGAGGGAATAGGCGTGACATCTGGATCCAGGCCGCGTGGTTTCGTATCATCTGGCTGCGTCCCCTTTAGCGCTTCGAGTTGCGCTCGAGAACGTGTGCTCCAAGGAAACGGTTTACCTGAAGATGTTGCAATATGCTGGACACGCGTGCGAAAGGCGGCAGCAGGGCGACCATCCGCATGCCGCATATCTTGATAGATGAGTGCGCTTGTCTCATCCCAATCCAATACGCAGCCCGTCATTCGAAGCGGTTGGCCAGCAATCGCTTCGCGGATGTAACGGATATGGTGTTCTGCGGGAAGCATGGTTGATAGAGCATTGGCGCGAAAGGCATGTTCCATATGAATGGCGCCGGCCAGTGAGCCGAGACCTTCCATGGCTTTCTCGACATAGACCCGGACATTCATATGCCCCATCTCGTCGCAATCCCAAGTATTAGGAATGCCGCTCCACAATCGGATCATGCCGGACATTTCCGGCAAATCCCCCGCGCTTCAATCACGGCATTGGAGATTGTAAATCCAGCGGCAAGGGTTTCATTTGCAATGGCTTGGCTGGTTTCGGTCGCGTGAATTTCCTCAGCGCTCCCGCAAGCATCGCAAATCATAAACACTGCTGAGTGTGCGTGGCTCGCATGACCGCACGCGACATAGGCGTTGAGACTCTCAATCTTATGCGCGAGCCCCATCTCCTGCAGAAAGTCGAGCGCTCGATAAACCGTTGGCGGCTTTGCCGCGCCTTCGCCATCCAACTTGGCCAGCAAATCATAGGCTTTGGCCGGTTCATTGCTCTCCAATAGAAGGCGCAAGACCTTGCGTCGGATCTTGGTTAGTTTTTGACCCTTTTCCGCAACCAACTGTTCCGCCTCAGTGAGGAAGGTTTCGGCATCCTGCGGGCTGCACGGCGTATTTGCGTGAGAATGAGTGTGTGTATCGACCATAGCTGCCATTTTGGTTGATTGGGACCAAAAGTGAAGGGGCAATCGAAAAAACTGACACGGCTACTTGCGTCTATGACATGATCGGGAGGGGGCGTCTCTTAGGACAATTACGCAGTTGAGCCGACCTGTCGCGCGACACGTCCCCGCGCGGCAAACTGGATAATATTTATATTTAAATCAGGATACTAGCTGGTCTCCAACACTTTTAGAAGAGAGGCTTAGCCATGAAATCACTATTCTGTTCCGCATTGATGGCGACATCTGCATTGATCGGTACAGTCGCCTACGCAGAAGATAATCCTTGGATGGTTCGCGGCCGAGTTCTCGGCGTTCTCCCCGACGAGGGCGCAGACTTGTCTGCTGCGGGGACGGGTCTTATCGGCGATGTCGATATTGGCGACCAATATGTACCTGAACTCGATATCACTTACTTTTTTAATGATAATTGGGCCGTCGAGCTCATCCTGGCGGTGACGCCACATGATGTCGATGCGGTGGGTGTCACCGTACCTGGAGCGTTGACCAATGCGGATATTGACCTGGGCGATGTTTGGTTGCTGCCACCGACCCTGACACTGCAATACCATTTCGATACAGGCACCAATTTCAAACCTTATGTTGGCGCAGGCGTGAATGCCACATTCTTCTTCAATGAAGACGAGGGATCTGTCGCCGACGGCATTGACTATGATCCAAGCTTTGGTGGTGCGCTGCAAGTCGGCGTCGACTATGATCTCGATGGTGAGCCAGGCGGCTGGTTGCTAAATGCCGACGTCAAGAAGGTCTGGATCAATACGGATGTCAGCGTTGACTTCACAACCGCATTAGGCGCGACCGTCGACGCGGATGTCGACATTAATCCAACCATCGTTGGCATTGGTTTCGGCTATAAATTCTAGCCAAATCACCTCCTGACAATGCCAACCTTTATCGCCCCGAATAGGCTGCAGTTCGGGGCGCTTTTTTCATCTCATTTCAAATAAATATTACGTAAATTAAGTAATAAAGGAATATAGAGATAATGTAAATTGAAATATAATTGTCATACTGTACTTGCAATTCAAGGAGGATTATTTGTTTAAAACGCTTGTGCCAAGCCTACTCTTGTTCGCAACACCGTTGATGGCGGCTGCAGAACAAAATGCCTATTGCTCGGGTCCGACATGCCTGAATGCGGCCACCGACATCGCGCAGACGAGTTCGGTGCCTACGATTCCACCAGAGATTATGCAGAGCTTCTGGTTGGTTTTTATGATCAGAGACTATAGCGAGAACAATCCCGATCTTGTGGTTTCACCTGATGCGTTTTCATCTGAGACCGTCATGGTTTTGGAGTATCATGACATCGTCAATCTGTTGCTGTTTTACGATCCGCATACGTTCAACGTGGGATTGGTGCCGAGCGATTTCGATCCAAATGCTGCGACACCTTCCGGCGATCCTGAATTGCCTGTGTCGGACGTGGATCCGAATGAAGATCCATACGACGTCCGATTCATGACAATTGCGGATTATGTTGGGAATTTGGAACGCATGTTGGATGATCTAGTGGTTAGATATCCGGACCAAACTGTGTCCGCGGATTCGCTCACGGCGGATGCTACGATGAATTTTAGCATGCGGGACGTTGCGAACACGCTGATCTTTCTTGATCCATATTTGGACAACCTCGGATGGTCGCCAAGCGCTTTCGAAGCCGAGTAGCTCTGTCGTGCGTTTGGGTGGCTGGTGGCCAAATCGAAGACATCCGATCCGTCGCAGTCTAATCTTCTATGAAGGCTTTGTACGCATCCTCAAAATCCGGATGCCAGCGTGATAAAGCGGGTCGATTCTTGATAATGTCATCAGCCGTCCACTGAACCCGTTTTTCATCGAGCGGGCGCGGTGTTTCATTGTCGGGGCACAGGATGTAGAAGTCGCCACGGTCAAGCGAACTCATCATAAAGTCGACCGTCTCTTCCGACGTTGCCGCGAAAGGTGGCTTTTGTGGAATGAAGGCGGATATCATTGGTGTGTAGACGAATGCCGGGATCAGCAAATGTGCGCTGATCTGGCAATCCTGCTCCTGGCGCAGCGCATGCGCGACGCTTTCCGTATAAGCGAGCACGCCGGCTTTGGAGAGATTGTAGGCATAGTTACCGGGTGGACGTGTAATGCCCTGTTTCGACCCCGTATTTATCACTGCGGCGGGTTGGCCATGTGCCAGCATGCCGGGCATGAAGGCGTGGCAGCCATGAATGACGCCCATAAGATTGACTGAAACCAGGCTATTGAACGCGTCGAGATCTTCCCAGGGTTTTGTTCCCATACGGCCGATGCCTGCATTGTTCATAAGACAATGAACAGCACCAAATTCCTGATCAACCCGATCACGCAAAGCAGCCATTGCGGCCATATCGGAAACATCGCATTCAACGGAGACGATTTTACCCGCTAAGCTTGAGAGTTCAGCTTCTGCGGATTTCAGGGCGTCGGTCTTCCTATCTACCAACACGACATTCATCCCAGCTGCCGCGAACCGACGCGCAGACTCAAGCCCGATGCCGCCCGCTCCGCCGGTGACGACCGCTGTGTTTCCTGCTTTCAACCACTTCATGTGCCATCTCTCCCAGCTGTCAGACGCGCAATTAAAGTCGGCACATCATATTCATCATCGCCTTCGTAGCGCGGCGCATTGCGCGCATAGGAATCTTCAATTTTGGCGTGGATAGGTTTGATACGCTCAATATTGAAGGCGTGCGTGACAACGTAAAACTCGCCTGCTGCAATTTGGTCGACCACTTTGGCAGCGAAAGTATCAGCATCCATGGCAAATTTGGCCGAGCCGGCTGTCATCTCGGATGCTACAAAACCGGGGATGATCATGCCGACTTGGATAAAGTCCGGAAAGTCATCCCTCATGGCTTCGGTGAGCCCGCGCACGGCGTGTTTCGAAGCGATATACGCCGCGCTATTTTGAACCGCATTAAAGAAAGCGTTTTCTGAAGCGACATTGTAAATGGCAGCCGGTTCGCCTTGTTCAATCATGCGTTTTCCGAAAATTGCAGCGCCAAGCCAGACGCCGAAGAAATTGACGTCGAAGAGGCGCCGCATATCGCTTAATGGTGCTTCGGTGATAGGCGCGCGCGGGATGGCGATCCCGGCATTGTTTATCAAAACATGCACGCCGCCATAAGTCGACCATGCAAAATCGGCCAAAGCTTCAACACTGTTTTCGTCGGTCACATCCATGACCATGGCAGATGCCTCAATATTTACGGCGTTCAGCTTCGCGATGGCTTCATCGAGCCGGTTCTGTCGCGGTTCACCAATGACAATTTTCGCCCCGCGCTCCCCAAACTTTTTGGCCAGCCCGAATCCGATACCTGTCGCACCGCCGGTGATGACGACGGTCTTATCGTTGAAGTCTTTCATTCTCATGCCTCCCATCCTTATTCTTAACAGTGCGATTGAAGACCGCAACGCAGGACGAGCGAGCACGGCTGCAAACGCCAACGAGACAACCGCGGTGATTGGTGCCTCATCGGCGATTTCAGGTTTGCTACCAGCCGTTGGATACGTGCGAGGTTGGCTGGCAAGGGGCTTCGTCGATCAGCGTGCCATGGCTGGTGATCAATATCGGGCTAGCCCTTCTTGGAGGCGATGTTGGGGTAATGCAAATTGCTTGGACCGCACATTTGGGAGGACTTGCTGCCGGATTCGCGTTCCCAGCGTTTCGCGCGTTTGCGCGTTCATAAGTGATTGATGTTCGCGGCGTTTAGATTCGAGTCAATGGCGCGCTCAGTCCTCGCGCACCCGTCTTCCGCAAAGCCTCACGCTTAAACCGATAGAGTTCTGCCGGGCGTCCACCCGTGCCGCTCTCCATCTCGCCAGTTCCCTCGACAAATCCTGTGCGCTCGAGCGCACGGCGGAAATTCTGTTTGTGCAGGACCTGTCCGAGGATTGCTTCCACCGTGTTCTGTAGGTCGGTCAATGTGAACCGTTCTGGCATGAGCTCAAAGACGACGGGACGATAGCGAATCTTAGATCTCAGCCGACTGATGGCCGTGGCGAGGATTCGGCGATGGTCCGAGGCCATGGGTTCCCCCAATTGGATGTCCGGAACAGGTAGGCCTCGATCGCGAGCACACTCTGCCACGAGACCCGCTTCATAAAGCAATTCATAGCGTTCCAGAACCGCTTCATCCGGCCAGTCCTGGCCCGACAATCCGAACGCCGTTTCCGCGCGGAGCAAGCGGTCTGGATTACCCGCTGCCCAGGTTATCAATCTCGGGGCAATCATCTCCTCGATCATGGCAGGCGGACCGGTGCGGCGGTCTTCCCAGGGAAAATGGCGGTACCCGCCCCGCCATCTTGCTTCGAACGCGTCCGGGAGTTTTTCAGCCTCCGGCGTTAAAGCGAGATAGCCAACGCTAACAATGCGGGAATCAGGCGCGGCGTCCAATAGCGTTGCCTCTGGGCTTTCGCGGTCGCGGTCGCCAAATGTGTAGAGTTGCTCGACATAACCGAGTTGGAATCCAGTCTGTTGTTTCACCCACCTGCGCAGTGCCAATTCAAATGTACGATGCGCTTGTGGATCAAAGGCGCCGAAGGGGAGTGCAGTGACCCCGTCTTCTCGGCGCGTCGCCAGCACGCGAGGCTTACGCCCATCGAAGGCGACGATCACCACTGACAAGCCAATGATCAGACTCATGCGGGCGCCTCAATATGAGCCAGCAGCGCGACGGTCCGGGCAATGAACTCCGCCTGCGCTGTTTCCGTGGGTTGCGGGGTGAGCGTCAATTGCAGGCCGCGTGGGGGATGACCAAAAAAGCGATCTGATTCGGCTTCGGAGAATCCTGCGAGTTGCGTGGCTTCAAACCAGGCGCAAATATTATCTGCCTTTTTGATCAGACGTTTCAGACTGGCAGGGGTCTCGGCAGGGAGACCAAACCTGGCGTGAATCGCATAAGCGAGTCGGGCCTCGATATCTTTATAACCATCGCCGAGCACAGCTTTAAACGGTGAGATCATGTCGCCAATGACATATTCTGGCGCATCATGCAGCAAGGCCAGTAAACGCGATCGCGGGTCGAGGCGGGGTTCCAATTGGACGCACAAAGCTTCCACAATGACGCTGTGCTGGGCGACCGAGAAAGCATGCGCGCCTTTGGTCTGTCCATTCCATCGGGCGACGCGCGCAAGACCATGCGCGATGTCTTCGATTTCAACGTCAACGGGAGACGGGTCGAGTAAATCGAGGCGTCGTCCAGACAACATGCGTTGCCAGACTCGAGCGGGCGGTTTGCGGGAGGGCGTGCGGGAACTCATGCGCCTCTGTTTACGCAAAAGTCATCCCGGGTAAAGAATTTGGGCGCTTTTGATTACGAATTGCCTGTTTCGCGCCTAAATTGACTCAGGTCTCGTTAAGACGTCGACGTCATATTGGACGCATCGACGGCGTAAGACCGAGGCAAGGTGATGATAGAAGCAATGGTTGAATGGGCTGGGCAAACCAGCACAGCATGGTGGGTGCTCTCTATAGCTATTTTGATCATTTTCGTAGAAGCTTTCCGAGCCAGTAAGCAGGTCTTCTGGGCGGATATGATTGACGAAGACGAGTAGTTTTTTAAGCGGCTCGCGCTGAGTCTCCACATTTCTCTAGACCCAAGAAATCCTGCTGCGCAAACGCGGCTAGGTCTGCGGCGTGGTTGGCGCCGCAGACAAAATTCTAACAGCGCTCGACGTCAATCTGTGGCGGTGTTCGCAGTGATTGCAGCACAACGCAGCTCTGCTCCGCAGCCGAAACAATCGCGTCGAGGTGCTCTTTAGGAACCTCATCCCTTGGAACCAGGTTGACCGAAACGCTTATTTTTTGAAACGCCGTTGGAACATTCGGGTCCATGCGCAGCGTTCCGCGCAAGTCTACCTCGGCTTCGGCATGGACTTCCAGGGTTTCGATCGCCAAGCCGAACATATTCGAAATGACGCGAATGGTACTATCGAGGCAACTCGCAATTGCGGCGCATAAAAGTTCGCCTGGTACCGGTAGATCACTGTTTCCGCCCACGCCTTTGTGTAATGCAATGGGTAGGCGTGTGCGATTAGCATCGCCGAACTCAATTTCAGTATAGATCGGCTGATCCGGTTGAATGCGATCACTCCGCGTGGTTGCATGGTCCGTAATCTGGGCGGTGGTCGGCATACGGACGTAGCCCTCGCGGAGCGGGGCTTGGCGCGATTTCATGTCGACGCTGGCGGGTTTGGTCAGTGTATCTAGCATTTGTATCTCCTTTAAATTGCTCGATGCGCCAAGATTGGCAGCGCGGGCTTTTTCGAGATACTTTCGGGCGAGTAGTAACGCGTGCGTGATTGCGATAGTATTCCACTACTCAATGCGTAGTTGGCGGGAGATGAGGGATGTCTGATCTGGATTTGTCGGTCGAAGACGAACCGCGAAAACTCAATCAAAGTGGTAGCCTTTGTCCCGCTGTGAAAGCGGCAGACATGATCGGTGATAAGTGGACTCTGTTGCTGATGCGCGAGCTCTTTATGGGCGCAAACCGATACAATGCATTTCAGCGCGCTTTGCCGCGCATCTCTCCAACTGTGCTCAGCAAGCGGCTGAAGCAAATGGAAGAGGACGGTCTGATCATTAAAAAAACTGTCGCCGGCGAGAAGGCAACGGAGTATCGATTGACGAAATGCGGGCGCGAATTGGCGCCGCTGATCAATTACATGTCGAAATGGGGCTTACGATGGGCTCGGCGGCGTATGAATGAAGAGGATTTGGACGTCGGCACGTTTATGTGGGACTTTCACAGATCGCTCAACACTGCCGAACTCCCTGATGGAGAAACCGTTTTTAGCGTCACTTTTCCCGGTTTGGATGCGCACAGTAAATGGTGGCTGGTCGCGAATGGAGACACGGTTGATCTATGCACAGATGACCCCGGTAAAGAGGTCGATCTATATATCTCTGGCGCGCTGCCTGTCTTGGCTGAAGTTTGGATGGGCGATTGCGAGGTGAGCGCCGCAGTGAAAGCCGAGGATGTTATTCTGACTGGGGCGGGCTATCTTATTCGAACTGTGTCTCAGTGGTTTCCGAAATCGCGCTATGCGGATGTGCGGCCTCGCCGATTTGTAGGTGCGGATGGGGCGCAGGCACCGGCCGAATGACAACCAACTACGCAATGCGTAGTGGCTTACTCTGGATCGTGTAGCGGCTTGCTATCTTTGCGCGAGTGTCGCCAAATTTGGTTTTGCGAGAAGCTCTCCTCGTCGCCGGATGGTCCGGCCTGACATCAACACGGAGCCTAAAATGCCACTCGTAACAATTGACGTCGTCAAAGACGTTTTCACGTCTGAACAAAAAGCTGAAATGATCACCAAAGTGACCGACACGATGGTCGAACTTGAAGGCGAAGCCCTACGGGGCGTGACCTGGGTTCGCATTGTCGAAGTCGAGCAAGGTGATTGGGGGATTGGAGGGCAATTGCTCACCGCTCGTGCCGTTCATGAAATGGCCAGCGCGGCCGCTTAACGCCCACTTACAACCCCAGTAGATGCGGCGCTGCTCAGTCGGAGTTGCGCCGCTTTTTTTGCTCCGCTGCGTCTAAGCCGCCGCGCGATCGCCAATTGTGGTTCTGTGAAGCAAGCGGTCGTGACCCGCATAACCGCCAGTGGCCATATGCAAGACCGCGCGATTGTCCCACATGACCAGCATATTGGGTTGCCATTTGTGGCGGTAGTGGAATTCGGGTCGGGTCTGCCAGTGATAGAGATCCATCAGCAATTGATTGGACGCTTCTTCGTCCATGTCTTCAAAGCCGGTAATATAAGCCGCTGAGCTGAAGATCGCTTGCTTGCCGGTTTCTCGGTGCGTGCGAATAATATCATGCGTATGCGTGGCGAGCGCTGCATCTGAGGAGCGGATGTCCATGCTGCGATCACTCGCATCACCATCGCCATAAAGGCCATCCTTGGCATATCCACGCGCGGCGGAATGAATGGCCTTCTTTCCCGCCAGCCGTTCACGCAAGGCGTCCGGCATCTCATCTAGGGCTTTGTATTGGTTGGCAAACATCGTGTCGCCGCCTTTGGGTGGAATAGTGATCCCAAACAGACATGTGCCGGCAGGCGGGGTTTCTTGAAAGCTCCAATCGGAATGCCAGATCTCCGCAAAGATTGGGGATGTCTCATCGGCGCGGCGTTGCACCGCAATGATATGGTCACGGCCTTCAATCGGCGCGATGAATGGGTCATCTCCGAACGGCCCGAAATAGAGGGTGAACCGCTCCAAATCATCGTCGGACATGGCCTGATCTGGGAAAGACAAAACGAGATGTTCGAGCCAAGCTGCGCGAATAGCGTCAACCGTCCGCGCGTCGAGATCCTTGGTCAAATCCACGCCGGTCACGGATGCCCCGCATGCTTGACCACTTGGGGTAATCTGAAGACCCATGTTTTCCTCCCAGTCTTTTTTAGAATAAGAGCAAATTCAAAAGCAGGTGCCAAGTTTATGGAGTCTCAAAATGGAGCCTCGGCTTGTCGATTTGAGGCTTGTGCGATGGCGTGCTGCTGATCACAATGTCTCAATGGCCGCTTTGACCGCATCGATCGCCGCGGGTTCGTTGACCATGGCGCGATTGGCAAAATAGATGAAGCCGGAAAGATACTGTTCTCCATCTCGAAACCGGATCTGCGCGTTTCGATTGTTCAAGAAAACCTCATTGGCCCGCACCGCGTTGAGCGCTTCATAGGCTCTTGCAATGACGATTAACTCGCTCGGGTCGACGCCAGAAATCACACCTGAATCTGCCGCGAGCTGATAGGCGACCACGGTAATGTCTGGGACATCCAAATTGGGCAAGTCCGCCGGGAATTGTCCGGTATCTACAAATTCATCCAAGGCTTGAATATAGCCCTGTAGCATCGTTTCGCGCGTGTCCGCCAAGGCCTCTAGCTCACTAAGATTGGCCTCTAATTCGGTCCGAACCAAGACCAGGATATCTTCGGCCCGCGCGCGCTCATTCATATCTTCGCGCCATTGCTCGGCAGCGAAGGCCAATAATACGCTGCAGAAAATGGCGATCGATTCCACCAAAATGACTGGGGCGCTCATGCGAGAAAACTTCATGACTACCAACTTTCCTTGGAATGCGTGCAATCTATACGCGTGCTTTGGGCGATTGGTTCAACGTCAGATTTTGTGGGGTCAGTTCGCGAGGCGGGAAACATGTCTCTGCGCGCATGCCAATTCGCCTCGCCGCACATTCCAACGTATTGGAAAAATACAACTCAGACTGGTGTACAAAATTCATCATGGGTGCCATGTTCTATTCATTGTTGAAGAATTCGGGGGACTTCTAAAGATGCGGCGACAAAGGATACTTCCCGCTATTGTCTTATTACTGTGCGCGGCGGGCTGTTCTGGCGGCAGCGGATCAGATCCGGCTTTGACGGAAGGTGACTTTCCGGTGCCAGGGTCTGCAGTCATGTTAGGCTCTAATGTGGCGGCGTATAATGAAATGATGGGCGAGAGATCTTCGCATGTAATTGGCAACCAGCTCTATGACACTCGGATGTCGCAAAAAAGGGCATTCAGTCTTTATGAAACCTGGCTTCCGGAAGGCGAGAATTATCTCAACTGGCAATGGTGCGAAGAACAAAACAACGATCGCGAATCCTATCAGAATCGGACAATCGAATACTTAGATCGAGAGAAGAATGAAGCGTTCACGATAAGCATTACGTGGGATCGTGAGTCGAGAGTCGCCAACCCGCCTGACACAACAGTGACGGTTTATCACTTTGATCTCAATCTCGCCAGTCCTGAGTTCCGGGCGAGCAAACTCGAATGTGGTGGATAGACGAATGTGTTTCGGCAGTAAGGTCGCATAAAAATTGGGGGTTTCAATATGAGTAGACTGAAATTGGTGCTGACGTTCGCGGGCATCATCTTGGCCATTTATTTTCTCGTACCGATTGCGGTGAATATGTTTTTGCGGGCGAACCCGTCCGTTTTCATCGATGACGAAGTTGAGGTGAGCAATCAGACTGTGATCGAATGTCTGACCTTTACCTCCGATCGCGACATGAACGTCTCTATTGCGGCATCTGATAGTGTCTCTTTGACCGTGTATAAACCGCGCAGCATCGAAGATCCTGATCTTGTCGTATCGCATCAAGATTTTCTGAGTTGCGGCGACAACCCTTTGGCGTGTCGCATGCGGCCGAATTGGCCGGAAAGTGATGCTGCGAAAATGGCAGTCCTTGGTGGCTTTCATCCCGACATTCGCAATCAGAGCTTTCAGTTTGAAGTGGACGAAGATGAACCGGTATGTGTGATGCTTTTCAATCAAGGGCTTGGAACGGTGACGGCGTCGCGACTGGTGGAAACAACGCCGAGATAGATCGACCCACGCCCGACGCGTGCACGCCAAATCGCCTCACAAGCTTGCGCCTTGAGGGTCTATCAGAGCGAGGCGCGCTTTGAACAAACGCGAACGTATGACCGCTCTTTCGAGACGGTCGGTATAGCGCTTGATCAAAGCGCGCCTGCGATGGCATGTTTTCACCGTTAGTCCCCCAGATCGGGTCTGGGATGACTCCTGGGGGGTCGAACTTTACAGCCCTTATGGGGCCAACCTGTCTCCATTGGGAGTGAGGCAACTAGCGCCCCCGACGCGTTACCAAATGCAAAGGTACAGCTCCCTTGCCTCAGCCACGCGACCATCGCTCCCTCCTCTTGCCTAGCCGTTCCGGACACGCCCTATCACGAGGAGAGATGCGCGGGAGTATAAGGGCAGGTTGATGGGGCGGGGATAGAAGGGCGCTTATCCCCACCCTGTCCAACACTCACCTCCGCCGATCCCTGCGCAGGCAGAGATCCAAGGACGGAACGCGCCTCTGGTCTGCAGGGGATAAAGGTCCATGGATACCCGCCCCCCGATCAGGTCGTGGGCAGAGCTGCGCGGGCATCTTCGGCGTTGGGAGTAGGGGACGTGAAAAGACCGCCCAACCGTTTTGGGCGTTCAGACGTGTATTCGTAACGTCTGCTTTGGGTCAGGAGGAGACATTAGACGAGCGGCTTACTTGGGGCAATTCTGTTGAAATTGTGGCCGCTGATCTCATCGACTTCC